>JBCBIX010000072.1:0-13849 GCA_038523965.1 Bacteroidota bacterium
GTCCAGCATGAAAAAGGTCCAAGAACTCAGACAAGAGTTAGCTACCCATCACCGAATAGAATTCCTTTTTCAACACCAGCTTCAGATTAGCTAAAACGATCTCTCCCATTGTCTGGCAATTATCAAATATGGAATTACGGTGATGGGTAGCTAACTCTTGTCTGAGTTCTTGGACCTTTTTCATGCTGGACAGTTGGTCTCGTTGCATACAGTCAAGTAAGTCATTGATCCGTGTCTTCGAGTTGCGTGCTCTTCTTGCGATGAGGGATCTCTCCTCTAATTGATATTGACGAACCGCTTCGGGCTTGAGATGATCGATTCCCATATAGATGATAGGATTATTCTCTTTGAAGAATTGTGGTAAGTAGAAGCTCTTCCTTCCTTCGTAGGACTGCTGATCGAAGTCGATCGCTCTGATACGATATTGCGATCCTTCGATATCTGGGGTGATGTCTACGATATAGTTGTATGCTCTCATATCACCCAGCAGTCGGACAAAGCAGCGTTCATTAAACTTGATGAATTCTTTTGCAATCCGGATTTGATCAAATTTCGGGACATCCAAATAGTGTTCCATGAAGTCATCTCCAGGTACACCCGCCACATGCTCCTCGATGATGGTGTTCTCATGGATGATGAAATTGAGACGGTTAGGGGACAGGATACCTTCTAATTCGAGTCCATAGATGCGGCTGGCATCGATCTGTTTGATATAGAAGTGATCGTAGTTATCGTTAAGTCGATTGATGATCCTAATCCTAAAAGGCTTGGTATTACCGAATGTGCAGAAATCAACACGTGCCACTGACAGATGCTCGATTACTTCGAGATCTCCCTCAGTATTGAGCAAAGCATAGATCTGACAGAGTGCTTGATGGATGTCTTTGACATCGGACTGATCATAGAATACAGTCTCCCATAGAGTGTCTTTACCGTCTGAGTTGAGCAAGGGAATGGCCGCCATATAGCGCAGCATGTCGTCATACTGAATAGGGAGTTCTTTGGCTCTATTGTACGTAGTGAGATACCCTATCAGTGGATCTGAAGGAACGACTGCTTGTTTTTTACGCGATGGTTTATTGCCTTGCATCGCTACGATGGAAGCAAAAACTACGCCTGAATCAATAGGTCAGTCCATGCCCGAATGGATATAGTGGATCCTCAGAATCATATGGAAGATCCTCGAATTGTGCTTCTACCGCGGCAACCGACGAGGGAAATTCGATTGGTAATTTTCCAGAGGGCGAGAAGCCTCCAAAGATGAGCTCCAGCAAGATGTCGTCCTCACATTCAAAGTCTGCAATAACTGCCTTTGAGGCATCCGCGATATCTGGCATGATCGGGGGGCGAAGTACCGTTATGATGGTCACAGTGGGTTTTTCTGCACATCTGTCGAGGATGAGTTGTTTTTCTTTCTGCGGATAGTCGAGTCGCCCCTGCGGGAATAGCCGCTCTAAGAAGTCCTTGCCTCGTGGTGGAGATTTGGGCGGAAGCAATTTCTGGACAATGATGTCGGCCTCGGAAGCCGATTTGACGATCTGGGGATACTTATCAGATAACTTCTCGCCTTTCATGCCGACCAGAAAGACCTTTTTTGAACTCGGAAGAGGTAAGAAGTTGTCTTCATTCTTAAGCAGAACCAATGACCTTCGTTGGGCTTCCCTTCCTTTTTGCTTGAATGAGGGATTGCCTACGATATCGGTTGCCTCGATATCGACGTAAGGATCATCAAAGAGACCAAGTCGAAACTTATCGCGTAGTACCCGACCCACAGAGAGGTCCAGGCGGTCCATACTGATCTCCCTGTCATTCACTAAATCTATGATGTGACCAACATTGTAATCTCCTCCAAAGACATCGCATCCTGCCTCAAGTACCTTCTTCATTCGATCCCTTTCCGAAAGGTGCTCTACACCCCAAGCTGATGCAGTCTTAACAGGCATATCGCTAATGATACCCCAGTCTGTGGCGACTACTCCGTCAAATCCAAGGCTATCTCGAAGAAGATCTTGAATGATCTCCTTGCTAAACGCAAACCCAACCTCCTCTTCGACTTGACCCTTAGGTACCCCATAGTAGGGCATGATCTGAGCCGTTCCCGCTGGAAACGCCCCTTCGGTAAATGGAATGAGATGATAGTCAAAGGCGTCACCAGGATATACCTGACCAGGTCCACTGGCGAAATGAGCATCCCAGCCATCTTCTTGTGGCCCTCCTCCTGAGAAGTGTTTCGTCTGGCAGATGACACTCTCAGTAGTGATACTATCACCCTGGAATCCTAAGATGTACGCTTTGGTCAGCAGCGCACTGAGCTTGGCATCCTCTCCAAAAGTTCCATTCGTCCGCGCCCATCGTGGTTCGGTGGCAATGTCAGCCATCGGATGCTGCGCCAGACGTATTCCTATCGCTCGATACTCTTGCCTTGCGATATCCCCGAATTCGCGCACAATAGATGAATCACCTATCGCCCCCATCCCAAGTGGTGATGGCCATGTGGATATCCACTTCGCTTCTCCACTTGCTCCAGCGAAAGCCTGTGTACCATGTCGAGGGTCAGAGATGAGGGTAATGGGGATACCAAGTCGGGTGCGTTCTGCAAGTTTCTGAAGATTGTTATTCCACGTGGCATACTCTCGTGCCGATCGACCTCCCATGTTTTGGACATGATTCATCCGAAGCTTTAGCAGGGTTTCTGAAGTACTTTTGGTAATCAACGAGAATGGATCGGACAGCGTCGGAATTTCCATCAAACTTCCATTAGCATTCATCGATAGAAAATGGGCAAATAGACATCCTGCTTTTTCTTCTACAGTCATCTGTGAGACCAGATCTGTCACGCGTTCGGCTATCGGTGCACGGGCATCTTCATAGGTATCAAGAGCACCATTTTTATTTAGATCGCGATATGTGTACGCTCCTTCTTGTAAAACAGAAGCCTCAGGACCTGCCATCTTCATATTGGCCCTGGTTGCCATCTTGCGTCTAATGACAAATACAATAAGTGCGATAAGGAGTATAGCCACAATTCCAGCTAAAACATATCCGAGCACCTTAAGTACTTTTTTCATAATCCTTCTCTTCAGTTCTTCAATAGTACTTATAATGTGTCATATGTACACAATAGAATCGACTTTGCTGTGAGCTCCATTTCTTCATCCTTCGATCATATGTTTCTCCACGAGAATGTGGTGGACTGCGTGGTCTTGGCTTTTGACGAGGGAGTGCTTAAAGTGTTATTGCTAAAGTGGAAAGTGGGCTCGTTTTGGTCATTACCTGGCGGATATGTCATGAGCCAGGAGTCCCTGGATGATGCTGCAGCGCGCATTCTCGCAGATCGAACCGGACTCGGGGAGGCGTATCTGGAGCAGTTTCATACGTTCAGCGATCCGACACGAGCATTTGTCTCCTCACCCAAAGATGTGAGTACTGTAACTGAGATGATGAAGGAGCTCGACCCAAAAGGGGATCTCGGATTTATAGATTGGTTGACAAAACGATTCCTTAGCACTGGCTATCTGTCATTGGTACGTCTATCAGAGACGAAGGTATCTCCTGACTTCTTGATCGACTCTTGCCATTGGATTGATGTAACGAAGTTGCCTCCGCTCGGTGGAGATCATGATCGTATAGTCGGCACAGCGGTAGAGCATTTACGGAAGGCTATTCGGTATTCACCTATTGGGTTATCGCTTCTACCTGAGCGATTTCTGATGAAGGACTTTCAGCAGATGTATGAGGCTATCCTTGATACAAGCTTAGATCGGAGCAATTTTCAACGGAAGATACTCAAGCACAACATCTTGATCAGACATGAGAAAAGGATGTCCGGCGGAGCCCATCGAGCCCCGTATTTGTACAGTTTTGATCATCAGCGATACTCTGCCAAAGCGCGATCAGGTCTACTCAGTTAGTCATCTGACCTCATGGAATCAGGGCATCATAGACAACAGATTGTATGCGTGGTCTAAAGTCTTCTTTGCCAAGAGTGTTATTTTTCATTGTAGGGAAGGTCCGATTTGAAAGGAATACAAACACCAAATCATGGTCTGGATCTGCAAATGCTGAATTACCCGTAAATCCAAGATGTCCAAAAGCGTGACGACTGGCTTTCTCCGAGATGTTAAGGGTACGATCGGGGTCAAGTTCTTTCATGTCCCATCCGATGCCACGTCGAGTGGAACGCCAATGCCTGCGCGTATAATATTCTACCGTCTCTGGTTTGAGGTATTGGCGCCCTCCATATTGTCCACCATTGAGTACCATCTGCAGTAGCACTCCGACCTCACGTGCATTGCTAAATAGACCTGCATGACCGCTTACACCACCTAACATCGCTGCTCCCATGTCATGGACTGTACCATCCACGATCTGATTACGCCAATATTGATCATGTTCAGTAGGAACGATGTCATCTTGGTCCAGGATGCGATATGGATTAAACATCGTCCGTCGTAGGCCCATCGGGTTGTAGAAGTTGATCTCGGCATAGCCATCTACCCAATAACCAGAAAGGTTGTTTATGGTCTTATTAGTGATATAGAAGGCGAGGTCGCTATACCGATATTCATTTGTCTCCCTTAGTTGCGAGGAGAAGATCTTCCGCCATATTGTATCAGGATAATCAGTTCGCAGGTAGAGGCTGGGAGTCACCATCACCCCGAATGAGTCACTCGGTGTCTCGCGGTAATAGCTGGTGGAAGGCTGGTTGTCCAACTCTACATCCAGGGTCTCTGCATAAAAAGGGATCCAGGCTGCCAGGCCTGCTACGTGAGCCAACATATCCTCATAAACGATATTGGCCTTATTGGTTGTGTCCTCCTCTGGGATGTACTGACGTATTCTATCCTTGGGGTTGAATTGGTCAGCATCCTGAAGGTGCATCGCGCTGATGGTTGACGCTAAGACCTTTGTGACAGAAGCCAAGTCAAAGACATCATCATTGTCCACAGCCAAGTCCTCATTATACGTATGATGCCCAAAGGATCTGTGGTAGACCACCTTGTTGTCCTTGGCGACTAAGACTTGGCATCCAGGTGCGGCCTTTAGTTGGATGAGTTCATCGACTAAGTCATCGATGCGGCTTAGTGTATCTGAAGACAGGCCCACGGCTTCAGGAAGGGCAAATCCGATACGATTCAGACTTGGGATCTTCACCCCTGTCCCGACGGGATAGCGGTCACTCGCGGTTACTGGAAGCTTACCTGTGATGTCTATGGCTCCCATGATCGCCTGGGCGGCAGCATCCTGAGCCATTTCATCTTCTTCGTAGGCGATTAGGACCGTGGCGATATCTTCAAAATACTTAGCCGCATATGGTGAGCCGAAGATGGATAAGATCACTTTGGTCTCACTCGCCAGTTGCTTGATAAAATTGATCTGTAGTTGATCGACACCATAATTTTTGGAGCCATAACGACTCATGTCTTGGATCGTCACGAAGACCAGATCCTTGTCCTTGAGGCTGGTTACATGCTCGTCATAGGTGGTGGGATTGGTATTATTCTTAGACTGATGATAATGGCTGACATCGATATAGTCATCCAGTCTCTGCTGGAAGGTATTGATGCCAGTAGAGCCCAAGCTGATGCTACCATATTCTCGACCCAAAAGACTGGTCAGCGGCAGCGTGCCTTCAGAGTTATCTACTAAGGTGAGCGCTCGTTCGTAGATTTTTGCTTTGATCACCGCAGCTTCTTTGCTATTGACTTCGGTCATGAGGTTTTCTTGAGAAGCTCTTGTAATGACCTCATCCAGGTTCATGTCATATTTGGCCTCAAGGACCCGTCGGACACTACGATCTAAGCGCTCTGTACTGATAATTCCGCTTGCTACCGCTTCTTTCATCGCACGCATCGCAGCATCCATGTTTTCGGGAAGCAAGATGACATCGTTACCTGCTAAGAACGCTTCGACATCCGCCTCTCCAGGATTATAATATTTGGTGACACCTTTCATCTCCATCGCATCGGTAAATGCTAATCCTTCGAATCCCATGTCGTCCCGAAGTAGGTCTTCGACTACGTAGGATGACAGGGTGGTAGGTCGATTCTCCCGGCTGTCCAGGGTAGGTACGCTCAGGTGTGCGGTCATGACTGCTGGGATACCCTGCCGAATCATCATCTGAAATGGAAACAACTCGATGCTGTCTAAGCGTGCACGATCATGTGGGATGATCGGGAGATCGTGATGTGAGTCTACGTCAGTATCTCCATGTCCTGGGAAGTGCTTTGCACAGGCCATAACATCTGAATCCTCAAGGCCTTTCATATAGGCATAAGCCTTGGCGGCCACATTGAATGGATCTTCGCCAAAGGAGCGAATATTGATCACAGGGTTCAGTGGGTTGTTATTGACATCGACAGCAGGAGCGAAGTTGACATTCACACCACTGAGTTGGCACTGTCGACCGATCTCTTTTCCCATACGATAGATGAGCTGGTGATCATTGATAGCCCCGATCGTCAGTTGTTTTGGGAAGCTGATTGCGTCCTTGGGGAACCTCATACCCAGACCCCACTCGCCATCTATACCGATCATCATGGGCACATCTGACATCTCTTGATATTCTTGAGTAAGCGCTGCCTGTTTTAGAGGCGATCCTTGAAAAAAACAAATCCCACCTACTTGATAGTCTTTGATTTGTCTCTTGACATCCTTGATGTGGCTGGGATCTTCCTTCGAGAAGGCTCTGATCATGAAGATCTGACCGATTTTTTCGGCTGTGGTCATTTCATTCATGATGGAATCCACCCATTCAGATTTGGTCAGTTGAGCATGGGTAGTTATGAAGGATGCAATACTAATCCAACAGGTAAGGATGATACTTCGACGCATAGTTGTATAGGTATTTTGGCTCTCTATGATTTGGTTTACTCCTATCTATCGAGAGCAGTTGGGTCTATAGAGATGGCTTGTTGAAACTGAATTTGGGCCTCCTCTTCATCACCCAAATTGAGCAGAGCGTAGCCTAATTTAACATATCCTCTTGCTGCTTCGGGATTGATTTGGATGGCTTTTTCAAAATAGGTTACGGCCTCACGATGTTTGCCCTGACTACCCAGTGCAACGCCCATAAGGACATTGGTCTCGTGATCATCTGGTGCTAAGTCGAGACTACGTTTCAGGTAAGTTGTTGCCTTGACATAATCCTTACGAGTTTGCCCTTGGTATCGGGCGGCTTCCCGCAGTACGATGAGCAGGTTAGCGCTTGCCTCGTCATAGTAGGGATCTACGAGAAGTGCATTATCATATGCGGATATGGACTGATCGTATGATCTGAGATAGGAGTTTGCATTGCCCAATAACAGATGTGCGTTCTTGTAGTTAGGATGAATCTCGATCGCTTGATTTAGGTGGTGGATAGCCCTGTTGAGTAGCTCTGTCTTTTCGGGGCCTTCATCCATGGTGTAAGCGCGGTTGACGAGTGCGCCACCTGCTGCGTTCTGGACTTTAGCACTTCCTGGTGAGGTATGGACATCAGTTGTAAATAGTGTGAAGTCATCCTGCCACACAGTGTTTCGCGTGATGGTTTTGATTGAGAAAAGTGCAAGAAGTCCTGCGAAAAGTCCCCAACGGATGGAGACACCAACTCTGGTTCTGGTGTTCACAAAGGCATAACCGCCAAGAAGGCAAACCGCTAAAGATGGAGTGAACAGAAAACGCTCAGACATATACGTCCCAATCGGGAACAGCACATTAGCGACCAGACCTATACTGAGATAGAAGAAGATAATACAATAGCTAATAAATGACCTACGACGGATACCAAGTACAGCGATGAGCAGTAAGGTGATCTGCATAATGGAAGAGGCTACTACAGCGGGAGTCAAAAGAGTTAGGTCACCCCATACTCGTGGATAGTAGTCGTGGGACAATGGATGCGGGACGAAAAGTAGCTGGATATACCTTCCGAGGGCATACAGAATCGTAGAGATTCGTTCATTCACCGAGATATCGACGTACCGGTTCCCCTCGATCTTGATAAATGGATTGTTCATCATTTCTCTTGGTGCTGAACCAATATCCCATCCAATCACCGATCCACGGTAGATCAGGTATGTGATGGCTGTCATCCCTAATACCCCAAACACTCGACTGAGTCGAAGGGCTTCATCATGCGGTTGAAAAAGGTAGAGGGTCACAGGACCAAGTAGAAGAAATATGATTGCATTTTCTTTCGATAAGAGGGCTGCTCCAAATGTCACAACTATCAAGGGGAGCATCCAATAACTGCCATTACGCATATAGTTGCGTGATAAGAGGATGGCCAGCAATGACCACAGCAAGCTGAATACTTCGTCCAAACCTTTCACATTGGCTACAGCCTCCGTATGCACTGGATGAACAGCGAAGATGAGTGAAGTGCAGAATGCCATGATTCTGGAGGAAGGATATAACTGCGTGAACATTTCTACCACCTTGAAGAGTAGACTTACCAGTAGTCCATAGCAGATGATGACAAGCAGGTGAAACACCCAAGGCTGATCTCCGACGACCTCCCAAAGAAGGGCAAACACCGCCAAGGTGAGTGGTCGATATCGACCTCCGCTGACCAGAGAGGACTTACCTGACTCTCCAAAAAAACCCGCGAAAGAGTCTTCGGAGAAGATCTTTCTGAGACCACCTACTCCCTCTTTGACATATCTGTTGTTGTAAATGACAATAGCGTCATCCTGGGTAAACGAATGGCTGATTGTGTTCACATAAAGAGCGCATGCAACACCAAAGATGATACCCACTGGTATCCAAGGCCTCAAGTACCAGGGGGATTCTGCGTGTTGCTGTTTTGTCATGCTGATAGAAGAAGATGTAAAGGTATAGATTATAAAAAATCGTAATATTTTAAACCTTGACAGAGATCGAAATAGAGTAGGTAGTTAGTATGAGATCACCAGTAATCAATCATGAATCCATCAATGGTTTAGTCGATGCAGATCCAATATTTGGTGATATCGTAAGCAGATACGGAGTTCCTCCATCATGGTCACGTCCTGAGGGTTTCGAAACGATGTGTAGGATAATCCTCGAGCAGCAAGTTTCGCTGAGCAGTGCAAAAGCTACATACCTGAAATTGTGTGATCTAATTGACCACGTCACTCCGGAACGTCTGGCAATGAGTAGCATCGAAAAGATGCGAGCGGCGACAGTGAGCAGACAGAAGGCATCATACATAATCGGTCTTGCTAAGGAGGTCCTTGAAGGTCGATTTGACTTCGCGTTACTATCGGAAGTATCTATAGAAGAGGCCACAGCAAGGCTGTTATCGATCAGGGGAATTGGACAATGGTCAGCAGGCGTATATCTCCTATTCTGTCTTCAGGCTCCCGATATTTTTCCGTCTGGGGACATCGCCCTTATTCGTACGGCTAAAGAGCTATGGCAGATTAACTCTTCTACAGATCTTAATACATATGCCGAGATGCGATGGAAGGGATATCGAAGCACTGCCGCATTCCTGATGTGGCACTTCTACCTATGCAAGCGAAATCGTGAATTTGTGATCTGATCAAAGCAAGATCATCAAGCGGGTAAACTATGAATGAGAAGCTGAACGTCGGCCCCTTATCTCCACGCCGCATGGGTCATTTTAATGCTTCTCGAAGACTTCGATCTCCTTGTTGACCTTTACTAAGTCTGTGAATTTACCCTTGAAGCGCGTAGCTCTAACCATGTGGTTATCAATCCAATGATAGTTACCACCTCTGGGCTTGTTCATTAATAGACCATGATACTTGAATCCATGCTCCTTTAACCAGGTCTCAGTGACCCTGCGATGCTCTTCTGTGCGAGACGTAAAAAAGGTGATGATATGTCCCTCTTCGTACCACTTGTTAAGGGTCTGTAGTGCATCGGGGAAGGGCTGACAAGTCACCATGCGCTCAGGTTCCTCATTAGGTACATCCTCAGTTACCGTACCATCGATATCGATCAAGTAATTCTTGACCCCTTCGGGTAGTACAGGACTTACTGCTTGTCCTTCTTCGTCTAAGATCTCTTTGAGTGCAGGATTGTCCATGAGTTAGAATTTGATAATGTCTTCTGGATTGATGGGTTTTCCGTTATGCCAGCATTCAAAATGCAGGTGTGGTCCATTAGACAACGTGCCTGTATTCCCGATGACGGCGACGGCTTCTCCAGCCTTAACAAAGGTACCCTTCTCCTTTAATAAATAGGAGTTGTGCTTATAAAACGACAGGATCTGGTTAGCGTGCTGCACACCGATGGTATGCCCAGTTTCGAGATTCCAACCAGAGCTAAATACATATCCATCCATCATCGCACGAACCGGTGTATTGGCTGGTGCGAGAATATCGATACCAAAGTGCTTGATGGCGGGATCAAATCCTGCACTAACGACTCCATCGATAGGTGCCAGTATTTTCTGTGCATTGATCGCCTCCCATAGATCTGGCTGAATGTCACTCTGAATCAAATCGATCGCTGGTGGCGGATATCGATTCGCAGGTGGTAACGGTGGTCGATAGGATGTAAGGATCTCACCTGTGTTAGAAGTGTCGCTTAATGTCGGAAGGTTAGCACGTCTGATCGAATCTGTCGCAGGTAGAATTAATCCTTGGAGAGCTCCCAGATACAATTCTTGGGCATCGAGGCTTTGATCGATATCATCAACATGAGTGACCAAAGAGAGAAATTCCTCATTGGCCTTGATCTTGCCATATCCAGGAACAAAATTCCTCAATGGCGTGAAAGCCAACAACGCAAAGACGCTAAATCCGATAACGAGCAAAGCAACCGATAGGATCACGTACAAATTAGACACGGATAACTGAAAAGATCGGACCTCCTGGAGATCATCGGCGCGGAGGACTACCAGCTTATAGTCAGTCGCCTGCTTACGTTCTCCACTTCCTGAGTCGTCATGTCCTGTAGCCATTCCGATCGAGATCTATTTATAATATTTGCCTGATCAATGGTGTTATCCTTCTGCTGCCTGAGAGGATCCAATCCAAGCAGCAATGATACTACATATTGGGGCTGGGCACTTTTACATCACGCACCAACTGATAACAGACTTCGATTACGAAATATTCCTCCACATTGACAAGTAAATCTCTTCTCCTACTTATGTCGCTCACGTTGGCCTGTTCTGCGTGCGTGACTACCAAGAAGTCAAAGCAGGATGTCGGCTGGATAGGTAAGCGGTGGCATGATATGAATGCACGCTATAACGGCTTATTCAATGCGAAAGAACTCATTAAATCAAGCACTTCCCAGCTCGAAGACTCTCATACTGACAACTTCGCACAGGTACTTACTATCGACGTCTGGGGTTCTCCTGAGGATCGTGAGGTTCTTAATGATGATATGGACATCGTCGTTGAGAAAGTCACGAAGGTTGCTGCGTTGCATGAGCCCAGTAAGTGGTTAGACGACTGCTATGTTTTGATGGGTAAAGCTCAATATCTCAAGGGCGATCTGGAGTCTGCTGAGGAGACTCTCGAATACTTCGTCGATGACTTTAATCCAAAAGATCCAGACTCTCGAGTATACGAGACACCATCAAAGGACGAATCAGCCAAACAGCGCAAAAAACAACAGAAAAAGGAACGCAAAATCAAAGAAGAGGAGCGTCAACAAGCGAGAGAAGACAAAGAAAAAGAGCGCAAAGAGAAAGCAAAACAACGCAAGAAAGAAGCCCGCGAACGCGAGAAACAGCGAAAACAAAGAATCAGGGACCGTAAAAAGGGTAAGCGCACTCCACCTCCGACAGCTCCTGCCGAAATCCCAGAAGAGTCCCCAACGCCGGATCCCACGATAACAGCCAGTACAAATGATGAAATCGTTCTCGATGAGGACGAGGCTTATCTAAGAGAGATTGCGGCCAAGAAGAACAATGACGACAAGATTAAAGAAGATGGAGGCGGAGGCTTGTTTAAGCAGCGTCCAGCTTATTATGAGGGCATGTTATGGCTTGCCAAAACATATGTGGATAGAGGCAAGTGGATAGAAGCGAATTACTACCTGGATAAGATTGGCACTGATCCTGGTGTGGCAGAAGATATTCGTGTTGAGGCTGAAGTGGAGAGAGCAAATTACTTTCTCCAACAAAAAGACTTCGCGAGTGCTATTCCTGCCCTTGAATCGGCCTTAGAACTGAAGGTCGATAAGAAACGCAAGGCGCGAATTGCCTACATCCTTGCCCAGGCGTACCAACTGCGGGGAGAATCAGCCAAGGCGTATGCCGCATACGATCGAGTTGGTGACTATAGGCCGACATTTGAGATGGGTCTACAGGCAGATATCAATAAGTTCAAGAACAGCTGGTCCTCTGGACAGATGAACACGGAGACTGCCGTGCGTAAACTGAATCGGTTGGCGAAGGAAGATAAGTTTGCTCCTTACCGTGGTAGTATTTATTCCGCCATTGCGGAGATCTACTTAGTTAGTGGTGACGAAACGGCAGCTTTGGAGTACTTCCAAAAAGCGCTTGGCGGTGCAGCCAATGGCGCCGTAAAGACTGAGATTTATTATCGGCTTGGAACACTTTACTTCAATCGTGAAGATTACACCGACGCCAAACTCTACTACGACAGCACCCTGACGGTCATGTCCGAAAAGGATGATCGTTATGCTGTAACCAAATTAGTAGCTGGTAATCTCACTGATATTGCCTTGTATATCAACTTGATTGAGACCAAAGACAGCATACTTCGTCTGGGTAATCTGTCACAAGGCGAATTAGAAGAGTATGCCAAGGGCATCGCTATTGAGGCTTGGGAACAGCAGCTCAAGGAATCGGAAGCAGAGCAAGGTGGATTTACTGCAACAACAACTGTTATTTCTGGCAATAGTAAATTCTTCGCCTACAACCAGACATCCAAGCAGCGAGGTCGACAAGACTTCTTAGGCCGTTGGGGGGATCGACCTCTGGTGGACAATTGGCGCCTTCGCAGTAAAATTGATGATCTTGCTGAGCAACAAGAAGAAGAACAGGAAGAAAGAACCATACCAGATGCAGAGCTGCTAAAGGGGATGAATAAGGTGCTTCGAGAGATCCCCACAGATGTCACCTCTCGACAGGAGGTCAATGCTGAAATAGAAGAGGCCATGTTCCTGCTCGGAACTGGTTTTAGAACTCGATTGGAGAGATACGAACAGTCCAATGAGACTCTTCAGGCACTCTTAGATCGCTACCCTGATACAGAACATCGTCCTGAGGCTTACTACTTCATCTACCTGAATTATCAAGATTTACAGAACGCCTCTTTGGCTTCGACCTATCGAACTAAACTGATGACGGAGTATCCAGACTCCGAGTATGCGCTGTACTTAGCCGATCCAACGGGGAAAAATGTTTTGATGACTGATGAGCGTAAGATCTCTGTCTTTTATGACGAGACCTACGAGCTCTTCCAGCAGCGAATGTATCAAGAGGCCTTTGATCGACTCGAACAGGCTAAGGAGACTTTTGGAAAGGAACACGAACTCATTGCCAAGTACGATCTGCTTAAGGCGATGTGTATCGGTAATCTAAAAGGTCAGGATGAATATATCAATGCACTTCGGGGAGTAATTCTCGTACACAAGAATACCCCAGAGCAGTCACATGCTCGTGAGATGCTTCGATTCTTGAGAGGTGATCAGGACTCATTTGCCAATGGGGGAGAAGTGGATGAGGAGATGCTACGGAAGTTCTCCTTGGACGATGATAAGCTGCATTACGTCATCGCCATCTTATACAACCCTTCGGATGAAGACATCAAAAAGGCCAAGGCTCAGATTACGAAGTTCAATGAAGAGAACTACGCGACAAGTCGACTTCGATCCACGCAGATTGTCCTTAGTAGAGAACTCAATACCAAGGTTATTCTTATCCGCCGGTTCGCTA
>JBCBIX010000073.1:0-13821 GCA_038523965.1 Bacteroidota bacterium
GCCCAGAATTAGCTCCAATAAAAATATTATCATCACCGCTCTCTAACCCAATACCAGCGCTATGCCCTAATCCAACGTTGTTATGACCTTCACTGTTGAACCCTGATCTAACTCCAATAAAGGTGTTATTGCTTCCTGTGGAATTTGAATTTCCAGAAACCCAACCATAAAAGGAGTTGTCCCTACCTGTAGTATTGCTCTCGCCACTTTCTGGTCCGAAGAATGAATTGTTACTCCCCGTTGAACTATTCGTTCCTACGTTTGCCCCATAGAAGCTATTGTTGGCTCCAGTGGTATTACTCGCTCCAGTATTGTATCCTGTGAAGGTGTTTCTAAACGAAGTGGTCGTTCTTTTTCCGGCATTCTTGCCAATAAATGTATTCCAATTACCAGTACTATTTTCGTTTCCAGCGAGGTGGCCGATGAACGTGTTATCCCTTCCTACGGTGTTTTTTTCTCCACTTTGAGCACCCACAAAGGTATTGTCACTTCCTGATGTCGTTCTAATACCAGAAGATTCACCTACGAACGTGTTCTTGGAGGCATTCATCAGATCTCTTCCGGCAAAACTGCCTATGAGTGTATTATAATTACCAACGGTGAGTTTGGACCCAGCAAAGGCTCCAAAGAAGCTGTTTTTTGCCCCATTAGTTAGCAGTCGACCACTTTGGGCACCAACTATTGTATTGTCTACACCATCAGTGATCTCGCGACCTGAATTGTAGCCGATGAGTGTATTGTAATAGTATGGAGGGCCCATAAATATAGCTCCACTTGCTTGACCTGAATTGACACCGATGCTAATAGAACTTGAATCAGGAGTATTGAAAATCTCCATTTGTCCTTCTATTGATGTGACTGCCTGACTATTGACCAACAAAGGGAAAAGATAGATTAGAAGAAGTGGGCGGAGGAGTTTGTACATGACTTTTTTTCAAAGATCATGTTGATAGACCACTATCTAATCCCCCCATCACGTGATCACAGAAAATCACGGATTTCCGTGATCAGTTTTCTATGTCTAAATCAATCCCTTCTCAATACCCTTTCTGACCAATTCAGCCGTGTTTCGTGCATCGAGTTTGTTAAGGAGATGGCGGCGATGAGTCTCAGTTGTATGCGGAGAGAGATACAGTCTATTCGCGATTTCCTGATTGGTGATGCCCAATGATATTAATTGTAAGACTTCTATCTCCCTGTCAGTAATAGATAATAGTGCATCGCGACTCGATGGGACAAATGATAGTGCAATATCCTTTACACGGGGACTAAAATATGTCCCGCCGGCATGAACAGTACGAATACCATCGATAATGTGTTGGGCAGGATCATCCTTTAAAATGTATCCTTTAGCACCATACTGTAGCATTCGCTTTACAAAACTCTGCCGTTTATGCATGCTTAGCGCAAGGACCTTGACTTCGGCGTGCTTCTTTTGAATGGACTTACACGTTTCGACACCGTTCAGTAGTGGCATATTGATATCCAAAAGTGCAATATCTATACTCTCCTTATCTAAGAGCTCTAAGACTTGTTTCCCATTAGTGGCAGTGGCACTAAGATTTATATCGTCAATACCCTGGACTATAGAAGCAAAACCGTCCAGTAGAAAGTGATGATCATCAGCGACTAAGACTTGAATCATAAACCATAATGTACCTCAAAACAGCGGTATCACTCCAATGATCCATACGACCAACTTGAAACCAAGTTGTTGATCAGAAAGCCACAGGGATTGCTAATCTTGAGAAGACGTTGACTTAGGCCCTCATCTTGTTTCGTTTCGCTATTCGTTTCTTCCCTTTCATGCGTGCAGCCTTAAGGAATGCTTGTTCGACATTGACTACACCTCCAGTGACAGATAACTCACTGAAGGGCACCAACTCTTCGGTCCCTGGTTGGCGCACCATGACATCCAGTGGTTGCACACTTCCCAGTATTGATTCTTTGACCTGCTCGGCAGTCAGTCTTGGAAAGTAGGATCGAATCAACGCTGCTATTCCGCTGACAACTGGTGCCGCCATACTCGTCCCTTGGGCGATCTCGTACTGATCGTCTGGTGTTGTTGACAACATCATCGTCCCCGGTGCGAAGATGTCCACATCCTCTTTCCCATAATTAGAAAATGAGGCAGGCAGATTCTCGCCGGGAGCTTGAGATGAGGCACCAATGCTGAGATAATTATTCGGCTTTTTCTTTTTCCAAAAGAGAAATCCCTTTGGATTGAGGAAGTGATCATTGGGATAGTTGCCTTCATCCTCAACCTCGACATCATGGTCTTCGACATCAATAAGTTGCCCGCTATTGCCAGATGCATGCACGATAAGTACATCGTTTTTCTCCGCATGTCTTATCGCATCATCTACATATTGTTTATTCGGGGAAAAACCTTTGCCAAAACTCATGTTGATAATCGACGCTCCATTATCGACAGCATACCGAATCGCATTTGCAACATCTTTGTCCCTTTCATCGCCATCAGGGACGGCTCTGATAACCATGATCTTAGCATTGTTGGCGATTCCTTTGACTCCAAGCTCGTTATCACGAGAGGCTGCGATAATACCTGAAACATGTGTCCCATGAAACGCATCTGGACCTTCGACAGATGAATTGCCATAGAAGCGATTGGACAAGTCTTCATAGTCATCACCTACGATACCTCTTGGATTGTAGTCGGGATTCCACCCGTATTTCCACTTGCTTCCGAAGTAGTCCATAGGCTCTTGAAGTGGTCCGACGAACTCTGCTCGAATGGTCTTGATGTCTGGAATCCCACCTGTGTTTTCTACAAAGAAGTTGAGCACGTTAGCCGCCATTTGATTTAGTTCATCGTCGCTGGAGCCGAGTGAATCGATGAGTGATTCTGACAGCTCTACAGATTGATTAACTTCTTCGAGACGGTTCATAATCGGATTGCGCACTTCGGCTTCAGCGGCGTACTCATCATATCGTTTTTTGGCAGAGGAGGTCTCATTTTCGATTCGTTCTCCCCACTTGCTCCATAGATTGTACTCCTCTAAGTCCTCACCTGAGAGTGTTGAAGGATCGACATCGTTAAATCTATCCCTCCAGGCGGCATACAATCGGACCATCTCATAGGTGTCGGCTACTACATGTTCGCCATTTGGACCACCGATGAAGTTCCATCCATTGTAGTCGTCGATGTAGCCATTATTATCATCGTCAATTCCATTGTTTGGTATCTCATCATTGTTCGTCCAGATAGCATCCTTGAGATCCTCATGCTCGATATCCACACCCGAGTCGATCACTGCGACGATCACCTGTTGGCCAGGCTTATCCTTGATAATCTTTTCATAAAGTTGATCAGTACCAATAGCTGCATAATTGCTACTGTCTCGCTGCCCGTGATACCAGTTTTGGCTGCACAGTAGGAAGGGTAATAAGGTGAGTGAACTCAAAAGAGTAGATAGACGAATACTTAGTGACATACCTTGTAGGGATTCTGTAATGTTGGAGTATTAAGACCAAGAAGGGCGGATTCGGATGAACGCGTGATAGGTCTTTAACAAATGAATAATGTTTGGATAATATAGCCGACTCGCTTTTTGATCAAGCTCGCAAGCGCCTCCAAAAGTATTGGAATTATCCTGACTTCAGACCCAAGCAGCATGAGGTCATCCAAGGCTTATTCACACAAGGATCTGCCATAGCTCTGCTTCCCACGGGTGGCGGAAAATCCATCTGCTATCAAGTACCGGCACTTGTCTTGGATGGCCTTACGATCGTGGTGTCTCCACTAATCTCACTGATGGAAGATCAAACAGCGAGATTAAGACAACTGGGTATTGTAGCCGATCACATACATGCCGGACAATCCAAAGGAAACATCGATCGGATCCTGGATAACACGATCTATGGAGATACCAAGTTGCTCTATGTATCACCAGAAAGACTACAGTCCGACCTCTTCAGAGAACGAATCCAAAAGGTTAATATCTCCATGGTGGCGATCGACGAGGCACATTGTATCTCACAGTGGGGACATGACTTCAGACCGTCGTATCGTGAGATAAGCACTTTTCTCGATGAACTAACGCCACCCAGAGTGCTCGCCCTCACTGCAACGGCTACCCGTCCAGTGCTGGAGGATATCAAATCCCAGCTCAGGTTACAGAGAAGTCCAGTCATCCGTGATAGCTTCAAAAGAGATAACATCAGTATCCAAGTGCAGCACATAGAGGACAAACCTGGGACCACACTAAGGCTGTGTGAGTCGATATCTGGCAAAGCGATCATCTATGCACGTAGTCGTCGCAATGTGATGATGCTCAGTCGCATGCTGACTAACCATGGAATCTCCTCAACCTATTATCACGCAGGTGTTTCCTACAAGAACAAGCAGAAACGCCAAGAACAATTCTCCAAAGGAGACATCCAAATCATCGCGGCTACCAATGCCTTTGGAATGGGGATTGACGTCGCGGACATTCGTCACGTGATCCACTATGATCTACCTCCATCAATAGAGGAATACTACCAAGAAATCGGTAGGGCTGGTCGAGACGGTCAGCACTCATCGGCAACCATGCTGGTTAGTCCGAACAATCTGGACTTCGGAACCAGACGAATCCACGACTCATATCCAGACTTTACCAAACTGTCTGATTTCTATAAAATGATGCATGTACACTACGGTATCGGAGTTGATGAAGGGGAGGGAAGGATAAAGGACTTTGATATGGAGAGGGTCGTCAAGACATCCTCGTTCACCACCAAAGAAGTACACTACGCCACTGCCGCGTGGCAAAAGTTAGGTATCTGGTCCATCAGTCACGATGATCGAGATCGGCAATTCTGCAAGATGGTGCTCTCTCCGCCAGAAGCTCGTAGGCAGCTGGCTCAGCGTGAAGACTTAGTGAAGCAATGTTTCCTATATCTCACCAGAAACTACGAAGGCATATTCGAGGAGTGGATAGAAATCCAATTACCTAAGATGGTTAGATCACTCAAGGTGACAGAACAAGCCTTGCAGGAATCCCTACAAACGTTAGCATATCTGGGCGTGCTCAAACGATATCATAGCGCACCAGGACCTAAGATGACCTTTCTGAAATCTCGTCTGGCACAGCGTGACCTACCAGACGTCAAGCCGCACTATCGATCTCTGCATAAGGCGGCTCGCGAGCGCTGGGCGGCCATGCTTACCCTTGTCAAATCCGAGGAGTGTTATATGCAGAAAGTTTTGGCCTATTTCGATGAGAACGATACCGTACCATGTGGTAGATGTTCGAATTGTCAACCACAACACCGATTGACTTTAACTTCCAAAGACCAGAGGCAGATCAATGAGAGAGGCAGTGAGTAATTATGATCTCATAGCCACGGTGACAACTGATCTCACTTACGATCGCAGAATGAATAGGATCTGTGATTCGTTGGCCCAACACGGCTGGAAGATCCTGTTGGTCGGTCGAGAGTTACCAAACTCAAAACCGTTAACCAAGCAGAATTATGAGCAATACAGACTTCGTTGCCGATTTCATCGCGGCGTATTATTCTATGTAGAGATCATCGTCAGAATGTCTTTATTTCTTCGCAAATCAAAGGCAAGAAAGATTCTGCTGGCAGATCTGGATACAATAGGAGTAACCTTGTTTCGAAGAAGACCGCATGTCAAATACATCTTCGATGCCCATGAGTGGTTCACTGAAGTCCCAGAACTCAACCATCAGCCCGTCAAAAGATGGATCTGGTCCCTACTTGGCAGATGGACCGTACCATACATGGAGCATGCATTGACGGTGAGTGAGCCAATCGCTTTTGAGTTATCTAAAAAGTATCGCCACCCATTTACCGTGATTCGCAACCTTCCAAAATCTCGACAGATCGATGCTCAAGTGCAGAAGTCGCATGATCTATCGGATGTTCTAAAGGCCGTCTACCTTGGCGTTCTTAATCCGGGTCGGGGCCTGGAGCAGATCATAGAAGTTTGTTCAGCATTACCATGGCTGGAACTCTTGGTTATCGGTGATGGGCCGCTGGCCCCCACTTTAAAAGCTTCAGTGGGGGACAATTCTCGCGTTACCTTCCTTGGAATGGTTGCACCAGATCAGTTATCGTCTTCACTAAATGAATGCCATGTAGGATTAAACCTCCTGTCCCCTGACTCACGCAGTTATGAGTTAAGCTTGGCCAACAAGTTCTTTGATTATGCGCAGGCGGGGTTGCCGAGTATTTCCATGAATTTCGAAACATACGCGAAGTACGATCAGCAATATAATTGTGCGTATCTGCTGGAGAGTCTCACCAGCGGTGAATTGCGATCACTGCTACTATCAATAAGAGATGATCCTGATAGGTGGAAATCCAAATGTGAGGGTGCTCGTCGTATGAGCAGAGAATTAACCTGGGAAAGCGAGGCGCAGCGTCTTATTGACCTTATCCAATAGTCACTTCCTGCTCCGATTTAGTTGTAAATCGAAGACATCATGTCGCTGATAGTGCCCTGATACGGCCAGGTTCATTCGCTCTGGTCCATTACCGTTGAGATCAAGTTCCACTGAAATAAGCCCACGTTTTCCTTCCACAGGATCCAGAATAGTTTCACCTGATGGAGCATAGATTGCACTTCTACCTTGCATTAGAAGTCCGCTGTCTGGAAGCTGGACAGTCGGGCTGAGAGTAAGTTGTGACGGAAGTTCATCATGTTGCATGACTTGCCCTACAGCCACCACATGACATCTCCCTTCATGTGCGTAGTGTCTACTCGCGAGGTGATGAGTTTCCTTGACATGGGGCCACAGAGCGATGTGAAGGTCTTCTCCTTCGTCATGCATGGCTTGCCTGGTCAGAGGCATCCAATGTTCCCAGCATACTAAGGAGCCAATTCTGCCTTTAGGAGTGTCTATCGCTCTAAGGCCATAGCCATCTCCATGTCCATGGACCAATTTCTCAGTATAGGTGGGAACAAGTTTGCGATGATGGTTAACAAGAGTTCCTTTGTGGTCAAAGGTATAGATGGTGTTAAAGATCGTTCCGTTGTTAGGCCCTTTTGAGACAGGTTCATTAGCACCTATTACTACGTAGATACCTGCTTTTGCGATGGCCGCCCTAAGATCCTTAATCATGTCTCCATCTGCCGAGAGACCATTTTGGAACATCTGATGCCAGACATCTTTGACAGGTGGGTGATCCCAAAGTGAGATATCAGCACAGACATCCAACCACACAGGATATCCACTAAACCAGCTCTCACCAAACACGATTAGATCCACCTCATCACGTTTCGCTTGATCGAGATAGTCCACAGTCTTGTCAAAGGTCCCTTCTGCATCGAGGTAAACTGGACCATCCTGAACGATTCCAACTTTCATCAATTCGAAAATTTCTTGTACACGATGTTATCGATACCTCCATCGGGATTATTCATCGTAGCCTGATAGTAGATCTTAGAGTTTGGGGGCACACTTCTCGTGATCCAGGTATTACCTCCAATGATGGTGTGATGGCCGATCACTGTCTCTCCTCCCAGGATGGTTGCGTTTGCATAAATGACACAATGGTCTTCGATAGTAGGGTGTCTTTTTTTATTCGCATCTTCCTTAGCTACACTGAGCGCCCCGAGTGTGACTCCCTGGTAGAGTTTGACATGATCGCCAATATGGGCTGTTTCTCCAATTACAATGCCTGTACCATGATCGATGCAAAACGCCTTTCCGATATGTGCACCTGGGTGTATATCGATACCCGTCTGTGAATGCGCGTGCTCAGTGATAATTCGTGGTAAGTCTTCGATCCCCAGCGCATTCATGACATGGGCGATTCGGTATGCTGCTATGGCATAGAATCCTGGGTATGTCCTGATCACTTCTCGTCTACTCTTACATGCTGGATCGCCCTCGTAGATGGCCATAATATCCTTATTCAGCTGATCATAGATGGAGGGTAATTCACTGAAAAAAGAGGTGCAAATCTGTGCCGTACCCAGGATGGCATTCATCGGATTGCGCTGGAGGAGAGTTTCAAACTCTACTTTAAGAAGATCAAGTTCCTCACTTAGTGATTCTCGAGTGGTTAATTCTTTGGTGGCAAAATCCAGATAGAAAAATCCCATTACACGCTTGAAAAAGGAGGCTACTTCGCTTGGGGTTGGACAAGTCTTGCAGATGAGGTGCTCTTGGACAAGACGATCAAAAAACTCTTTAGTCATGGCATTGCTTGGATAAAGACAAAGATGTGATACTTAGACGTCTGTTAGGGCTGGCAAATAAGCGGCATGCTCAGTGATGATATGCGTAGCAAGTTCTTCGATATGGTCACATAAGGTCTGAAGGTGTGTTTGCGATGTCATCGGGCTCATCAGTGTGATCCTCAGATAGTACGTCCCTCGCAGTACAGTCTGAACGATGTAGTACTGGCCCTCATCAAGCAGTTGGTTTCTGATGGCTCGATTCAGATATTCCAGTTCCTCTTCCCTGAATGAAGCCGGGGTATATCTGAAGCACAGGATATTACTCATAGGCCAGTGCGCGATCTCCCATTCTGTGCGCTCCTCCACCAGATATCGTGCAAACCATCGGGTGAGATCATGCTGTCTATCCAAGAATTCGGCCATTACTGCATGTCCTATTTTTTTGATGAGGTAGAAGCATTTCACGCTCATCATCAGCTTAGTGGTTTCGTACGTTCTTTTGGCAAGATTGTACCACTCATGTTCTTGCTGCGCGAATAGATATGCCGCTTTTTGCTCAAAGCTGCGATACGAGTCTTTCCCATTCGCGAATATCACGGCGGTCGCTAAAGCAGGGACCATCAGCATCTTGTGCATGTCGATGACGATCGAGTCGGCCGAGTCAAGACCATCTATGAGATGCTTATACTTTTCAGAGTAGATGACTGCTCCACCATGAGCCCCATCCACATGAAGCCAAGTACGGTGCTGCAGACAGAGATTTTTGATCGCAATGAGGTCATCATAGCTGCCTGTGCTTGTAGTGCATGCGGAAGCTACCACAGACATAATACATTTGTCGTTTTGAGCAAGTTTAGACATCTGCTCTTGGAGGTCTGAGATGTCCATGCGATACGAGCTATCAGTGGAGATCTCCACGATTTGATCTGGACGAAAACCCATTGTGACAGCCGCCTTTTGCGCACAATAATGGGTCTCCTCTGATACCAAGATGTACATATCGGAATCGATATGAGTCTCGCGAGCTCGAGAGCGAGCAGCAAGAAGGGCCGTCAGGTTACCTAAGGTGCCTCCTGAAGTCAAGAAACCATCAGCATGTTCTAATCCGATGTGCTCAGCGATATCCTCAATTACGATCCGTTCCATGGCAGTGGCTGCAGATCCCATCTCATAAACCCCCATGCCATTATTCAGCAGATCAGTGACTAATCCTAAGGTTGCCAACTCTGGCAACGGCGCAGAAACTTGGTGACCGATATAGTGAGGATGATGGACCTTTATCGAACCTTTGATAACGTCATTAACGTAAGATCCAAGGTCTTCCACCGAGTAGTTACGCCAATATTCAAGCGTTTCGTCAGGAGAATGAAAATCAATCACTCTTGTTGATTGGTCCTTCGTCTGTTCCAGAAACCTGGACAATAGCTCAACTATCTGATGGGCTGATTCCTTAAATCGCTCAGACGAGAAGGCAGCATGGAGTTGTGACATGGCTACAGTCGCTTCGAGCCTTTTTAACTACTTCAAAAAACATATGTTGCCACCCCAGACCACTACTACATGACAAATCAGATCATCACTCATACCCTTCAGTTCAAAAAACCGAGTGGAACATCAAGGGGTGTGCTTACCACGAAGCGGAGTTGGTACCCAGTCGTGACAGAAGCGGAACAAGTTGTTGCCATTGGAGAGGCGTCCATCATCGACGGATTAAGTATAGATCCCACCGAAACGCTGGAGGTAGAGATAAAGAGGCTCATCGGCTCAGGATTAGATTCATCTGACAACTATCCAGCGGCAGCGTTCTCTGTTGAAATGTTACGTAAAGGGGTGGAGACCAATGATCTTTTTGAATTATGGGATAGCCCATTCCTAAGAGGGGAGGAGGGAATTGCCATTAACGGACTTATTTGGATGGCACCAAAGGCAGACATGATCCGTCAGGTCAAAGAGAAGATAGATCAAGGATTTCGATGTATCAAAATGAAGATAGGAGCGATAGATTTTGAAGATGAAATCGATGTCTTACAATACGTCCGTGATCTGTTTACAGTCGATGACATTGAGCTGAGAGTTGATGCAAACGGGGCCTTTCGTCCCGATGAGGCATTGGACAATCTGTCAAGGTTAGCGCAGCTTCATATACATAGTATCGAACAACCAATAAGGGCAAAACAATGGGATGAAATGGCTTCACTCTGCCAACAAAGTCCTCTTCCAATAGCCTTGGATGAGGAGTTAATAGGCATCAACGGCCTGGAAGAAAAGCGCCGACTCATCCAACATATTCAACCAGACTACATCATATTAAAACCCAGTCTTCTGGGTGGATGGGCGGCTTCAGAATCATGGATGGACATAGCCGATGAGTATAATGTAGGTTATTGGATTACCTCAGCATTGGAATCTAACATTGGACTAAACGCTATCGCGCAGTGGACAGCCCTTCAGGCCATTCAGATACCGCAAGGTTTGGGTACTGGAGGCTTATTTACAAACAATGTCAGTTCACCTCTAACCATACGTGATGGTCACCTATGGTACGATCGCGAACGTAGATGGGATCTATCTGTCCTATCGCTATAAGCTACATGCGCTCAGGCATCTCTATCCCAAGTAGCGACATCGAGTGCTCCAGGACATCAGCAACCTGACCGCTTAGTGCCAATCGAAAATCCCTGGCCGCCTCGCTCTCCGCAGATAAAATGCGGACGTCATGATAGAACTTATGATAACGTTTGGCCAGCTCATACGCGAAGTTGGCTACTGAAGAAGGATCGTAGTTCGATGCCCCAGCCGCGACAACTTGAGGATAAGTCATGAGTGTCTGGATCAGATCTGTTTCAGCCTGTTTTGGAGAAACGTAAGATTGATATTCCAGAGAGGTAATCTCTTGCTTACGTTGTATAGACCGAATGCGAACGAAGGCATTCTGAATGTAAGGTCCTGTTTGTCCCTGCATGTCCACAGAGTCTTGAGGATTAAAAAGCATTCGCTTCTTGGGATTCACCTTTAGGATAAAGAACTTGATCGCAGCCAAAGCTATCTTTCGGTAGATGTCCTCACGTTCTGACGCAGAGACATCGTCTAACTCACCACGTTCTTCCGCTGAGGCCTTTACTTCGGCGATAACTTCAGCAACCAGGTCATCCGCATCGACCACATTTCCGTCTCGAGACTTCATTTTACCTGTCGGGAGATCTACCATGCCATAAGAGAGGTGGTAGAGATGATCTGCATATGGTTCTCCCATTTTTTTTAAGATTTCAAAGAGCGCCTGAAAGTGATAATCTTGCTCATCACCGACGACATATATCATTTTTTCAGTCCCCAGGTCGTGATATCGCATTTGTGCTGTTCCCAAATCCTGAGTCATGTATACACTGGTTCCGTCACTGCGGAGCAAGATCTTTTTGTCTAATCCAACATCCTCCAGATCTACCCAGATGCTCCCATCGTTCTCTTTATAAAAATGGCCTTTTTGTAGTCCCTGGTTGATGATGTCCTTTCCAAGTATATAGGTATCGGACTCATAGTACAACTTGTCAAAATGCACGCCGAGAGCCTGGTAGGTCTCCTCAAACCCCTCATAAACCCAACGATTCATCTGTTTCCACAATGCTCGGACTTCAGGATTCTCTGCTTCCCATTGTTGAAGCATGTCGCGAGATTGTTTTCCCAGCGCACTGTACTCGTTGAAGTACTGATTCTTGTATCGACTCCAGAACTGATTTTGCTCTTCATCGGGCTTCTTGAGACGATTGTATGTACTTATTCCTTCTTCGCTTTTCTTCCACGCCTTATACTCTTCTTGAAACATCTGATCAAAAAGGATGTAGTAATCACCTACCAGGTGATCCCCTTTTTTTTGAGCGGAGTCTGGAGTCACACGTTTACCCTCAAGTTGCCATGCCAGCATGCTTTTACAGATGGCGATACCACGATCATTGATGATTTGAGTTTTGACCACGGGATAGCCAACGGCCTCGTGGATCATACTCGTTGACCAACCGAGCAGGATATTTCTGATGTGGCCGAGGTGTAATGGTTTATTCGTGTTAGGGCTGCAGAATTCGACCATCATCTTGGATGAGGAATCAGTCTGAATGCCGAAGTTGTCTTCAGCGCGCAAGTCATCTAAGGACTCGATCCAAAACGTTGAAGTAAGCTCGAGATTCAGAAACCCTTTGACCACATTATATCCGGAGAGATAAGTATGATCCTGCGTCATGAGCCACGTCCCTAACTCATGGGCAATGTCCTCAGGCTTTTTTTTGGCTTGTCTTGTATACGGGAAGACTACTAACGTGAATTCACCGTCAAACTCTTTTTTGGTGACGGTCAGATTGAGTTCATTTGGTTCCACGGCAATGTCGTAGACCGTTGACAATGCTAATGATAGAAGTTGTTTCAGATTCTGGATCGCTCGACTCATATGGGTGCTCTTGCAGCGGCCAAAAGTACATCGATAGCTACAACTTGGATCTGAAGGTCAAGTACCTCTATTTAAAAAAGCTGAAAGCTGACTGACCATACTTTCTTCGGTCTGTGCAGCGATCGTGATGGTCCAAATTCGTCTGAGAGGCATGCTCGATAACCAGGATACCATCCTCTATTAAGCGATCTTTTTCGAGTATGAGACCAGGAAGCTCTGACAACCAGGACAGTGCATAAGGAGGATCGGCGAATATGAGGTCATACTTGTCCATATCCTGCTGCAGAAACTTACGAACCTCGCTTCTTTCGATTCGTACTTGGTTCAGGGAGAGCTTGGTTGTGACTTCTCTCATCCACTTGACACATCCATGGTATTGATCTACATAGGTGACATGTCCCGCACCACGTGAGGCGAGTTCCAAGCTATGATTCCCTGCTCCACCGAATAGGTCGAGACATCTGATTCCCTCCAAGTCGATCTTGTGGGCGAGTATATTGTAAAGAGCTTCTTTGGCGATATCCGTAGTCGGGCGGGTAGGCCACTTTTTCATGGAAGGTCGCAGGACTCGTCCTCCGAGTGATCCTCCGATTATGCGCATTTGGAGATGTCGTGCAGTGGTCCGAGATGATGTTCTTCTGTGATGCTCTTCCCATCACAGCTGAGTCCCATACTATAGAACGATCCATTTGGAAGATAACGCCGTAGCATCTGAACGATATCTGCCTCTTCTGGACAAGTGCCAGATAAGATGAACTCAAAACTCTGATCCTCTAACCCTGCAGTTCTACGGGCCAACTGGACGTAATAAAATACGGTCTGCCATGTATCTATGCGATAAGAATTGGCAAGGCGCAACACACCACCATTTTTCGCTACGATGAAACAACGCTGACCAATAACTGATGCCTTTATCACATTCTCCATGGTGGAAATTGACTCGATCTGAGTGGTCATGAAGTGCACGAGTGTAGGGCTATCAAACTCGACATTGATGTAGTCGACTAAGTCTCCTGGAACAGCATAGCACAGCCTGACCTTACAGTCAGAGACATAGTCGGATCGATATACATGGGCTTCTGTAGATGGTATTCGAGAGGTTGAGTCAATAAGTGTTTTAAGGTCTCGAGAAGAATAGCCATCCTCATGAATGATTGTAAAAAAAGGCTCTGCGAGGGCTATTTTGACCTTCCGAAGTCTGGCCTGAGCTGGGGCAACAATCTCTGAC
>JBCBIX010000074.1:0-13803 GCA_038523965.1 Bacteroidota bacterium
GTCCATATACGTAGCCACTTCGTCATCAAAATGATCTACATCCGACTCAACCTCCCATCCCATGAAGTGTTGCCATACAAATAACTTGTTATCCTCAGGAAATGACCTGACAATGCTATCGATGGCATATCGGCATGATACTTTTTGATCTCCGAGCTGGACGTGAACGACATCCCCGTGATTCTGTACTTGACGGACATCACCATGGGCAAAGGAAATGTGATCCACCTCATCAATCTTCGCCAGAGCATGATTGTAAAAATCAATACCGCGTATGGTGTGATACTGAAAGGGAGAGATGTCAAATGTGCGATCCACACGATCTCCATAAAATGCCAATCGATCCCACGTCTTCAGGTATAGCTCAGGAAACCGCTGCTCCTCTGGCCGTATCCAAAATGACCATGTTCGATCGTTCGTTTTTTTTCGATCTCGATCGACGACTAAGACCTTTAGGTGACTATACTCGGGCTCTGAGAGACGCATAGCCAAAGACAATCCTGCCAGGCCTGCACCACATATGATATAGTCGTAATGTTCCATACAGGGTCAACAATAAGAACAAATTTGTGATCAGAATAGATTTACAGATCAAATCGGTGTAATGACCTATCCTGAAACGACAGCATACCTATACTCGCGGCTACCCATGTATCAAAGCATCGGCGCCGGCGCACTGAAAAAGGATCTCACCAACATCCTGACGCTCTGCGAAGCATTAGGTAATCCACAAGACCAAATTCAAACTATCCATGTCGCAGGAACGAATGGAAAAGGGACGGTATCGCATCTTATTGCTGCCTATTTACAAACAGCAGGCCATCAAGTTGGACTTTATACATCTCCGCACTACACTGATTTTAGAGAACGAATCAAAATCAATGGACATTGGATCGGCGAAGAGGATGTCGTCGAGTGGGTAAGGTGTCACCGCAAATTGATCGAAGAAGTCTCTCCAAGTTTTTTTGAAATTACGGTAGCAATGGCCTTCGAATACTTCAAGTCCAAGTCAATAGACTTTGCAGTGATCGAGACGGGTCTGGGTGGACGGTTAGATAGTACAAATATTATTAGTCCCCTTCTATCTGTGATTACACAAATAAGCTTAGACCATCAGCATCTATTGGGATCAACTATCTATGAGATCGCTGGAGAAAAAGCTGGAATTATAAAATCCGATACTCCAGTTGTCATCGGAGAATACCAACCTTCATGCGATCACGTGTTCATTGCGAAGAGCAAGCGTTGTAACGCTCCTTTATCATGGGCTTCGCTGCGGTGGCAGGCTAAGGCTGACACCGAGAGAATTCAATTCTCAGAGCGAACCAAAACATATGATGTGAGAATTGATCAGGCCGACCCATTTCTTGTAAAGAATATGATCACCTCCCTCGAATCAATCCATCGACTTGACGAATATGGAATTGTTCCAACAGACCAGGATATACTCCAAACTTCGCTTTCTAATTATCGACACATCACAAAATATATAGGACGCTGGCAGGTCATACAAAACACACCATTGGTCATCGCCGACAGCGGTCACAATGCGGCAGCATTACAAAGCATCGGCAATCGACTCAAGACCTACCCCCAAAGGGTTCACATCATCATGGGAATGGCCAATGACAAAGATGTCGCCAGCTTGATCAAGCATCTGCCAACATCGGCGAAATACTACTTTGTCCAGGCCAGTATCCGTAGAGCTATGAGCTCAGCAGAACTCAGAAAGATAGCAGTGCAATCTGGGCGCATCGGACAGGCTTATGATACCATATCTGAAGCCTACAAGAGCGCACTGTCTGCTGCGTCTGAACACGATATCATCTTCGTAGGAGGAAGTTCATTTGTTGTGGGCGACTTTCTCGCAGGATTGAATGGAAGTTACTTCGCGAATAGACCTGATAAATCCTGAAATGCTTTAAACTCCAGCGCATTACCGCTCGGGTCCAACAAAAACATCGTGGCTTGCTCACCAGGTTCTCCCTCAAATCTGATATATGGTTCAATTACAAATGTCACACCTTGCCCTTCTAATTTGGCAGCCAGCTCCTTCCAGTCTGTCATGGTCAGAACAACACCAAAATGTGGGATCGGAACATCATGACCATCCACTCGATTATGATGTATCTCAGGCGTCTCGTCCTTGGGTTTATAATGGATCACTAACTGATGACCGTAGAAATTAAAATCTACCCAATGCTCATCTGAACGACCCTCAGAACAACCTATAACATCCCGGTAAAATCGTCGCGCAGCGGCCAGGTCGCTTACGGGAATAGCTAAGTGAAATGGACGTAATGCTGAACTCATTGGGTAACAGTTGAATCTATTGGCGTAGAAGTGAGAAGAGGTATATCTGGATCTTTCAAACCCCAGTTGATAGCAGATTCTAATAATCGTTGATGCTCTGGATGTTGGAATGACGCGGCAGTATGACCCAATGCGGAGTAGAAGACCTTACCTTCTCCTATGGTACGATACCAGACGATCGGATGATCGGAGCCCATACCATAGTTTTTATCCTTAATCAAGATAGGTAGATTACCATTCATCGATAGGCCTGACTCATCTAATCGATAGAGCACTGTAAAATTAGAATCTGGAACATTATCAAACACATACCACTCGTCCGATAGTATAAACTCACTTGCAAGGTCATCAAAGGTGCTATCAATGCTCTTACTTTTGTAAAGTCGCCCTTCTTGAATCTGCGGGTCCAACGGATGATGGGAGAATGGTGCACCGATACACTCTTCTTCGTACCAATCCCATTGATGTGAAAAATCTCCAGCAGCATGAAGCGCTACGAGAACCCCACCGTCCAGGAGATATGATTGGAATATGGCGCGCTGTTCTCGCGTCAGCACCTTTCCTGACACATTGTTCCAGATCACAAGATCGAATAAAGACAATTGCTCCGGATTATAAATACCAGCTGACTCAGTCGTAAAGATGTAGTGACCCATTTTTCTCGCGATCTGGGTGATGATCATGTTACCTCCCTCGATCGCATCTCCATGTCGATAAGCATTTGTCTTGCTGAACAGTAGAATTCGTGAATGCTGAACCGAATCGATGATAGCAGGAAGTTCAATAGGTTCACGCTCATAAAATGGGAATCCTTTCACTGCCTTAAAGGTGAACAATGACAACCCGATCACGGCCATCACCAAAAGCGCAAGGAGCGAAAGAAGAAGTCGCTTAATTATCGACATTTGATGAGCATTAGATGGACAAAGTAACGAACAAAGCCATATCACAAAGCCATGTTCTTGGCATCCTACCAGCGCGGATGACATCACGGCGGTTACAGCACAAACTTCTGATCAAGTTAGATGGTATCAGCATCATCCGTCGGACTACGCTACAGGCCCTGCAATGTGCTCAGCTACATCAAGTAGTCGTGGCCAGTGACCACCAGCAGATACTGGATGAGGTGGCAGATCTCCCGTGCCAGAGGCTACTGATCAGGGATGATGTCCTAAACGGAACCGAGCGCTGTGCCATAGCAAGTAAGCACTTCTCAGACATTAGTCACGTAGTAAATATCCAGGCTGAACAGCCATACATCGAACCGAACATCATAGATCGGTTAGCAATGGTGATGGCTTCCGAGGATGATAAGTGCATCTACACACTTTGTCGTGATATGCCATGTAACGATGTCTCCACTGAGGTTGTCAAAGTCACGACAGACCAAAATAAATATGCCCGATCATTCACACGTGAACTCCCCGACTCTGCTCTGAGTTATGAGCACATAGGTGTATATGGATACTCGGCACCACTACTCCAGACACTGGCCCATCTCTCCCCTACTCCGTCCGAGCAAGAACAAAAATTAGAACAGCTACGATGGATGGATCACGACTATCCAATACATGTAATTGTAGTATCCACACGATCCATCAGTATCGACAGCAACTCAGATCTACATCGTGCCCAATTAAAAACCCGCGCAGGAATATGACTATCGCCGAGATATCCAGCTACTTAATTTCAAAGTTAGAATACAAATATGGTATCCGAGAAGCGACGAATATGGTTAGCCTGTTGATGGAAGATAAGTACCAAATTAGAAATCTTCGTAGTAAGGATACATTCGTAAACATGTCTGAAATTGAAAGTATCGGAGATGAGCTTATTGCTGGAGTTCCTGTACAATATTTGACTGGTGTGGCCCACTTCTATGACTTTCAATACTTCGTCAATCGTCATGTACTGATCCCCCGTCCTGAAACAGAAGAGTTAGTCCACTGGATACTAAGTGACCACAAGGTAGACCGAAGTCAAAAAGACGTCCTTGATATTGGCACTGGAAGTGGGTGTATCCTCTTGAGTTTGAAAAAGAAGCATCCAACATTTAGAATTTTTGGAATCGAATCAAGCATGGACGCCTATAACGTGACTCGTATCAATGCCAAGCGACATCGACTACAGATGCAGGGGTATCGATTTGATTTTTTAGATCAAGATGTATGGTCAGAGCTTGGTAAATGGAACATTATCGTGTCTAACCCCCCTTACATCGCCGCATCTGAAATCGATGTCATGGACCAAGGCGTGAAGCAACACGAACCAGCTGAGGCCTTATTTGCCTTGGAGGATCCCTTGATCTTTTATCGGAGTATCATCGCCTTTTCCGAAGATCATCTTCACGATAACGGCCTAATTTATGTCGAGATTAACCAGTATCTGTCGGAGGAAACGGCACATCTTTTCATTGATGCTGGATTTAGGATTGACCTGAGAGAGGATATGCAGGGTAACCCGAGGATGATAAAGGCTTGGCGCAGTTAGTTCACATTGATTTGAGCGGCCAAATCAGCGGGAATCGGAATCTTTTCTCCACCATGGATGATGGTAACAGACTCTGTGCTGATAGTAGAGATTTGAAATTTAGTCGAAGGTGATAGCCCAAGTTCCCAAAGTCTGCTTTCTACTTGATCACTGATTTGCTCGGCCGATATCGTTCCTTTCGACTTAGGTTTGAGACTTAACATAGATAGTTTGGGAGTCACCACCTTAGCGGGGATAGGTGATCCATGAGGATCCAAGGTTGGATAACCCAGCTTACTGTCTAATCGATCGATGAAATCCTGGTCCAAGAGATGTTCGTATTTCTCGGCATCATCATGAATCTCTTGATTGTCAAGGCCAACCTCGTCTACCAGGAAGGTCTCCCATAGGCGGTGAGCCCTTACTAATGCCTCAGCTCGATTTCGACCCTTGACAGTAAGTTGATACTGACCATCTGCGTCAAGTACGAAGCCTTCTTGTTTCAGCGATGTAAGCCTTCGGCCGATTCGATTCTTCGAGATACCGAGTCGCTCTGATATGTCAAGCGCTTTTGAGGCAGACTCGCTGTACTTTTTAGAAAGATATTTGAGGATGTCTTCTTTCTCTATCTGAGCACTTTGTTGTCGACGCCTGCTCCACCTGAAGACAAGCCCTTTTGACGGGCTGAAAAAGACAGCAATAAAGTAGAATGCTGTAACCACCACACACATGGCCGGCCCTGGAGTCGTATCGAACACGATGGCAAGTACCAAACCAATAATCGCGGATAACAGACCGACCAGGCCTGAGATGATCAAAACATGCTTCAACTGTTTGGACAGTAGCAGTGCCGTGGCTGATGGAGTGATGAGCATAGCAACCACGAGAATAATACCGACAGTCCTTAGTGATGCTACGACTGCAAAAGAAAGCAGCAGCATTAAGAAGTAGTGCATCATCTTGACGGATATACCCATGGTACTCGCTATGGTGGGCTGAAACGTCGTAATGAAGAGATATCGGTAGAACAGGACGATGCTGCCGATGGCATAGATAGCGACCATACCTGTGATGATCAGGTCTTCGTCACTAATGCCAAGAATGGTCCCAAACAGAAAATCTTTGAGGTCCAGATGAACACCTTGTTGGTTGTTCAGATAAGAAATACCGATTACTCCTATCGAGAACATAAAGGTGAAAATGATGCCAATAGCAGCGTCATTTTTGGTTTTGACATTGTCCTGTACCCAAGTGATTGCTATGGCAGAGACTAAGGCGGCTAAGAGTGTACCCGCGAAGAATCCAATCGAAGAATACCCTACAATAACAAAAGCGAAAAAAATCCCGGGAAGAATGGCATGAGAGATGGCATCTCCGATCAGGGACATATTCCGCAGTACCATAAAGGTTCCAATGACACCACACATGAGTCCAACAAGTGAAGACGCGATCAACGCTCTAATAGCCCATTCTTCAGAGAGGATTTGGAGAAACTCTGCCATCACACCAAAGCTAAAGCAATATTTAGACTTGTCTAAATAATTAATTCGTCTTGTCGTAATCAATCGAGACGTTGGTATCTCGATTCACAATAATGCTGGCATTCAACTCAAATCCCGCCAAGACGATAAAAGCATTGATCTGCAACCATATCAAGATGACGATGAGAGCTCCGATCGAACCATAGATCTCATTGTAACTACCGAAATTGTTGATGAAGTAAGAGAAACCTACAGAGGCCAACACTGACAAAAACGTAGCTAACGTCGCACCAGGATTTATCAATCGAAGTGGTCTGTAAGTGGATGGACCATAGCGATAGATGACTGTGATAATGCTATAGAAGAGCACCAGGACGATCACCCATTTAAACCCTACTAACAATGCACTTGCAAATGCCGATAGTTGAAAAATCTCAATAAGACTATTCAATAATTGTCGGCCCATCACAATGATGATGGCTGACGAAAAGAATATCAGTGCTAACAAGAAGGTCAAATTGAGCGCGACAAACCGCTTTCGTATGTAGGTTCGCTTCTTAAAACTCTCTTCGTAAGACTTGTCAAATCCGTACATCAATGTCAACATACCAGAAGATGCGAAAATGGCCGAGAATATAAAACTGACCACCTGAAGTTCACCCCTGCCCTCTTGTTTGATACCGTCCACGACATTTAGAAAATAAGTCTTGGCACTCGACGGAATAACGCCGTTAATACTATCCTCAACTTGTTCTATGTAACTGACAGCCCATGGAGTCAATGATAACAGAGGCAACACAAATATGATAAATGGAAACAGCGACAAGAAGAAACTAAACGCGACAGAGTTGGCTCTGGTGAGAATGTCATCTTTTTTCAATTCGTCGTAGATAAAAGCCACGATATCATACATCGGCACCTGACTAAATCCAGGCAGCGATATCTGCTGAGACCATTGTATCAGCTCATCGATGCGTGATTGATCGATCCATTTCGCAACGATATTTGACCATCGGCTACTCAAAATATGGACCAAGCTTCTCTTCTAAATACGCCGGACAGGAGACACGACGCTGGGTCTCAGTTTCGATAAAAAAAAGTTTGACGACACCCTTATTAAGCACCTGGAGATCGGCATTCTTAATAACATGGTGAAAGGTGATCATCTTAGTTGGCATCTCTCTAAGCTCTGTCTCGATCGTAAGAAGGTCGTCATATGTGGCAGGATAATGATATCGACACTCCAAACTGACCACTGGCATCATGAAGCCGTGATCCTCTTCCATCTCCCGATAGGTAATGCCCAACTCACGTATGGTCTCGGCACGACCGATCTCATAGAGCTGTGCATAATGACCATAGTAGAGGTAGCCCATGCGATCTGTCTCCGCATATCGAACTCGTTTTTGGAAGGTGGAACTAAGCATTACGCTGATCTTAGAATAGGGCAAGTCATGCAGTGCGAACCGCCTCGTGCCCGAGACAGCTCAGCTGAGGGTATGGTGATGATCGTCTTCTGCAGGCGACTGGTGTATGCATCGTCCATCGATAGCTGTTGGAAGACATCTTCTGCATCCATAATGTGATATCCTACGGCGCGAAACTCTTCGAGAGTGCGCAGATTACGATCATAAGAGATCGCCACTCCGGGACGGATCGCCACCAGATTACAACTATCCGTCCACTGTTCGCGCTCCTGATATGGACTAATCCCACCACCTGAAAAGACAAATTTCATCTCAGGATTAACCTTAGAAATCAGAAACTCCTTGATAGATGGAAACATCTCAGTTGATCCATCTTGACTATGGACGATGACATTGGATCCTTCGCCATCAAAAACGATAGGCTTGTGACATGCGACCAAACCATCATCAATCATCGTAAACAAGGTATCGATGTGCATGAAGCTTCGCTCATCAGGTATGGTGACTTGGACGACTTGCTTCACGAGATCCTTCTCAAATAATGCATCTCGAATACAATTGAACGCGTAGGGTGTAGTCCGTTCGCTTGCGCCAATAAGGACATAGTCCTTGGTGAACATCATGATGTCTCCACCTTCAGCATTCACGACTTCTCCTCGTTGAGAAGGAGGAAACTTCTCACGATCATTCAAATCAATGAGACGACCCTCTGTAACCAGATCACTGAACATCGGATGACGGAAAAATATAAACCTCGACAATAGGTTCTCTCGAAATCTTGCCTCTTTGGCTGCTCGTGTAATCAGAATATGATCCTTGATGGTAACCGCGATATCACGAGTAAACATATAGTTAGGAATGGGATCGAAGAGAATGCGGTCCTCTGCTTTGAGATACCCTGTAATAAGGGTTTTGGCAAGGTCCGCGGAACTCAAATTAGAAAAGTACTTTTCAAAAGACAACGGAAGTTGTTCAAACTCAATCACTCGATCAATTACCTCCTCTTTGATAGAATCAGAAGCCTCGATAGACTCCCTAATAAGTCGTTCTATTTGGAAGACATTATTGGCACCGACAAAGGAAGTTAGCAACTGGAGAAAGGCCTTATACTCCTTAGCCATCAATGGATAGAAAACAATGTCATCAAACAACAGCCCCTCGGCTCGTTTTGGGGATATCCTGGAAATTCCATCATCAGGAAAATGAACAATTACCTTTTGTAATTCAGAAATCTCATTGTCCACGTACATTTTTTCCCATTCTGCGGTTACCGAATGTGAGCAAAGATAGGCCTTCGCCCCACCTCACAAATCGACGAAAAAAGGGGCGCGATATGGTGATCGGCCCCTCTATATCAGATGATCGTTGACTCTTCGAAGAAGAATCTACACGGCTCCATTTTCGTCAGCATGCTCAGCTTTCCCGTTAAGGGGTGGAGAATCCACCACTTCCTTACCGAGATATGTGGGCAGCTCCATACCTGCCATATCAAACAGGTCCTTCATGGGAGGCACCGATTTATAGAGTCCCGAGATGAACTTAGAAGTGGAGTTCCCACCATCAGTATTCTCAGCGCCACCATCCCAGACAGTGACCTTATCGATTTTGATGTTCTTGATCGCTTCGACCTGTGTCGCTACGAGTTCTGGAAGTTTGTCTGCGATAAGCATCAACACTGCCTCGCGTGGATTACCATTGGTCGCCTTAACGATCTCCTCGAATCCCTCCGCCTGACGCTTGAGGATTTCGAATTGACCATCGGCCTCCGCCTTTTGTTGGATAAAGGTGGCTTCAGCCTGTCCTTTGGCAATGCGACGAATCTTTTCGGCTTCCGCCTCTGCTTCTAACTCTAACTTCTTTTTAGCGATCTCCGCCTGTACAATGATGTCTGCTTCACGAGTAGCTCGCTCCTTAGCTGCGCGCGCCTCTTCCGCCGATGCTTCGGCCTTGAAGGACTCCTCGAGGGCATTTGCCTTTTGTACCTTCTCAGAAGCTGTGGCTTCTTTCTCAGCTTCGGCTTCTCGCTGGCGGCGACGGGCCTCCGACTGCGCGATAAGGATTTTAGCCTCATTCTCTCCTTCGATTGCCTTTGCCTGTGCTGCAGCCTCACCGATTTGGGCCTTAGCATCGGACTCAGAGACTTGGATCCGCTGATCCTGAAGAGCTAAAGCTTGTCCGATCGAACCATCACGATCCTTTTCTGCAACACTTTTCTTCGCATCATTGATCGCCTTCGCGGCTGCTTCCTTACCCAGAGCCTCGATGTATCCTGACTCATCCTGGATGTCGGTGACATTCACGTTAATCAAGGAGAGACCAATCTTACGTAGTTCCGATCCAACGTTCTGGGAGACATTGCTCAGGAATTTGTCTCGGTCTGCATTGATCTCCTCGATGTCCATCGTCGCCACGACCAACCTAAGCTGCCCGAAGATGATGTCTTTGGCGATCTCGCGAATCTCATCAGTCGGCTTACCAAGTAACCTCTCTGCGGCATTGACCATGGCGCCTGGCTCATTGGATATCGCGACTGTAAACCGTGATGGTACGTTGACCCGGATATTCTGCTTACTCAGCGCACCCCTGAGATCTACATCGATCGAAATAGGTGATAAATCGAGGTATTCGTACGATTGGATAATCGGCCATACAAAGGCGGCCCCTCCGGCAACACACCTTGCCGATCCTTGACCGGTTTTACCATAGATGACCAAGATCTTGTCTGATGGGCATCGCTTATATCTGGTGAGGATCAGCATCAAGGCCGTCAGGATGACGAATGCGATCACTGCTAACATAACTAACTGAATAGCTGACATACGTAGTGAATTTATAGAGTTGATTAAATGGCTCTCACGAGCATAACATTATCATTGAGTACATCCACGACTCGCACCTTAGCCCCAGTGGGTATGCGATCTGCATCGGAGATAGCATCAAACTCCATGAGCTTATCATTGAGTACGATGTGAATTTTTCCTTTGCCCTGAGTAGTGTCGGGGATGGTTAGATAGACATCCGCTGTCTTTTTGATGGCATCGTATACTTCCACGGTGCCGCTCTCCTGTAACTTAAGCATCTGGGCAAATGCATAAGCGATTCCAACCATTGCTAAGAAGCCCGCCAAAAAACCAACCATGAAAGCCTTAGGAGCACTAAAACCTTGCGACAAGGCCGCAACTCCTCCCCATCCAAAGAAGGTCACAAATGCAATAACACCTCGGATACTGAATACGCTGAATCCCCCATCTGCATCACCGATCTCTGCCTCAACGTCACCATCAATACCAACGAAAGTGAGCACTAACTGTATCATAAATATGGCTGTACTGACGATGGCAATCCCCCAGTAGATCTGCTCGGTGCCAGTCAGTGCCTCCCACCAAGTCGGAAATGATAGTAGAATCATAGAGATTGATTTTATGTCAAACAAATTCGTCAAGTATGGGCATAACGTTAAGGCTCCTTTAACAATTCGGTGAGGTTACAAGATCTCGACAAGTACAACCCCTCTATCGACGAATGATCTTTTAAATGTAGGCCAATCAACAAGGTAACATTTGGATTTTCGCCGATCCTATGATAGTTCAGTGAGGCAAATGATTTCCGATGTAAAGAACCGCTGATCTACTCTATGCTGCACATCTCAGTCCGTACGCAAAAGTTGTAGCGCGCCAAAATGGTGCATCAAGCCCAACGACATTTCTTTTCTTGCAAAGCTTAATAAGGGGACATGATCTATTCAGGACGGGGGTTTAAAGATTGGGAGATCGGAGATATCGAGGTGATCGTACATGAAGGTGTTTATCACCTGTATCACCTGATCATTCCTAACCATGACTACATCGCACATGCCGTCTCCAAAGATGGAATCAACTGGCGACGTGTCAAGAATGCCATTTTCGTCGGAGACCCAGGAGAATGGGATGATGATATGATCTGGACCATGGATGTCAGTCCGACGAAAGATGGATTTGTCATGTATTACACCGGACTCAGCATGGCCGACGAGGGTAAGACTCAACGAGTCGGGAGGGCATACTCTTCTGATCTAATCCTCTGGACTAAAGACGATCGAGGGGCCCTGGTGGAGAGCCAAGGACCTTACTATGAAGACCTGACCAATAATCCACGCGGATGGTTGAGCTTCCGTGATCCCTATCAATACTCCCACGAAGGACAGAATTATCTGCTCATCTGCGGACGCGCGAGTGCTGGGGCGACTCATCACCGCGGCTGCGTAACGATAGTTCGAGAAGAAGCGGATGGATTTCAGCTGCTCCCTCCACTACTCTATCCAGGACTATATGATGATGTCGAATGTCCATGTCTGGTCCATATCAAGGATCGATTCTATCTGTTAGGATCTATCCGTGAGGATATTAAGGTGCGGTATTGGCATTCTAAGGACTTCCTTGGGCCCTACGAATCATTTCACAGTGATATGCTTATGCCGGGAGGGAATTATGCTGCTCGAGTGGTCCAAGATGGAGATCACATGCTGCTTTATAATTTTTACTTTTCAAATAAGGATCTAAATCACAAGCGTGTCCTTCCTCCTCCAAAGGAATTAGATGTGGACGTTGATGGTAAACTGTATATGAAGACATACTATCGATGGGTTGACATGATTACAGATACTGTTACTCAGGACAAACTTCCCAATTTAGAATCGCGATTACAAAACCATACTTCTGACTCCGACATTCGTCCAGACTCGTGGACTTTGTCTTCTATAAGCGGCTATCAGATTTATAGTTTCGCCAGGCCTGGAGAAAACATCATCTGGCACGGACGAATCACATTAGAAGGTATGGGCAAATGTGGCTTTGTACTCAACGAAGACGGAGAGGGCAATGCGTATTATATCTCCCTTGATTTTGTAAATGGGTATGTGCGTATCAGAACATGGGGTTTCAATCCTGAAGACATGACTCAGGATTTTATTTTTAAAAAATTACAAAGTAACCTCTTCAAACCCAATGCAGATCGTAGCCACAGATTCCAACTCATCTACTACCGCAACTATATCGAACTGTCGATCGACGACCAGGTACAGCTGACCTTAGTCGATGAGACATTCAGAGAAGGCAACCTCGGCTTCTACGTAGCATCTGCCAAAATCGTCGTAAGCGAAATACAGGTATCCACTCTGGTGGACGACCAGACCCGATATGCAGAGGCGTTGATGGCCTAAAGACATGTTTAAGTTTACTCTGGCTCAATAAATTGTCGGGCCTTACTCCTGCCTTTATCTGATTCATTACCAACAGATTAGCAAGCATACCATCCAAATCTATCAACGTGCCAATCTGCACAAAATGACAATCGGCCTTGCCATCGGTAGAATGAATGAACGAGAACTGCTATGTTCACATCTGGGACCAGAGAATGTATTAGATGAATGTTTCGGCGAAGGCTAAATGGGTAGCTGTTATGGCTATTCTGTTAGTAAATATGACATTGAAAGGTCAGTCATTATCCTTGACCTCGAATAACGAGGTCATTCCATTTGATTCGCGCGATTTCAATTTGTCGAACAATACGGATTTTGGAGACTTTGACGGGGGACTCAATTTTTCGAATAGTGTCGTCCAAGAACATACTTATACCATTGAAAATATTGGGTCTTCTGAATTAGTTATTTCAGCTATTTCAATCCAGAATTTTAATTCGGAGGATTTCTTCTCTCTTAGATCGACCTTCAGCGGAACTATTCAGCCCAATCAGTCAGCAACCTTTACAATTGGTTTCTCCCGACTTGCCCTTGGTATAGGCATAGCAAAGGTGACCATAGGTTCAAACGACCCGAATCGTGCGACCTTCATGTTTTTGGTTAAGGGAGATAGTGATTTATGCGAATGCCCCAATCCTCGGATTGGAAATTTCCCTGATTGTGACGAATGTCTCCCAGGTTTCAGAGGCTTTCCCGACTGCACTACATGTTCAGATCCGAAACACACCGGAACGGCATGCGACTCCTGCTTGCCGCAATTCACCAACTATCCGGAGTGTAACCAGTGCGCTAATTCAAAGCATACAGGAGCAGATTGCGACTCCTGCCTGCCACAATTCACCAACTATCCGGAGTGTAACCAATGCTCCAATCCAAA
>JBCBIX010000075.1:0-13776 GCA_038523965.1 Bacteroidota bacterium
GATCGAAGTCGAAATTGGAAGAGGTAAAAAAATGCTGGTCCAGTATCTGAATACCAATGCCCCTCGCAAGAGTGGAACACGATTGTGTATTTTTAGATTGAATGGATCGATTAGATCCGTTGTGATACTGGATAAGTCTATCAATGCTGAAAATACTCAGAATACAAAGGTCAGTACTCCAGATCACATAGGCTCCCCGCTGCAAGGGAGTCTCTCTAAGATCATCGTCAAAAAAGGTGATGTTGTCAAAAAAGATGATCCGCTGTTTATCATCGAAGCGATGAAAATGGAAAGTACGATCACAGCACCTCGAGACGGTCAAGTGGCTCAGATATTTCTTGGAGAGAAGACTTTGGTAGAACAAGACGACCTGGTCATCGAGTTAGGTCCGGTATAACATGAATTATCGCCATCTTTAGGTAGCATGAACCAGTAAAATGCTGATATGGAAGACGCAACGTTAGCACATCTCGATCGGGCCAGAGAGGAAAGTGATTTTCGCATCGGAGCGTACTTTTCGGAAGGATTTGAGATTTGGAAGGCAGCTCCTGGGAGTTTTATCGGCTTGACATTGCTAATGATTGTATTCTCTATTATCGGTTCGATTATTCCAATCCTTGGGCCAGTGGCTAATGGGCTCTTGATCAGTCCAGCTCTTACACTTGGAGCTTATTTTTTGGCTAATCGTGTAGATCGAGATGAGGAGTACCGAGTGAACAATTTTTTTGATGGCTTTCCATTTGCAGGGACCTTGGCCGTGTCCCAGTTAGTTGTTTTCGTATGTCTTATTATCATTGCTGCTCCATTTTTAGTCGCGCTGGTGATAAATGTTGGAAATTCTGTAGCATTTGATACGATGGAATACGATAGCCTGCCAGCATTTGATTTTAATTGGTGGTTATTTCTATTTGCCTTGCCTTTGATCTATGCCTCAGTTTTGATCAACTATACAGTCCACTTTATAGGATTTTTTCAATTAGACTTTTGGGAGGCAGTAAAATATAGTGCCTTGTTTGTACATAAGCATTGGTGGAAAGTGTTCCTTTTTATGGTCGTCCTGGGGATCGTATCGATGGTTGGATTACTCGGACTTATCATCGGTGTGTTTATCACGGTTTCTCTGGTTTGGCCTATATCCTATGCATCATTCAAGGACTTGACTCAATTAGAGTTGTTTCAAAATGGTGGCATCGATGAGATGAATGATTCAGAGATAGATCTCAGCATCTTCAGATAAGAGATAATATTTGGGAATGCTAATTTCATTTTCAAACAGATACGTAGAAGCTGGGTGCGATGAAGCAGGGCGCGGATGTCTTGCTGGACCCGTTTTTGCTGCCGCAGTGATACTGCCAGCTGACTTCTATCATCCCAAGTTGAATGACAGCAAGCAGTTGTCCGAATCGGATCGGGAAGAGTTGCGTCCATTCATTGAGCAATACGCGAGTTCGTGCAGTGTCCAGCAGGTTGACGAGCGAGAAATTGATCAAATAAATATTCTAAATGCTTCATTTAAGGCCATGCATTTAGCGATTGATGATTTGCGTATGACGCCTGAACTTTTGCTCATCGACGGGAACCGGTTCACTCCTTATCTCGGGATCCCACATCAGTGTATTATCAAGGGTGACAGTAAGTATGCGAGCATCGCCGCGGCCAGCGTACTTGCTAAGACATATCGTGATGATCACATGAGGAGACTGAGTGATGAGTTTCCACAATATGGCTGGGAACAAAACAAAGGGTATGCCACCATGGCCCATCGACTGGCCATGCGTGATTCTGGCCCATGCAAGTATCACCGTCAGAGTTTCAAGGTGAAAGGGTTGGAGCGCCATCCCGGACGAATTCAATAAGTCTTTTCAATACTGAACTCTTCGAGGGGTTGACTGACCGGCACAGATCTTCATTTAAAAGGAAGTTATTGAGCACCTGGTAAGTGAATGGATGTCTCGTTCAGCGAAATCCACTACATCATCGTTAACCATATCCTAAAGACTCCTAAGCGACAATTCACTGGTAGTACCCAGCATACCTTGTCTTTCTTAACACTTAAATCTCACGTTATGAAACTTCAGTATCTCATTGGTTTCTTGTTGTTGGCAACTGCCGCCCTCAGTGCACAGGAAGAGTCGCGTTGGCCTGACCTCGATGCAAGCAATTTAGATGTAGCTTATTTTCCTCAGAAAGCTGCATGGACGAATTATCTGCCTGAGGAGGAACGAGGTATCCGACCAGAAATGAAGATCCTTTACTCACGTCCTAAAATGAACGGGCGTAAGATCTTTGGTGACTTAGTTCCTTATGGAGAAGAATGGAGATTAGGTGCCAACGAGGCTACTCTCATCACATTCTATAATCCAGTTGATATCAATGGAACCATGGTTGGTCCTGGAGTTTACAGTGTTTTTGCTACTCCGACAGAGTCAGAATGGACGGTGACTTTTTCTTCACAGACGAATATCTGGGGAGGCGCTAATCGCGACATGGAGAAGAATGTAGCATCTATAACAGTTCCGGCAGTCTCTCTCCCTAAACCACGCGAAGAGTTTGGTATCACCTTCCAGGAAATCGACGGATACACGACACACATGGTGATGGAGTGGGAAACCACTCGTGCTGCTGTACCGATCAAAAACAATCCGATTAACTACAGACCCATAGATGCCAGTCCACTTGATCTGGCTCACTATCCTGCTAAAAGTGCGTACACCAACTACCTCGAGGGTGACGAAGCTAAAATGACACCTAAGGTTCAGGTCGCTTACTCACGTCCAGCGAAGAAGGGACGCGATATTTTTGGAGAGCTTCTTAAGAATGTCAAGGTCTGGAGACTCGGAGCTAATGAGGCCACAGAGATCTCCTTCTTCGAGAATGTCAAAATGGGGGATATAGATATCGCCCGTGGCCGATATGCCATGTTTGCTGCACTCAATGGAGACACCTGGGATATTATCCTCAGCAAAGATTTTCCGATTTGGGGAGCGGCCAATAGAGACGAAGAGAAAGACGTGGCTCGTGTCGAAGTGCCAGTCCAGAGTATAGACGAAGTTGTCGAGAACTTCTCGATCGTCTTCGAAGAGAAGTCACCCACGCTCGCACATATGGTCATCGCATGGGATCAGACCATGGTCGAGGTGCCAATCACCTTTGAGTAGGGTTTCCGCCACACGAACAAAAAGAAGGGGTTTGGAGCTTGGATTCCAAACCCCCTTTTTATTGGAACCTTGCTTCATTGGTCCAGCCTATTTGCCAGAGGTGAAATGCTTGAGCATGATGATTTCTTTCTGCTTGAGATGGCGAAACCATCCTCTTGGCAGATCCTTTTTGGTAAGTCCAGCATAGAAGACGCGATCCAATCGTTCTACCACGTATCCTAAGGATTCGAAGATTCGACGTACGATCCGATTCCGACCGATGTGGATCTCTATGCCTACCTCAGAGTTGTCCGAGCCAATGATCCAGTCGATGTCATCTACTTGGACAGGGCCATCCTCGAGCGTGATACCCGCACGAATTTGCTCGAGATGTTCTGCTGTCACCTCTTTATCGAGCACCACGTGATATTGCTTTTTTACTCGATGACTGGGATGTGAGAGTTTTTTGGCCAGTTGCCCATCATTGGTAATGAGGAGAAGTCCTGTTGTATTCCGATCAAGGCGACCGACTGGATAGACGCGTTCGGTGACTTTACCCTTGAGGATGTCCATGACCGTAGTTCGCGCTCGTTCGTCGGATGTGGTGGTGACGACGTTTTTGGGTTTGTTCATTAGGATGTAGACCATCTTTGTCTCTCGCCGTAGTCGGCGACCATTGTATTCGACCTTATCTCGCGGCTGGACCTCATAGCCTGGGTTGGTCTCAACTTCTCCATTGACTTTGATTTTTCCTGCTTTGACTAATTCAGCGGCTTTACGACGAGAGCAGACTCCGCTGTGGGCGACATACTTATTCAGGCGCATCACTTCACTCATGTCCGCGAATCTACGCGAACTTAAAATGGAGTTTCGTCAGGCCCTTCGTTCATGCGGGACTGGCGTGTGACGACTTGCATAGGATCTCTGAAGTCCCCGCCCATGTTTGGATTACTAAAATTCTTGAAGTCACCGTCCTCGAATCGCACAAACTGGGGCACGAATCGCAATTCGACAGTATCCAAACTACCGTTCCTATGTTTGGCAATAATGATTTCCGCCAGATCTTGTGGCTTATCAAAGTCGTCATCCATCTCATAGTAACCTGGCCGATAGATGAAGATGACAATGTCGGCATCCTGCTCTATGGCTCCAGACTCTCGAAGGTCGGACAAGACAGGTCGCTTACTTCCGCCGCGAGTTTCGACTGAACGACTGAGCTGAGAGAGCGCGATGACCGGCACATCTAATTCCTTAGCAAGCCCCTTTAATGCACGAGAGATGGAAGAGATCTCCTGTTCGCGGTTTCCTTTCTTCTGGTTTGGGGCGGCAGTCATCAGTTGGAGATAGTCGATGACGATCAACCCGATATCGTGGTTTTGCTTTAACCTGCGGCATTTCGCTCGGAGTTCGAAGATGTTGATTGCAGGAGTATCATCGATGAATATGGGCATCTCACTCATATTGTCCACTGACTGATTGAGTCGACTCCATTCGGTCTGTGCCAGTTGCCCATTGCGCAGTTTGTGACTATCTATACTGGAGTCCATTGCGATGAGACGCTGGACCAATTGTGTATTGGCCATCTCGAGTGAGAAAATGGCTACTCCTTTTTCGGCCTTGGCAGCATTTGCAGCTAATGAAAGTGTAAAAGCCGTCTTTCCCATTCCGGGCCGAGCCGCGACAATGATCAGATCTGATTTTTGCCATCCTGAGGTAAGCTTGTCCAGATCATCAAACCCTGTGGTTACTCCAGTCAGGCCTTCATCTTTTTGGCTGATTTCTTCGATTTCTTTCCGAGTCTTGATCGCCAGGGCGCTCAGCTTCTCGTATCCCGTATTCAGATTTGTGTCGGTGATGTCGTAGAGGTTCTGCTCCGCCTCATCGAGAAGTTCGAAGACGTCCTTTTCGTCGGTATAGGAGTCCTTGATAGTAAGGGTTGACACTCGGATCAGCTCTCGTTGGATATATTTCTGAGCGACGATGCGGGCGTGATATTCCACGTTGGCAGCAGAGGCCACTTTATTTGTAAGGTCAAGGAGGTACCTTACTCCGCCAACGATATCGAGCTGTTTCTTCTTTTTAAGTTGCTCGTGTACGGTAAGAAGGTCGATGGGTTGAGACTTCTCAAAGAGCTCGAGCATCACCTCATAGATCGTCGAGTGCACTTCTTTATAAAAACTCTCCTTACGAAGGATCTCAATCACTGATGGAAGTCCATCTCGATCAACAAGGATGGCACCGAGGACCGCCTCTTCAAGTTCGATAGCCTGTGGCATGACTCGCCCGTAGAGTAGGGCATTAGCGTCTGCTTCGGCTCTGGAGGTTTTCATTTTTCCCCCTTCGACGGATTGTAGTGGTGTATTATCGGCCATGTAGGATCTTCATTCGGTTGTCTGGCGATGCAGAGTGAGCTGGCCCCGATGGAGTATGGGTGTTCCAAAAGGGCTGCGAATCTAATCGAGATATGACGAATTTTTCAAATATAACCCATGCCGAGGCTGTGGTAAAGTTGTGGAGACTGGCCCCGCAATGTGTGGATAACTACCTGGAGCTGTGGAAAATGAAATTCGGGACCGACAATCATTTTAAACTCACCAAAGGAAAAGGAGGACAGCGAGCGATTGAGGCTGTTAGGAAGATTTCTACGAGATGCCTCCGAGGGATTTTGCCTTCTTTTTTTGTACCAATTGCTTAACTAATCGAATACTCCGTAGATAGCTCCATCCATAAGCACCTCCCAAGATGCCAAGTGCGAGCAGACAGGGGCTGACCACAACCAAAAATGTTAACCAGAGTGAAGATTGCTGCCCCGAAGAAGTCATCAGCCAGAATATAGCACTCACGATAGACGATGAGAAGATCAACATTAGCGCTGTAAGCCTAACGGCTGTCGATCGCCAGTTAAACAGGGCGCGATGGGCTCTCATCGCCAACAGTTGATAGAGTGCATTATCAGGATCGATACCCACTAATTGTTCTGTTATGGCGATCGCCTCAGGGTACTCAAGAATATGAAAGTGACTGGATGCTTTCTTAAACAATAGATCTTCGAAGGTGGATAAGCCGCCAAAGTTGGCTTCATTCATAAACACGTACTCGATAACCGGATCGACTTCGGCGAGGACACTTTCGTTTTTGCCCAGTTCGAACAGTGAGTTGATGTATTGCCAAGAGAAATAGTACTGCTCGTATTCATCAAGGGTAAAGATGATGGAGGTATGTTTTTCGTAAAAGCGTACACGGTTAACATGATCCGTTGGCTCGATATCATCGAAGGTTTGCAGGATATGCTTTCGTGTGACGTCCACTTCGTCGTGTTAGTTTCTTTGGTCAGCTCCCCAAGATAACTTTTCGTGTATCGTCTTGAGGAAGCTCTGCCCTTTGAGAATGATCAATCGTGTGTTAAAATCCGCCCGACGCACCGCCAACTGATGGTCTGCCGTGATGGTCTCATAACGCGAGTCTAACGTGCAGAGAAAATTCTTTGTTCGCCCCTCTACACTAAATGATACAACTGATGTATCAGGTATAACAAGGGGCCTGATATTGAGATTGTGAGGAGCCACCGGGGTGATGACCAAGGTTCCCGCGCCAGGAAAGATGATCGGTCCACCACAGCTAAGTGAGTATCCTGTCGACCCGGTTGGAGTTGCCACGATCAGGCCATCAGCCCAGTAGGAATTCTGATAATCACCATTGATATAAGTGTGTATGGTGATCATGGAGGATGTATCTCGCTTGTGGACTGTGAAGTCATTCAGCCCATAGGAGAAGCCATCAAAGAGCCCAGGATGTGATTCGAGATAGATCATCGCTCGTTCTTCTATACGATAGTGACCGTTATAGAGTTTGGTGAGTCCGTCGGCAATGAAGGCTTTTTCAGTTCCAGCCAAAAACCCCAATCTACCTAAGTTGATCCCCATGATAGGGATCTGCAGGCGCCCGATGAGTGCAGTCGCTCCCAGTATGGTCCCATCACCTCCTAATGTGATGACTGTATCTACTTGGCTTTGGGTAAGTTCTTGATGGTTCTTAATCCTTACTATATCGGTGGAGTGTCCTTCTTGATGGAGATAGTCATGAAGCTCTTCACTCGCATAGATTTGGCATCCCCATTGTGTTAACATCTGCTTGACCAGATCGAAAGACTCCATATATGAAGCCTTGACATAACGCGAGAAGATGAGTACGTGCTTCACGATGACGGAAGATGTTGACAGTAGAGTGTAGCAAATAGTACTCCAGAGTACGCTATGGAGTTCATTTCTATGGCATTTTGAGTAGGTTGATCCCGCTAACGAAGTCGCATAACATGAAGATTCTGATTATCGGAGGTGGCAACATGGGCCAAACATATGCCCGAGGATTTCTCAAATCGCATATCGTCCAAGCATCCCAGCTTATCATCCTCGAAAAATCTCCCGAAAAGGCCGAGCAGCTGAAGTCCCTCGAGATCGGACGGGTTGTGGGCACACCTGGAACCTATATCAAAGAGGTTGACCTCATCGTCCTGGCTGTAAAGCCTCAGGATACGGATCGTTTGTTCAGCTCCATAAAGGCATACATTGATCCCCAGCAGCTTATCCTTTCCATCATGGCTGGGGTCAAACTGGATACGATCAGAGAAGGTCTGGGAGCTACAAAAATCATCCGGGCCATGCCAAATCTCCCGGCCCAGATCGGTATCGGAATGACAGTCTATACTTCTTCGGAGGAAGTCACACGAATCGAACTCGTAACTGTCCAAAACCTGCTCAGTGCCTCTGGTAAGACCATCTATGTCGAGCGAGAACCCATGATCAATGCTGCCACCGCAATATCAGGTTCTGGTCCTGCATACGTGTTTTACTTCATGAAGTCATTGATCGAATCAGCTAAGGATATGGGCTTCACTCAGTCAGAAGCAGAGTTGTTGACTTATCAAACTTTTAGAGGTGCCGTGGACCTCTTCAACAAATACGATATCACCTGTGAAGAATGGATTGAAAAGGTCTCCAGTCGTGGTGGCACTACTGAGGCGGCTATCCAAGGATTCCATCAGAAAAGCGTAGAGTTGGGCTTTAAGCATGGGGTCATCGCCGCACTTACACGGGCCGAGGAATTGGCCAAACAGGGGTGAGGGGATTCAGATATCACGTTAGAATCCAGTAAGACGACTGAGCCTCTTATCGAGGTAGAGATTCTACCTTTACCCATTCGTCATCAGAAAAACACACCCACATATGGACTTCAAGAGTATCATCTCGCACTGCAAAGAGTATGGATTTATCTATCCGTCCAGTGAGATCTATGATGGGCTATCGGCCGTCTATGACTATGGTCCGATGGGAGTCCAATTGAAGAATAACATCAAGCAGTATTGGTGGAAGAGCATGACTCAGATGCATACCAATATCGTAGGTATAGATGCCGCCATCTTCATGCACCCTAAGACATGGAAAGCCAGCGGCCATGTGGACGCCTTTAATGATCCATTAGTCGATAATAAGGATAGTAAGAAGCGCTATCGAGCAGATCAACTTGTCGAAGGTTATGCAGAGAAAATCGAGATAAAGATCCAAAAGGATATCGACAAAGCAAGAAAGAGGTTTGGAGATGACTTCGATGAGGCACAATTCAGAAGCACTAATCAACGCATCCTCGATCGCCAGGCAAAGATTGATGAGGCCATGGGTCGACTTGGAGCCTTGATGACTGCAGGTGATATGGATGGACTGAAGGCGCTGATCGAAGAATTAGAGATTGCATGTCCTGACAGCGGTAGTCGCAACTGGACGGAGGTGCGCCAGTTCAACCTTATGTTTAACACGCAACTGGGTAATATCGCAGGTGAGGAGGGAAAGCTCTACCTGCGTCCAGAGACCGCCCAGGGTATTTTTGTGAATTATCTCAATGTTCAGAAAACGACTCGCCAAAAGTTACCTTTTGGCATAGCCCAGGTTGGAAAAGCGTTCAGGAATGAAATTGTCGCTCGTCAATTTATTTTTAGAATGCGCGAGTTCGAACAGATGGAGATGCAGTTTTTTGTGAAGCCTGGCAGTGAGATGGAGTGGTATGACCATTGGAAGAGTAAGCGCCTCGAGTGGCATCACAACTTAGGTGTTCCAGCTGCGAAGCTTCGCTACCACGACCATGACAACCTTGCCCACTATGCTAATGCGGCAGTCGATATCCAATTCGAATTTCCATTTGGGTTCAGAGAGTTGGAAGGAATTCACTCGCGAACAGATTTTGACCTGAAGAGTCACCAAGATCTATCGGGTAAGAAATTGCAATATTTTGATCACGAGACGAATGAGAATTATGTCCCTTATGTCGTTGAGACTTCCATCGGATGTGATCGGATGTTCTTAGCACAAGTCAGCCTGGCACTTCAAGAAGAAAGCGTGCCTGATGCAGAAGGTAAGGAGACGACTCGAACAGTGATGAAGTTTCATCCAGCAGTCGCACCTATAAAGTGTGCTGTACTGCCATTACTCAAGAATAAAGAGGAATTAGTTCGGGCCGCCAAGGATGTAACTATCCAACTACAAAAACACTTTCCTGTCCAATATGATGAGAAGGACGCCATAGGGCGGAGATATCGTCGCCAGGACGCCATAGGCACACCATACTGCGTCACCATTGATTTTGACACACTCGAAGATCAGACCGTAACACTGCGGGATCGAGATACCCTGGAGCAGAAACGTGTGTCCATCGATAAGTTGTCCCAGATGATCTGGCACAAGGTGGATATGTCGATGCTACTTTAACGGAGCGATGGGTGCGGAGATTCAACTCGCATAATGCCTGTCTTAATGTATAAACCCTTTATTTCGTGCTCATTACGCATTGAAGTTTTACGATATATTGGTTTATGCAGATCGATTTGATTTCTGGAGGGTGCGGATTTGTCGGTAAGAATATGGTGCGCCGCATCCGCGATACGACGGATAAGAAGGTCATATTCATTGATAACCTGGCAGTGGGTCATCATCCAGATGAATGGCTCGGCATGGCACACGTCAGGACTGTGGGCAACGCACTGGTCTACGGGGAGGCAGAACGGCTCTACTTCATCCAGGAGGATTTTAGAGATACGTTAGAGAAGGTCCGGAAGAATCCGAATCACTTTCAAGAGACTTATAATTTAGATTTTGATCGGTTTGACGATGTATTCCACTTTGCGGCGATTGTTGGTGGTCGTGCTATGATCGATGGAGACCCGATGCAGGTTGCTCTGGATTTGGCGATTGACGCCGAGTTTTTTAATTTGATCTGTAGATCTAAGCCTCAACGTGTACTATATCCGAGTTCGAGTGCGGCCTACCCAGTTGATCTGCAGACGGAGTCGTTCTCAGTCGCGTTAAAAGAGTCAGACATCGACTTCAAAAAGATGGGTCAGCCTGACATGACGTATGGTTGGACGAAGCTGACCGGGGAGTATCTCGCACATATCGCTGCGGCCCACTATGGTATCTCTGTGACTTGCATAAGGCCATTCTCAGGATACGGAGAGGATCAAGACCTTACATATCCTATTCCAGCCATTGCGCTGCGTGTTGCCAAGCGGGAGAATCCAGTGGAAGTCTGGGGCACAGGGGATCAAGGACGAGATTTTGTCCATATCGATGATGTCTTGGATTGTACCCTGCTGGCTATGGATCATATCCATGACGGGACTGCGATTAACATTGGTCGTGGGGAGCTGACATCGTTTAATCAAATCATCGGTGAGCTGACGTCAATCGCAGGTTATGACGCTGAGATAAAGAGATTATTGGATAAGCCCGTAGGAGTCCATAGTAGATATTGCAACATGGATTTTGTAAAAGAACGACTTGGTTGGGAGGCTAAAATCTCACTGCGCGAGGGCATGACGCGGATGTACAATGCGGCCTTGCGTCGGCTAAATTAAAGTCAATGAATATCGTCTGTTTTGGTCCGGGACCACAGTTTAAAGGTGGTATTCAAAACTACAATAGTTCACTGGCAAGGGCCTTGGATGAGATCGATGGAGTTGAAGTTACAATCGTCTCATGGACGCAAATGTATCCAGCCATCTTTCCTCGGGATCTTATCGATAGGTCAAGTCGGTCCAGTGTTTTAGAAGGTACCGAGATCCCCGTAAAGTATATCACCAATTATAATAATCCACTGACTTGGTCTCGCACTGTCAAAGAGATAAAGGCTTGTAATCCTGACAAGGTCATCTTCCAATGGTCTCTCGCCATACAGGGTCCGCCGATCGGGTGGATTGCGAAGAGATTAGAAAAAATCAGTGGATTGGAGGTGATCATGGACTGTCATTTTGTTATCCAAAAAGAGGGTAGTGTTATTGATTCTTGGCTTACAAAGTATGCTTTGGGCAAAGTTCGGACGATTGTGACCCATGCCTCTCAGACGACAGCTGAAGTCAAAGAATTGTTTCCGCATCGCAAATGGTCAGTGGTCACTGATGGGCAGCAACGCCAAGAGAAGAGCTATAATATTGTGCAGCTGTATCATCCGGTGTACAACTTGTTTGAGGTAAAGGAAGATTTTGATGTAGACCAGTTCAAAGAAGAAAATAAGCTAAAAGAACACGTTTTTTTATTTTTTGGATTTATAAGAAAATACAAAGGTTTACATCATGTCATTCGTGCTTTTAAGGAGTTAACGGATCGGCGAGATGACGTGTCTCTGATTATTTGTGGTGAGTCCTTTTGGGAGACGTTAGACAATTCCAAGTGGTCGACTAAGGTTAAAAACTTCCTCTTCGGAATAGCTCAGAATATCCTTTTGAAGAAGAAAGAAAAAGAGTCGGACTATAGGCCTTTACAGCTGTTGGATGAATTACAACTTCGTAGTGAAGTTTTGTTGAAGAATGACTATGTCGCCAATGAAGAGGTACATCGGTATTTTCAGAGCTCTGATGCTATTCTTCTTTTTTATGAATACGCCACACCCTCTGGGGTTGAATCGATATCATATAATTTTAGGTTGCCTATATTGGCGACTGCAGTAGGACATTTTCCAGATACGATAGTCGATGGAACACATGGTTATCTGGCGCGTCCTGGTGATATAACACATATGGCAGATGTTATGGAACGTAGTATTACGTCGCCCATAGATCCAGGCGCCATCGATGATAAGATTAAAGGAATGAGCTGGCACAACTATGCAAAGGTGATCCTAAACTCAGAGTCGTGACAGTAAAAGTATCAAAGCAGAAGGTTGGATCTAAAAAGCCCAAATGGGATTCATCCTGGACCAGAGACCCGAGAGTTGCGTTATGGACGTGTGTGGCTGCGGTTTTTGGATATCTCTATTACAGTACGATCTCTAATGGTTTCTATCAGCAGGATGAGCTGGCTCACTACCTCTCTATGAGAGGGTTCTGGTCGAATCCTAATGGTAGTCTTGATAACTGGTCAAAGCCTGGTTATAAATTGATTACAATCTGGCCGGCACTTCTCGGTCCTGGTGGGTTGAAATTCTTTAATGCATTGATGTCCGGTGCTATTGGATACCTCACATTTTTCGTCGCGAGAGATTTTAAATTGAAGTGGCCCCTGGTTGCTACCGTCCTGCTATTGACGCAGTGCTATTGGATCCAGTTGTCATTTAGAAATTATAGTGAGAATCTGACATCATTGATTTATCTGGCATCTGTATATGCGCTGTATCGGAATAAGTTTATTGCGACTTCTCTGCTGTTGTCATATGCGTGTTTTCTAAGGCAAGAGACCTATCCGATTGCATTATTATTTGCGGGTTATGCCGTATATCATCGTAAGTATTTGGCGATTCCGTTATTGGCTGTTTTTCCAGTTTTTCACAATGCATGGGGATGGCTGGCCACAGGAAAGTCAAATTACCTTGTTGATATGATGTCCAATACCACTTCGTCATACACGAATTTATATCCAAGGCAAGGGTTAGAGCACTATCTTCTTACCTCTCCAGTGATGTTTGGATACATCGCGGTTTTGTTGGCGGTCGCTGCTTTGCTTACCGGACTGCGCAAAAAGGATAAGTTTCATCTTGGACTCATCTTCTGTTTTTTAGTAGCGGGAATTTTTGCCGGGGAACACTTAGTTTTTAATACAAAATTTTTGAACGTCGGACCTGCTACCGGAGGTAACTTGAGATATTTTAATGTCATTGCACCTTTGGTTAGTTTGCTGGGTGCGTTTGGATTTGAACGTTTCTGCTTTATAAATCGTCGAGATTGGAGATGGCTTGGTATTGTAGCGGTGTTCTTGGCGCTCATCTATTTTACGGCGTATGAGCATAACAATATAAAGTTGAATTATTCGAAGCGTGCCTTGTTGCAGGTTATTCCAATGCTTACTGTTGTTGGGTCACTATGGACAAAGCTTAGGAATGACTATCGGATTTATGTTCTTTTTGCATGTGTTTGTTTACAGGTCATACTCATGGTCAAACCAATCAAAATCTCGTCTGAGGACGCTCTGGCATTTGAGGTTGCTAAATTTGTAAAAGGACATGTTCAAAATGATCAAGTCAAAGTAGCCTCAGCTCATTCGTCCATTAATTATGAGTTATATGGGAAGGTGCGGATGTCTCCGATGAAAATGGATTCTATACGGAATCATACTTCTGGTGACCTTGTCATTTGGGATAGTCATTATAGTCCGAGAAATGGAGT
>JBCBIX010000076.1:0-13720 GCA_038523965.1 Bacteroidota bacterium
ACTTCACCCCTTTTGTCAGTTCCCAGATGGTATAGAACAGTCCCCAGAGCCCAGCCATACCAAAAGAGGTAGCCACAAACTCAATATTATCACCTTGTACAAACGCCTCTGCCTCAACTATATACAATACGATCTCAACAAAACCACTAATGATCAATGTGGATATCGGAAGCAGAATGACCGGATCATTCCATTTGATGGCTGGAACTCCTTTTTTCGGAAGATTCACCAAAAAGACCGCCACTAAGGCGAGAAGAATACCTATGGCCTTCATCCATCCAAGTGACTCTCCATAATACAGGATTGCAAAAGCTGCTGAAATAGCAAGAGACATTTTTTGAATAATGGCAGTCAGGGCGACTCCACTTTTTTGAAAAGACAATGCCAACACATTAAAACCTGTAATGAAAGTCAATGAGAGAATCACCGACCACCAAAACCAAGGTCGTGATACAACATCGAAGGGCACAGATGATGCGCCGAGGACTGCTGAAGCGACGACAACACAGACGAAATAATTCACAACGATGGCGTTGAGATTATTCAGACCATAGCGATGAAAGCCTTTAAAGATGATTGCAAGAAGGACATTGCAAGCAATGCAAAGCAATAGAACAGCCATGATGCAAGATGAGAATTAATCAATGGCTGAAGAGCCAAGTTCGGTATCTACACCCAAGCCGAGCTCAGCACCTAATCCAAGCATATACTGATGAGCCGCCTGAAACTCATTGGGTATCTCTCCATCCAAGATGGCCTCTCGTATCGCGGTCTTGATGTCGCCAACAGTCCGACTTGGTTTGATCCCAAATGTATCCATGATATGCTCTCCTGATATCGGAGGCTGCCAGTTGCGCAGTCGATCGGACTCTTCAAGTTCGATCATCTTTGATTTGACGAGTTCATAGTTCGCCAAGTACCGTTGCATCTTGCCTTTATTCTTAGTTGTGATATCAGCTTGACATAAGGTCATCAGATCATCGATGTCGTCACCTGCCTCAAATAGTAGCCTGCGGATAGCACTATCGGAGATGTTCTTATTCGTCAGAGAAATTGGTCTCAGATGAAGGAGAACCAGCTTCTTTACATAGTTCATCTCTGCTCCCATCGGCAGCTTCATCTTCCTGAAAATCTTAGGCACCATATACGAACCTACGGCGTCATGACCGTGAAAAGTCCACCCAGCTCGATCATCCCAACGCTTGGTTCGAGGTTTGCCGATATCATGTAGTAACGCCGCGTAGCGCAACCAGAGGTCATCTGACTCGAGAGAAACATTATCCAATACTTCTAAGGTGTGATAGAAGTTATCCTTATGACCACGACTGCCTACGTAGTCCACACCGCGTAATTGATACATCTCTGGAGCTACTAACTCGCAGAGCCCTGTATCCATGAGCAGTTTCCAACCGACTGATGGTCGTGGCGACAACATGATCTTGTTCATCTCGGAAGTGATGCGCTCCTGGGAGATGATGTCGATGCGCGATACATTACGCTGAATACCTTTAAAAGTCTCCTCTTCTATCTCGTAGCCCAACTGGCTCGCAAACCGAACAGCTCTCATCATCCGTAGTGGATCGTCAGAGAAGGTTTTGTCGGGATCCGTCGGGGTTCGGATGATTCGACGATCGATGTCAGAAAGACCCTCAAAAGGATCTAAGAACTCGCTGAATCGATCTTCAGATAGACAAACGGCCATCGCGTTGATTGTGAAATCACGTCGATTCTGATCGTCCTCTAAGGTTCCAGCTTCGACAACTGGATTCCGACTATCAGCACGGTACGACTCCTTGCGGGCACCGACGAACTCGACTTCAAGGCCGTCAAAATCGAGCATGGCCGTACCAAATCGACTATAGATTACTGGCTTAGGGAGTCCAAGCTGCTTGGCTACTTCCTTTGCTAATCGAATGCCATCACCGATCGCGACAATATCCATGTCCTTAGTAGGGCGTCCCAAAATCTTATCTCTCACAAAACCTCCAATCACATAGGCATCCACTCTCGACTGGGCAGAAGCTACCCTCACAGCATCGGCCACAGCGCCTTCTATCTCCGAAAATGAAATTTTTACACTCCCCACGTTCTATCCAGAAATTATATACTGTTGATCTATACCAACTCTAATTGCTCACGCGTAGCATAGCGTTCTTCGATCTGATCGATAACCTCAAAGAGTACACTTGGATCGTGTTCCGTAACAAGCCTCCCTCGATACTGCTTGATCTGTGGCAGCCCTCTGAAATAGTTCGTGTAATGCCTGCGCATTTCAAGAACGCCAAGTTTCTCTCCTTTCCACTCGATGCTATGAGCGAGGTGCTGCCTTACAGCATCCGCCTTCTCTGAGATGGATGGTGGATCGATAATCTCACCCGTACGGAAGTAGTGCTTGATCTGTTTGAAAATCCAGGGATTACCAATGCTTGCCCGACCGATCATTATACCATCGACGCCATACCGATCTCGATATTCGGCTGCTTTTTGCGGAGAGTCGATATCACCATTTCCGATTATTGGAATATGGATTCGTGGGTTATTCTTGACAGCGGCGATTGGCTCCCAGTCGGCCTCACCTTTGTACATCTGCTTACGAGTCCGTCCATGTATTGCCAAGGCCTGGATTCCAACATCCTGGAGCCGCTCAGCTACTTCGACTATTCTGATCGACGAGTCGTCCCACCCAAGCCGCGTTTTGACAGTCACAGGAAGAGAGGTTGCGTCAACTATCTCTTTGGTTAACTGGACCATGCGAGGGATGTCCTGTAGGATTCCAGCACCTGCCATCTTACAGACCACCTTCTTGACTGGACAACCAAAGTTGATATCCAATACCTCTGGTTGTGCCTCCTCTACGATCTCCGCAGCTCTCCGCATGGAGTCAATCTCCGCACCAAAAATCTGGATCCCTATGGGTCTCTCATCATCATAGATATCCAGCTTCTGGACACTTTTAGACGCATCACGGATGAGTCCTTCGACAGAGATAAACTCTGTGTACATCATGTCACAACCCTGGGCCTTACATAAAGCGCGAAAGGGTGGGTCACTGACATCCTCCATCGGAGCCAGAAACAATGGAAACTCATCGAAATTGAGATTGGCGATTTGCATATCTGCACCAATAATTTGACTGCAAATGTAGGACTAAAGCAGTCTAAAGGACAGTTCCGCACAGTTATGATATCTGTCTGCCCATCAACGGGAGGGTCGCGTACATTTGAATCACAATAGGAACATATGTTACGCCTTCTTACTCTACCCTTCTGCCTCCTACTCATCATCTCCTGTAAGCATGATCATGGTGATGGTCACACACACGAGGATCATCACGATCACGAACATCATGACCATGACCACGGAATACCTGCTGAATTGGCTAATGTTCTACAAGCACACGGCGGTCAAGAGCAATGGGAGTCCATGAAGTCACTATCCTATCAAATGATCAATGGTGAGTCCACGGAAGACCACCTTATCCATCTTCAGGATAGACGAGAACGTATTGAGGGTTCCAACTTTACAATGGGATATGACGGGATTGACATCTGGATCAACGCTGACTCTACTTATAAGGGTAACCCAAAGTTTTATAAAAACCTGATGTTCTATTTCTATGCAATGCCTTTCGTTCTGACAGATGAAGGAATCTTCTATGACGAAGCAAAACCACTGGTATTCGATGGAAAGACCTACCCTGGAGTCAAAATCGGCTACGATGAAGGAATAGGACTATCACCTAACGATGAGTATTATATCCATTATGATCCAGAAACGAATCTTATGGAATGGTTGGGTTATACAATCACATATTTCACGAATGAAAAATCAACTGATCTACATTGGATCAGATATACAGAATGGGATAATTACAATGACCTTATTCTTCCCAAACAACTGACATGGTACAAATACGAAGACGGGCTACCAACAGAGGCAAGTGGGGTTCGCGATTTTGTAAATGTCGAGATCAATCAGACAGAACCAGACAGCACAGCATTCGCCATGATCTCGGGTTCTACCATTGTCGAATAATCCTGTAAGCTATCGGTCAGGTGATCCTAACCCGCGTTAGGATCCAGCATGACTTGGATAGATGTCGATGTATCTATTCCGGACTCTACTTCTACAATCAAGCCATCAGATAGACCTAACTGAACCTCGATTTCGTCGGTCTCGCGATCTCCGGTGACCTTGTTTAGGTATGCCTTATCGTCCTTGTAAGTGACATCGCGTTCGTAGACGGTGATCACTTGCTCACGTTTATCGATGATCACATCACCATTAGCGCTGTACCCAGCTCTCAGAAATACATCGCTCTCGTAAGGCTTTATGGCAGCCTTAATTTCGAATTTGACTGTGCCTTCTTCTTCCACTCCCTGAGGTGAGATAAATTCTAAAACCGCTTGAAACTTCTCTTCAGGTATGGCTCCAACTGTTAGTTCCAATTCCATTCCTTCTTGGAGCTTTCCAACATCTGACTCATCGACTTTACCTTCAAAAATGATATTAGACATATCTGCAATCACTGCGATGTTCGTACCCTCATTAAAATTATTGCGCTCGATTACTGAGGAGCCTTCTTCAAGAGGTACATCCAGGATCATTCCTGCTACAGTGGAGACAACTACATTAGAGACCTGCTTGCTGTTCTGGGTCACTCCCTCTCTGAGTAATTGTAAGTTATTAATCGCTGCCTGTAATTCCTGCTCCCGAATTTCTAACTGTGCTTCGAACTGTCCAAGACTATTCTTACTCTGTAACAAGGCATTATCATAGGCATTCTGTCTAATATCACGATCCAAGACAAACCGCTGGTACTCCTGCTCTGATATGATTCCGTCTTCGAACAATTGTTGCTGACGAGTAGCTTCTTCGATTGCATTATCCAGGTTTCGCTTTGCTTCCTTCACATCCAACTGCTCTCCAAAGACTGCCTGCTGACGTGTGAGTTCTCGCCTTGCCTCTTGTACTCTGATTCGTGCGAGGTCGACATTGCTTTGGGCGCTATTGACATTGACTTCTGATGGGATAAGCTTTATACGGGCGAGTCGCTGTCCTTTTTCGACGATCTCTCCTGCTTCGACATAGAGTTGGTCCACCACTCCCGACACTTGAGGTTTGATATTCACCTCGAGTCGAGGCTTTATGCTCCCAGTGGCAACTGCCTTACTGATGACATCATTAACCTCTGGTGTTGTCGTTTCAAATTTTGTGGCCTTTTCTTTTCCCTGATTTGAAAAGTAGTATCCTAATCCAGCGGTTAGCAAGACAAGAAGTGCGACAACTGCAATCAGACAACCTTTATTCATGATCTAACGATTTTAAACGTTTTGTTTTGACAAATTTTTAATTCTATTCATCCTTAAGGGCCACGACTGGATTTACTTTGGATGCTTGAAGTGCAGGAATCAATCCTGCGATTGTTCCAGCGATGATTAGGGTCAGCACAGAGGCCACAGCCACATACATATTCACTTCAGGATTCCAAAAATTCTCAGACTCGATATCATTAGCCACCATAAGCGCATCGATGCCCCACACGAGCATTGTACCGATAAGCACACCGATGTAACCGGATATCGCTGTGATGAAAACAGATTCGATGAGGATCAATCCAATGATGCTCCCAGGAGTCGCTCCGAGAGCTTTGCGAATTCCAATTTCCTTTGTTCGCTCCTTTACAATGATGAGCATGATATTACTTACGCCGATGATACCAGCCAGTAGAGTTCCGATACCCACGATCCATAGGAAGACTTTAATTCCTAAAAACAGGGATTGAACCTGTTGAAACTCCTTTTCTAAATTGAATCCACCTATTCCTTGTGGATCTTCAGGATCGACATCGTTTAATTCTTTTAGAATCCGTCTGACCTTAGGCTCCATGTCTGCGACCCTCGTCCCAGGTTTGGCGGAGAGCACCATCCAGTCTATCCTTCCTCCAGTACCGAATGTTCGCTCCATGGTCGTCAGTGGGATGACTACAGATTCACTATTGTCATTACCTCGGTCAGTTAACTTCTCGGGGCCATATACACCCACCACCCTAAAGTCGATTCCCTTAATTGTAACATGCTCTCCGATCGGGTCATCATCCCCGAAGAGTACATCCTTTACAGTATTGCCAATGGCAACCACCTTTCGTCCAGATTCGATATCAGCATCATTGATATATCGACCATTGTAGATGGTTATGGCTTCGATCTTGGGGAAGTCTGTGAGCTCACCCCGGACTTCATAGGAGTCATTGTTCCCTTTGTAATCGACCAAATATGGACCGACGGAGTTTCTTGGGGCGATCATATCCAGTTCTTCGACTTGTGTGCGCAGAACTTCAAGATCAGATAGTTCGATAGGGACGCGACGGCCAGCAGCATATCCATTGTACGGCAGTGAAGTGCGCCATGACCAGACATACATGATGTTCTTGGCGCGACTGCCAAAGTCTCTGTAGACGCCATTTTCTAATCCCTTGCCCATACCAAGCAAAAAGACCAGCATGAAGATGCCCCAGAACACACCTAAGGCGGTGAGTCCCGTACGGAGCTTATTCTTATTCATAGTGGCAAAAATCTCCTGCCAGATATCTCGATCAAAAATGTTCATACTAATCGCTTTTGATCGCTTTTACGGGATTAATTCGAGAGGCCTGGAGCGCCGGCAACAGGCCAGCTAAACCTCCTGCGAATATTAGGACGAAAGTCGCAGATATGGCGATCCAGAGATTCACCTGCGGATTTCTAAAGAATTCAGTTGTGACTCCTGACAGTGCGGCCATGACTGCAACACCTGCCCCCAAACCTATATAACCCGATACCGCCGTGATTAGAATCGCCTCTTGGAATATCATCCCAACAATAGATCTTGGCGTAGCCCCTATCGCCTTCCGTATTCCAATTTCTTTTGTGCGATCTTTTACAATGATGAGCATGATGTTACTGACTCCAATAACCCCAGCGATAATCGAAAAGATACCCACGATCCACATCAGCGACTTTATCGCCGTCATTAGATTTTGGAAGTTCTGATACTCCTCGGCAAAATTATTAAAGCGAAACGCTCGCCGATCATTAATGTCGTAGCTCTTTCGCGTAGCAAATGTCTCTCTCAACCCTTGTTCTAAAGCCATCATACGATCGATGCTAAGGTCATCGGCTGCCATGAACATGCGATTCAGTCGGTCATAGGCGGAGTACACCTGTTGAGAAGTAGACACGGGTATATAAACTCTACGCATAGAGTATTCGCCCTCATTGTCCGTGTAGACGCCAACAACTCTGTAGGTAACTCCGTCAATTGTAATGGACTCCCCAACCGCACTTACTCCTTTGGGAAACAATTTGTCTTGGACAGTTTGACCTACGATAGCCACCTTACGAGCCTCCTTCTGGTCCAATTCATTCAAAAATCGCCCCTGCTCCATGATGATATTCTCAACGAACTTCGCCGCAGGATGTACCGACTGTAGTTGAAAAGAGAGTGCTTTCTGTTTGTATTTTACAATGCGATCGCCACCTGGACCATACTCACCACTTAGATATGTGATTTCTGGAAACTCTTCCAAGAGATGTTCAAAATCATTGTTATCAACTCGGATGCGACGCCCTTCTTTCAGTCCTTTGTAAGGCATGGAAGTACGACCAGGTCTTATCCAAATACTGTTTGTGTTGTCACCACTAAATTGAAATTCAATGCCATTCTGTAAACCCTGGCTCATGCCAAGAAGGATCACCAACATGAAAATACCCCAAGCGACTGCAATACCAGTTAGCGTGGTACGGACGGGATGACGCCTGATCGATCCAAAAATCTCTTCCCACTTATCCCAATCTATCATCGACCATCATTTAGAATGAGACCATCGCTGACTCTAATCACACGTCGAGTGCGTGCAGCGATGTCATCTTCGTGAGTGACAATGATCGTGGTCATGCCTTGATCATTAACAGACTTGAAGATGTCCATGACCTCGTGAGTTGTAGTAGAGTCAAGAGCACCTGTTGGTTCATCTGCCAACAGCACCTTAGGTTCCGAGATGAGGGCTCTGGCTATGGCGACGCGTTGTTGCTGACCGCCAGAGAGTTGATTAGGATAGTGATCAGCCCAGTCTTTTAGGCCTACTTTTTCCAAATATTCGACTGCTTTTTCCTGCCTTTCCTTACGTGGTACTTTTTGGTAATACAGTGGGAGGGCCACATTTTCTGTAGCTGTCTTAAATGGAAGAAGATTAAATGATTGGAAAACGAATCCTATGAACCTATTTCTAAAAAAAGCGGCCTGTTTTTCACTTAGATCTTTATTAATCAATTGATCATTGAGACGATACTCACCTTTATCATACTCATCCAAAATACCCAAGATATTCAGCAGAGTAGACTTGCCAGATCCAGACGAACCCATGATGGATACGAAGTCACCATCCTCTATGGTTAGATCAATGCCCTTCAGGACGTGCAGACTTTGGGAACCAGTCTGATAGGATTTATGAATTCCAGATAGTGTAATCATGGTCGGCTACTCGCGTGATTCGATAACGTGGACGCTCCCTCAAAAATGAATCTCCAGTGCGAGTAAGAACGAATAATATAGATCAATGGATGCAGCCTATGGATGAATCGACCGCAACCTACTTAGGAGGCTACAAGACAGCGTCTACAGGTGTGTACTCCAGGTCAAACGCATCTGCAACTGCCTCGAAAACAACCTTTCCTTGAACAATATTGAGACCTTTAGCCAATCCTGCGTCATGCTTAGCGGCATCTCTCCATCCATGATTAGCGAGTTGAAGTCCTTGATTAAGCGTTGCGTTTGTGAGAGCCTGAGTGGAGGTGTAGGGTACCGCACCTGGCATATTTGCTACGCAATAGTGCACTACCCCATCGATCACAAATGTGGGATCATCATGAGTGGTCGGAGTACATGTCTCGATGCAACCGCCCTGATCTACTGCGACATCTACTAACACGGCGCCGTCTAACATACCAGGCAGCATATCTCGCGTAATCAGCTTGGGAGCCTTGGCACCTGGGATCAATACTGCACCAATGATGAGATCGGCTCGTTGACTTAGGTGGCGTATGTTGTATGGGTTGCTGTACATCGTGGAGACGTTAGGAGGTAACGTATCAGCGAGATATCTCAGGCGCTTCAAATTGATATCCATGAGGATCACATTGGCTCCAAGCCCTGCGGCCATCTTAGCTGCCTCTGTACCAACCACTCCAGCACCTAAGATCAACACTGATGCCGGAAGGACTCCAGCAACACCACCGAGCAGGATGCCACGACCCCCTTCCTGTCGCTCAAGGTACTTGGCGCCCTCTTGTACGGCCATGCGACCTGCTACTTCCGACATCGGAACTAATAATGGAAGTGATCCGTCAGGCGCTTCCACCGTCTCATACGCCAGACAGATCGACCCACTGTCTATCATTGCTTTAGTAAGTGCCTCACTACTGGCAAAATGGAAATAGGTGTACAGCAGCTGATCCTTCTTGATGAGCGGATATTCATGTGCGATAGGTTCCTTCACCTTGATGATCATCTCAGCTCTATCATAGACATCCTCGATAGTGGGAAGAATCTCAGCACCAGCCTGTTGATAGGCATCGTTTAAAAATCCGCTTCCTGCCCCTGCTGCATCCTGGACATACACCTGATGACCTGAGGAGACGAATGCATTTACGCCTGCTGGGGTTAAGGCTACACGATTTTCACTTGGTTTGATTTCTTTGGGGACGCCGATGATCATGGTGAAAGGATTTTGGACCAAATTTAATGATCCACCATGCCTACTCAATCAATTCCACTTCATTTCTGATCGAAAAAAGTCAATCTGATTCAGCATCTGCTGGGCGAACCTTTGACTTGATATATGCGAAATAGTCTTTTAGAATCTGAATATTTAGTTCACGAGGTGTGAATATTTCTAAGATGACAGGGCCTACGTAGTCATGATTATAAATGATATCGAGTTGATCTGCCAAGCTCTTAGCATCGGTAGCCGTTAGATAGTTAACATGGTAGGCCTCGGCGATTCCCTTTGCTGTGGTTACATGGTGAGCTTCGAAGTGTTTTTCAAATTGAGAGGTACGCTGCGGGCCTTTGACATAACGGAAGATATTCCCCCCTTCATTATTGATCATGATCACCCTCAGGTTATCACCTACATGATGATGCCAAAAGGCATTGCTATCATAAAAAAAAGCGATATCACCAGTAACAAGAGTCACTACTTCGTCACAGACATATGCCGCTCCTGCTGCTGTAGATGTACATCCATCGATACCACTCACCCCTCTATTAGCGCGGTACTGTAGATCCATCCGCGTCTCGAAGAGCTGAGTATATCTCACTGGGGTACTACTTGCGATATGAAACTGTCCTCCCGGAACGCGCTCATGTATCGCATTCATCACCTGAAGGTCACACCACTCCACTTGATCGACATATACGTCATGAGCGCTTTTTGTATCAGCCTCTCGCCGTCTCCAATTGGCCATGAATCGTTGGTCTACACGATGGTCAACTTGTGAAACGATAGGAACCAACTCCTGAATCATCAGTGGCACATTCTGCGTAAGTGCACGATAAGTATCGACATATTGATCTACGGGATCCACATGCCAGTGTTCTGCAATGTTCATGTCTCGTAGCATGAACCTGATCTTCTTGGATACGATCGGTCCAGCGCACGAGATCACCAACGAAGGAGTAAAGGCCGAATACTCCTCTGGGCCTATGCTATCGATCAGTCGATCTATCGAGCGATAGACCTTAGTGGCACAAACGTTGGACGTGTTTTCGGTGAGTATAATGACATGTGATAAAGTTGACAAAGCCTCTATTGCACGATCAAAACGCTCTGACCTGGCACGCTGACCGATGATAACCAATACACTATCATGTCTCGACCAGGCCTCTTTTAACTCATCAATGGCCGACTCAGGCAATACATTCTTACGCTGTATGGAAGTAACCACTTTGGGAGGTGAGAGCTCTTCGAGCTTTATAAGATCATACAGTGGCTCACGCATGGGGAAGTTCACATGCACAGGACCAGGTCCATCGATCATCGTCTCATCGACTGCTTGATTGATGATCCTATCATTATACCAAAGGTGATCTCGCTGCTTGGCTTCACTCAATAACTGATAACTGCTCTTGATATAATTGGCATATACTTCATGCTGCCTCATGGTCTGTCCAGCACGCTGATCGATCCATTCTGTAGGACGATCTGCCGTATAGATCAGTAGGGGGATCTTCTGATAGTAGGCCTCGACGATCGCTGGTGCATAGTTAAGTGCAGCACTACCTGAAGTACAACACAGGATCACAGGAGACTGCAACTCCTGCGCCATACCCAGAGCAAAGAATCCAGCCACTCGTTCGTCGGGGATATTGAGACATGTGATGTTAGGATGTTCGTCTAATGATATGGTCAAAGGTGCATTGCGAGACCCCGGAGAGATCACGGCATACTTGATTCCTTTGGCTGCCGCGATTCTTACAGCATTGGCTACAGAAGTCTTCGCTGACAGTAGTGTCATACGCTCTGCGTTTGCTCGATCGCCGAGAGTAGCGTCTGAGCCTTAAGTTCTGTCTCTTCCCATTCCTCTCGTGCTTCGGATTGGGCCGTTAGACCTCCGCCAAGGTAAAGTAGATACGCATTCTTCCAAATGCTCATAGATCGCAGATTCACATATAGCGCATGTTCATTATCAATGCCCCACGGACCTGTGTATCCGCAGTAGTCGCCGCGGTCATGATGCTCATACATCTTGATCCATTCGCGTGCATCATCTTGAGGAAGTCCACAGATGGCTGGACCAGGATGCAAGCGTTCAGATAGAATCCGCATGGAGGCCTCGCGATCGATGAAATATTCACTACAAATATGCAGTACCTGTCCAGCTCGAACTGTATAGGGTCCTCTTTTTCGAAACGAAATAAAGGCATCCTCTAAGCGCCCTTCGACAAAGGTTTCAATCACACGTTGTTCATGCTGTTCCTTGCTACCCCAAAAGGCATCCTTCAAGTCTTGCCCCTTATCCCGTTGTGTTCCAGCTAATGCCATCGTTCGATATGATCTCTCTGTCCGACGCAAAAGGACTTCCGGGGTCGCTCCACACCAATATCCTCGTCCAGGTACATGGTACAAGAAGACAAAAGCGCCGGGATACCGCATTTTAAGATCAATAAATAGATCATAAACCTTACCTCGATATCGGGGGATGCGCTTGACCTTGGAGATCACAACTTTACCAAACTCATTTCTTCGGATCGCATCGATAGTTTCACGAGCTATTGACAAATAGTCTTCCTCCGACGTACTTACGACCTCCGTTCGTTCGCGCACATCACAGTGAAAAGGTGCATCATGAATAACGTGATCTGCTACTATAGAGGTCGGTTCTTGGCCTTTATGATCAAAAGACTGAATGAGATAAGCAGGTGACTGGGTAGGATGCGTCACCCATCCTCTATCCTCAGCATATACGATAGTGTGCGACTTGGTACCAGGAAGGCTGTAGACGGCAAAGGCGTCTTTCTGTCGAAATCTGATCTCCTCCTGGTCTTTGTGCATACAGTTCGAACGCTTATTTAATTGAGAAGTTTGGAGAGATCAGGTACGTAGATCAGCCTCCTCTTCTAACTTTTTAATGCGTTTCTCGAGGTAAAGCAGAAAAAATACGATGCCGCCCAAAATGATTAACACACAGGCAATCACAGCGATCAGTTTGGACTCACCGGCGTAGTGATCTGTCACAAAAGCCAAGGGAAAAAGTCTACTCATGAGTTCTGTAGATCTGAAGTAATGTAATGTAGCTGAAGTCGACGAATGCGAAAGACGATCGAGGATATCCAAACGCCAAGTATGGTGTAGCCTATAATAGCTGGATAGAACACCATGCGGAGCGTGTGATCCATGTCTTCACCTCCTAACGCAGGATTACCACCATTGCCTGGGTGTAAGCTACTGGTCAACCTTGGAATAATAAACACCAATGGGATCATGGCCATAAAGGCAAAGACATTATACACCGCACTAAGTCGCGCTCGCTGGTCATCCGAAGTGATTGATGACCTCAGTATCGAATAAGCGAGATAGATGAGCATCGCCACAGCACTCAAGTTCAGCTTTGGATCATTCGTCCAATAGGTTCCCCAGGTGTAGCGCGCCCAAATCGATCCAGTAATCATCCCGGTGATACCCAATACCACTGCAACATGAGCAAATGAGGCTGCAACAGCATCATGGAGTAGATCTTTTGACCTCAAGTAAAGGATGCTATATGTCAAGCTCACAATCAGCAAAACGAACATGGCCATCCAGATCGCAACATGAAAAAAGGTGTTCCGAATCGTCTCATAAAGAATGGATCTAAACGGAAAGGCAAAGGTCCATTCTGTGCCTTCCACAGGTAATTCTGTGATCCAATTAATGTGCTCATTAGATAGTGAAGTCTCGGACCGAGTAACCGTTATTGCAGAAGGCATCACTTGATATCCAGTCTGGCGATCATGAATAATCATAGAAAGATCCTCCACGGTCTGATTAGTAGACATGTAATGTGGTAAGGTTCCTGCTACCTGAAGGCGATTCCTATCGATCACATCGACCTCTGTTAACTCCAAAGTCTGACCAGATCCATACTTGAGGAATACTCTTACATCTTCTGGCTTCTCATATGCCGAATTGTAGGAAGTAATC
>JBCBIX010000077.1:0-13622 GCA_038523965.1 Bacteroidota bacterium
CTATATGGCTTTCAGCAGCTTATATATTTTAATTATTTACCATTGAGTGACCAATTGTACTCTTGAAAGGTAACCTGAGCAGAAGAATTGACGTCAGTCGTCGCGTACTTATCCAGAAAAGCTACCAAATCGCCAAAGTCCTCCCCGTACCAATCAAAAATTTTGGAAACGACAACCTTATTCTTGCCGATTGTATTGGCGCTTTTGTTGTTCACGAAGGACGTCGTCAGCGATTCCAATTGCGATTCAATATTGGTAGATGTAAATGCTTTGTTCGAAACCTTAGGGCACGAGACAGCTGCACAATTAACGGCAAAGTGAATGCGTGCATCGTCAAACTTGGGTCTGAGGATCTGATGCTCAATGTCATTAAGTGAGTAGGTGGTGCCACCAAGATTGATCCATTTAACATCCCAAGGTTTACCTCCATGAAGATCAGTAATGGACGATACAGGATAATTCTTGAGGATGAGCTTGATCGTATAGGCATTATAGGCGTTGATCCAATATGCCTTAGCAGCATTGCTTAGATCTGTGGGTTTTGGAGCTTCACCACTAAGGGCTCCTAAGTATGCGTCAAGTTGACTCTCTTTTTTCTTAAGGCCAGAGTAGTCGACGACGCCTGCGGATGAAACGTACTGCTGGAGTAACTGATCCCATGCTGAGTGATCAGTGACTAATCCAACTACATGGGCAGCAGTAGACTCCTCTTCTACAACCTGTGGTTCTGATACGTGAACTTTTGAATCTGACTCCGTTTCCTCATCTACATCTTTGTCATTATCGAGTTGTGGTTCAACCGAGCTTGGTTCGACCTCCTCCACTTCGGTAGACGGTTCTACTTGATTCTCTTCCACCTTTGGCCGATTAATATCATCAACAAGTATGATTGACTCGGCTTCTACCTTTGATTCGTCGACCTCAACTCGGTGTGTTTCTATTTTGACCGCCCCTGCAGTGATAGTAGATGTCTCAGTGGTAATCACGGGCGTATCAACGTTTTCACTTAAGACCACTGGTGAGGTTGTTACCTCAATCGGTGCTGCGTTCTCAGCGTTTACTGGGTGTTCGGCGCGACAGGATATCATTCCGATGATTGCTAAGCTGGTGATGGTTAGTCGTTTCATGGTGGTCGTTTTTATGTTATTGACGTAACGTCAAATTCTCTGATCAGGTTATAAATCTGGAGCTCTGTGAGCTTCATTCATCTTGTTGACGACATCCGCAGAATATGATTCTGCTAAAACTCCTTAATAGACGCAGCCCTAATCTAAAAGAGGGGTAGTACCGCAGCACTCCCCTCTTAATAGTTGCACATCCTATTGGGAATACACCACAATAGGAAGAATTACGATTACTTCTTGGTAACTCGAAGTGCGATGCGTCTATTCTGAGCACGCCCGTCGGCTGTATCATTAGATGCAACTGGATGTGCATCTCCATAACCCTCAGCTGCCATTCGCGGAGGTGCAATTCCCTTATTGACCAAGGCAAGCATGACCGTTTGGGCACGTGCCTCAGAAAGCTTCATGTTCGCTTCTGCATTACCGGTATTATCCGTGTAACCTCCGATTTTGATATTCACATTTGGATATGCAGTCAGGATAGCAGCGATGTTATCTATCTGTTCTCTTGATTTCTCCATATCCAGATCTGCACTGCCAGTAGCGAAGTTGAGGCGATCGAAGTTGAACCAAGTCGTCTTGTCAACTACCTTATCTTCATCTTCGATAAAAGCGATAACCTGTGATTCAATCCCATTCTCTGGGACATTGAGCGACACCCCTCCCGGTAGGGCACGCGACAGCATCTGGCCGAGTCCAGCGACTGCTCCAGAAGCTGCGTTTGCTGCATCAGCCGAAATATCTTTTGCTGCTTCTCCAATTCCCTTGGCCATATCTGACGCAGCATCCGATGCCCCGTCGACAGCACTCGTAGTTACATCTGCCACTTTCTCCCCAGCATTTTTGACATCAGTGCCACACGCCCTCCAGGCAAAAAATGCCCCAGCGACGAGAAGCAATGGCAAGAGATACTTCAATAGACCTGAACCTCCTGATTGTGCAGTAGATGCAGCAGTATTTACAGCACCGGAAGCCGAGCTCGCAGCTGACTTGGCTGCAGTTGATGCCGTAGTTGCCGCACCAGTTACAGCCGCTGCTGCTTTGTCTGCCACAGTTTCATTGACGTCAAATCCAATGAAGTCTGCCAACTGATTTGGGATGGCAGAAGCAATATTATTTCTCTCTGTACCGAGGTAGCTCGCTAACCCCGTAGCGCTCAATCCTTGATTGAGTATTTTCTTGCCCAGATATCCCATGATCATGGGTCCGACCATGCCCAACAACGAAGACGTACTGTCACGCTTGACACCACCAAGGGCGGTGATCATATCGAGAATACCCCCGACCTTATCGCCAAACAATGATCCCAACATAGAGCCAGCCGCGTCCCGAGGATCACCTTGAGCGATGTTTCCAGGTGTGAGCATCCCTTCGAGGTTATCGAGGTAGCTGACATTCTCTTTTCGATTGAGCATATCAAATATCTGTCCGAACGCACCCGCGTCCGAAGACTTGTTGAGCATACCTGCCAGGATGGTAGGCGCTAACCCACTGATGACCTTCCCGATGGCGCTGTCGCTCTCACCTAATGAGTTCGAGGCGGACTTGATGATCTGATTGGTGACGAGGCCACCTAATTCTTTGATAATAGACATAAGATGTGATTGAGTTTGAAATGTAGGGCCCAAGACAATTGGGCCGTCACACGAAAGATAGGAGTGCCGTGCGGGCCTTAGAGAAACATTAACATTAAGACTGCAACAACAATCATGATAAGCAGTCCACTCCCAAGCCCTCGCAGTAACGTCGGATTCGGGAGTGTTGGAACGCGCCACAGAGTGATCAAGCCAATAACCGCTGCTACCAAGAAGGTCATGAGGCCATAGAGATATGGTACGATCAGCATAGCCATTCCAATATCCTTTGGTAAAAACACCCAACTCAGAATAACAGCGACCACAAATGCCAAGGAGGCAATCAGAAGGATAAAATAGACCTTATCGCGGGTCACGCTGAGAGGGAAAGTCTCTCCATCTGGTAGAACTCTCTAAAGCTAATCATCCGCTGGCGCTCTTCATCATAGAGCTTGAGGGTAACGGTCTTCACACTATCCCAGAAAGTTAGTGTTGTCGCATACTTCGTAAATAAAGGATTCTCCTTCATGCATTTCTCCAGGTTATAATTAGGTATGCGAGAGCTTAGGTGATGAATGTGATGAAGACCGATATTACCGGTTAGCCACTGAAAGACCTTCGGCAACTTGTAATAACTCGCGCCTCGGATAGATGCTATAAGGTAATCCCAGTTTTGTCGCCATCTCATGTATGTCTCTTCATGTTGATGCTGGACATAAAAAAACCAGAAGGCCACACAGAAAAAGGAGATCACGAGATATAATTGCACAAATAGAAACTGCTTCCAACCGAGTAATATGGCCAGTAAAAGCCATACTCCACCGATCATTAGGTTATTTGCCAACTGTCCACGACGCACGTGATGCCATCCCTTAAGCTTAAACGTTGGAATGCGGTTTGAAAACAAGAAGTAAATCAAAGGAGCGAAAAAGAATAAGACCACCGGGTTTCTGAACAATCGATAACTGAATCGCCCCCATTTTCCTCTACTTCTGTATTCTTCAACTGTGATAAAGTTGATGTCGCCAATATTGCGCTCCTCCAACTGACCAGTATGTCCGTGATGGTGATTGTGAACCTTCGCCCAATACTTATATGGTATCGTGCTGAACAGGCTGCAAATCGTCCCGACGATGTTATTTAACTTCTTCGACTTGAGGAAGGACTGATGCCCACAGTCATGTTGGATGATAAATATGCGAACCAGAAAAAAGACATTGACCAAGCCAAGGGCAATCGTGATCATAATCGACCACCGCATGCTAAAATACATAAGCACCCAAAGCGAGATGTAAGGGAGAAATGTGGTTAATAGCTGAAGAACAGCCTTCCTACTATCCGGTACTTGGTACTGCTGTACTATCTCCCTCCAGTTGGCTAACTTTTCCTTGATCTCTTGTTCTATAGCCTCGTTCCTCAGGTGGTTCATAGCTGTGTGATGTGTTTTCCTTCGTCTATTAAAGATAGACAGCTGTGATTAGCAATACGTGGTTAAACCAAACGATAAGTGGTTCAGTTTAATTTCCTGTTAAGCATTGAGCTTTGATAATAAAAAATGAGGCCTTTGGGTTTCTATAACCACAGGTTAGATAGTTTTTTCATACGATTCGGTTAGGAAGCTTACTTCGGTAGGCTTCTTTTGGTTTAACACAAAAGCTGCCGTCTCCGAAGATCTCTCACCCCCACAGTTTCTTTGGATAAACCTCGCGACGGAGCAGATCCATTATTTTCTCCACTACGATCGGTTTATCCTCTTGATAGGTCACCCCAAACCATTGCTCGTCACAGGACAGAACTTCGACACTCTTCTCATCCTTCTGTATAAGATCCTCGATTAATAGGGGTATGAAAAATTCAGACTTGGGTTCGTGACCTCGCTTGCTAAGAAAACCCTTGAAGTAGTCTTCGGCATAAGAAAAATAATCCGGCGTAAAACCCCAAAAGTTCATCGAGACAACTGTTTCTGCCGCCAAGTTCGCAGAGCCATCTTCTGTCGGATAAGAGATTGTTCCATCCGCCTCGAACCCAATCTTTAATGTCTCTACAACGGTTTTTAGCTGACCTGTCTCATTAACTTGGCACACACCGCGATTGACTGTACCATGATCGCTTAGCGTATTTGATAACTGATAACCGACCAGGGAATAGTTGGTATGTCCTTGGTCAAAATAGGACTTGATCTCACGATAAGCACCGCGACCATAAAAGTCGTCTGCATTGATTACCGCAAATGGCTCGTTGATCACGTGTCGAGCTACCCATACAGCATGGGCTGTCCCCCATGGTTTTTCACGTTCAGGGGTGTAGCTCGAACCCTCTGGTACATCTGTGATATCCTGAAAGACATATTCTACCTCGATTTGGTCGTCAAATTTGCCCGAAAAAAAAGCTCGAAATGCTTCGCTAAAGCTCTCGCGAATCACGAAGACAACTTTGCCGAAGCCGGACTGAATGGCATCATAAATCGAATAATCCAAGATCGTTTCGCCACTTGGTCCGAAAGCATCCATTTGTTTCAGTCCCCCATATCTGCTACCCATCCCAGCAGCCAGTACTAATAATGTTGGTTTCATATTCTCCGTGTAGATATATCAGGCGGCAAAGGAACGCCAAAGGGCATATCTAACCAAGAACACGATGGTCGATTCGACTGTTAGCCCAAGGGACGTCATAATTCCCCCAAAATGTGCTCGTACAGTAGTGTGAGAATCCATTATTTTCGCAAGCTGATGGAGAATCCATCATCATATTATTGAAATTTGATATATGTATTGCATTGACTAAAAGCCTTTTAATGCGTAAATCATACATTTTTGGAATTGCCATAGCTGCCCTTCTTTCCTCCTGTTCTAAGGATACTACCTACAGCGAAGGTCAGCTCGATGTGTCCCTCAAACAGCGTATCAATACGATTAGTCCGACAGGGAACTATGACTACTACAGTCTTCCATCTAAGGATGATTTAGATGCCATCCCACAAGATCCACGTAATCCGCTCACAGCGGCGAAGGTAGAACTCGGTAAGATGATCTTTTTTGATACGGGATTAGCTCAAGATGCCATTTTTCCATCAGGCGTGGGCACCTACTCCTGCGCAAGTTGTCACCTGCCTACAGCAGGATTTCGTCCTGGCGCTCCTCAAGGTGTCGCTGACGGAGGCCGTGGTTTTGGTGTGAATGGAGAGAGCCGGTTAAAAAACAGCGATTACGATGAAAGTCAATTGGACGTGCAGAGTGCTCGGCCGCTGAGTCTAATCAATGTGGCATTTGTTACGAACACTTTTTGGAATGGACAATTCGGGAGTCGAGGTGCAAACATTGGTACTGAGGATGTGTGGCATCTGCGAGAGGATACAGAGCTCAATGAGTTAGGGTTTGAGGCTATCGAAACTCAGAACATAGAAGGAATCAAAACACATCGCATAAAGATTGATAAGGAGATCTTAGATGATTTTGGTTACACGGCAATGTTCGATGAGGTATTCCCAGACATACCGGAGGATGAGCGATACACGCAGTTCTCGGCCTCACTGGCTCTATCGGCATACATCCGAACGATCTTAGGAGATCAAGCACCTTTTCAAGATTGGCTTAGAGGTGACTCTGATGCGTTAACCGCACAGGAAAAAGAAGGGGCGTCGCTTTTCTTCGGAAAGGCGCGATGTGCAACATGCCACTACGAGCAGAACTTAGGGTCAACTGAGTTTCATGCACTTGGAGTTAAAGACATGTATCAACGTCCAAGCTTTAACACCTCAGCTGATGATCGCAGGAATCTTGGCCGTGGGGGTTTCACTCTGGTAGAAGAGGACAATTACCGATTTAAGGTGCCAGGGTTATACAATGTCGGCGATGCACCGTTTTTCTTTCACGGAGCAAGCAAGAATACCTTGGAAGACGTCCTCGATTACAAAATCGCAGCAGAAACTGAAAATGTCAATGTCAGTCAAGATCTCTTATCTCCAGACTTTCAGGCATTGGACCTCACTTCCTCCGAGCGACAAGCACTTTTGGCTTTTATCAGAGATGGTCTTCGCGATCCAAATCTTACAAGACATGCACCTACCAGCGTACCGAGCGGTAATTGTTTTCCGAATAATGATTATGACTCTCGTGTAGACTTAGGTTGCGATTAGTCGTTACCCTCAGCTATTTGATAACCTGAAAGGTGCCAGAGTACTTTCGACCTGTGTCGCGATCAGTGATATGGATGATGTGCATGCCTGACTTGACATTCCACAAATTGATTGAGTTGTAGTAGTCCAAATCCTCACGGAGGCTGTAGAGTAATTTGCCAGAAGCTTGATATATGTCTACTATATACCCTCCTGGTGAAATCTCAGTGATGTCTAAAGTGAAGATGCCGTTGTTAGGATTTGGATAGATCTGTATCAAAGGTTCGATCTCTTTCCCCTCAATGAGTTCATCTCCGATGGAGGTAGTAATGTCTTGGCAGGCAAATGCGCTCGCGTCTGGGCAGTACATTCGATTGGCGAGGGAGCAGTCCATCACAAAGGGGTTTGGCTTGCCGTCTTGCACCATGGCTTTCATGAGATTGCGTTGCATCTCGATGGTATCTACAGGATCCGCATTGTGCCAATCGCAGAGCTGAGCACGCATCTGCTCGAAATAGTCTGGATCCTCCCTCTCAGCCTCCTCTCTATACATGGTGAAGAAATAAAATGCTGATCTGGCTACATCGCCTTTAACAGTCTCGCGAGGCTCGAACAGGCCATCAGGCCCTCCACGGTCAAATACCTCAGAGTACAAGTCTTTGTCTTCAGAAGGGATATCACGATCGCTAAGCATCTGGACGTTATCTAAGAACCACCCAGTCGCATTACGATCTTCCACTTCTGCAAATGGAAAATTAGACCGCGCCTCATTCACCGCCCATCGCGTAGGCGCAAGGTTATGTAGATCACTAAACGCGTTGCCATACTCGGGCCTTGCGCCCTTTGATCGAGGATAAATGTGCTCAGCATTGATCCCATTCGCTCGACCATCTTGCGCTAAGAATTGTATCGGCAATGGTTCGTCAGGCGGTAAAAAGAGCTCATGTCCCGAGTACAATGTTTGGACATAGTTATCCACGTTGTAGATCTCGGTGTACATGAGAACACGAGCCTGCGTGTAGACCTCGACAAAATTTGGCTTGTAGGTGGCGACAACCTCACTGTAGAGTTCATCGCCGGTAAGTTCTTCATGGATTTGGGCAGTAGTGTCCCCCGCCATTAAGACACAGAGTATCGCAACCATTTCCCTCAGCCGAACCATCGTGGCGAAGATAGTGATGCGATTCACTTTGAGATGAATTCAATAACGTTAATTGTTCACTCGTACGATCATTTATTATATCTAATTAGCACATATTCAGGGTTTTACATAATGGATTAAGTCCCATACGAAATTCACCATTATGTCCCCCTCAATCCTTCCGAGCCTCACAGGAATCGATGGTTAAGCGTATCCCAGAACTCTCAGAGATACGTTAATAAGTCGTTCATTTGCACCTGATCAGCGAGTGCATAATTGCAGGTATTCAGAGGGTTAGCGGAACTACCACGATTTCAAAATCCAGTTGTCACCATAGGCTCCTATGATGGAGTGCATCATGGACATCGGACTATCATCGAACGGATGCGTCAGGTCGCTCGAGAAATTAACGGGGAGAGTATCATCCTGACCTTTCATCCGCATCCACGACAAGTGGTGTTCCCGAATGATAAATCTCTACGACTTCTCAACACACTTGACGAAAAAATCGAGTTGCTAAGTGAGACCGGGCTGGATCACTTGGTTATTCTGCCATTCACAGTGGAGTTCAGTCAGATCAATCCATATGACTACGTAGATAAAATCCTCATCGAAGGACTACAGGTGAAGCACCTGATTGTGGGGTATGACCACAGGTTTGGTCTGAATCGAGAGGGTAACTATGACTTACTCGATGTCTATGCGAAACAAGGCTTATTCACTTTAGAACAGATCGAGGAGCAGGACATCGAAGACCTTCATGTGAGTTCATCTGCGATACGAAACCACATTAAGAATGGTCTCATGACTAAGGCCAACAAGCTTCTGCAGAAGTCCTACATGCTGAGCGGCCAGGTCATTCATGGTGATAAGATCGCACGTGGTCTGGGATTTCCCACGGCCAACTGTCAGATAGATCTGTCCCTTAAGGTAATACCAGCGCCGGGCACTTATGCTGCAGAAGCCCAGGTCGACCATAAGAGATACCGAGGTATGCTCTACATCGGCAAGAGTAAAACACTCCATGCCCGAAAGGATGAGTCGATAGAGATCAACTTATTTGAAGATCCTGATGAATCTCTCTACGGTAAGAAGATCAAAATCTTTCCGCTCAAACACATCCGACAAGATCAAGAATTAGCGGACCGCGAAGAACTGCTGTATCACATTCACGCCGATAAAACTGATTGTGAGCTGTACTTCAGTCAGCGCGACTCGGAAATCAAGCTAATCACAGCAATCTTAAACTACAATGGAGCTAAGCATATCACACAATACTTGCCCAGTCATCTACCTGAGATCGATGATCAACATGCTGTAGTTGTCATCGACAATGGCTCCTCTGATAATTCCATAGATGTTACGTCGTCTATTAGCGATGAGGTAGACATCATTAAACTTCCTGAAAACCTTGGGTTCGCCGGTGGATATACGACCGCACTATCACATGTTAACTCTACGTACGTAGCCATTGTCAATAGTGATGTTCAGGTCACAGCAGGCTGGCTAAACCCGATCATAGAGCTCCTGGACAGCGATGATTCTATCGCAGCCGTCCAACCTAAAATCCGTTCACACGAGGATCCAACACGATTCGAATACGCCGGTGCAGCTGGAGGATATCTCGATGCATTGGGCTATCCGTACTGTCGAGGCCGCATTATGAGTCATGTAGAAGTCGATAACGGTCAGTACGATACATTGGTAGATGTCGACTGGGTGAGCGGAGCAGCCATGGTCATCAGGTTAGATGCATTCCGGCAGTGTGGTGGATTTGACCCCGATTTCTTCGCCCATATGGAGGAAATTGATCTCTGCTGGAGACTGCGATCAGCAGGCTATCGTCTGGTTTGTGAACCTAAATCTGTAGTGCATCACTTGGGAGGTGGTACCCTATCCTATCAGAGTTCGGGTAAGGCGTTTCTCAACCTCCGTAATAGTTACTGGATGCTTCTTAAAAATGAGTCTCAGTTGAGGCTTATCTGGTTACTGCCGGTACGATTACTATTTGACCATCTCTATGGATTTACAAGGTTAATGTCAGGGCGTCCTGGTGAGGCATTCGGAGTGTTGCGCGGTATCTGGGTTGGATTCTCTAAAGTCATGACGGTAAGTGCCAAACGTCGCAAGAGAATTCGCTATCAACGGCGATATGGCCTCAAAAGCAAGCATGAACATAGAGCTACTGCAATCTGGCTGCCGTGGTCGAGACTTATGGGGAAAAGCACCTACACTGACATCGTTAAGAAAGGAAATCCATGAAAAAGTATTTCGATATCCTCTATGAAGATGACCAAGTAGTCGCCGTAAATAAAGCTCCGGGACTACTGACTATCCCCGATCGATTCCAGCACCATCTGCCGAATATTCGATTACTACTGACTAAGAAATTCGGGCAGATCTATGTCGTACACAGGCTTGACGCAGACACTTCAGGTGTCTTACTAATGGCTAAAACCAGCGAATCTCACCACGCACTCCAACAATCATGGCATGAGACTACTACTCAAAAGGTCTATCATGCCCTTACCGCCCTACCAGCCACAGAGGCTGGCCTGATCAGTGAAAAGATTGCCGAATCCAACACGCGCAGAGGGTTCTATAAAGTAGTCGCAACAAAGGGGAAGCCATCAGAGACTTCCTATCAAGTTTTGCAGTCATGGGGACAGTATGCCCTTACCGCGTGCACCCTTCATACTGGACGCACACATCAGATAAGGGTACACATGAAGCATATAGGTGCCCCCCTTTTAGTAGATCACAAGTATGGATTGGCTGAGGGTTTCTACCTCTCCCAGATCAAGAGAATTCGCCGGAGTTCAGAAGAAGAAAGACCACTAATGGCACGTACTTCTCTCCATGCGTACGAGCTTACATTTAATCATCCCATGACGAATGTTCCGATAAGTGTTACCGCACCATATCCTAAGGATTTTCGTGCAGTCCTTAATCAGTTCAATAAAGTGTTAGGAAAAAAAGAGTCTCGAGGACTTCTGTAGTTCAATCGACACTAATCAAGCCGCTGAACGAGCACTAACAGCGTGAGTATCGACATGGCCTGAGCTACACTATCGCCCAGAACCTTGGTCCAATTAACATTCTCGTCATCACGATTCTTATTCGGGTCTGGCGGCTTGGTTCCGATCTGAATGATAGCCCCTGGCACCACGTCAGGATGTTTTTTCCCCAGTAAGAACCTCTTCTCTGTTTTCTTTAATTCGCCATTCGGATACTTCACAAAAATCCGATCAGTACGCGCTACACTCGCAAATCCACCTGCGTACTCGTCGATATAAAACAGGGCATCCTTACCTGCATGATAAGGTGTAACTGTCTGTTTGAGATTGTTTTGCAAAAGGTATTCAGCCGGGCCTTGAATGAGGACGTAGTCACGGCGTTTGGGTATATATAAACTATCAGCATTCTTAAGAACGTAATTAAACCTGGAGGAGGGATCATCCATCACCTCATCCAATCGCATCACAAGTTGGCCGAGATCGTCTTCTTTGCGTTGTAGTACAGCTGCTCCTGGGAATGCCTCTTCAGTTAGTCCACCGGCACGCTCGATGATATCATATACAGTCTCATTATTGGCAATGAGGCTATACTCTCCTGGCAATACCACTTCCCCGGTTACAATGACATTTTGCTGAAGTTCAAACTGCGGGACATACCTGACAAAGATGTTATCATATGGCTCTAAAGCAATGTCCTCGGCAGGCGTTGCTATGTTCTTAAATGCATCCCGATCGACAGAAACTTTGTTGATAATAGTTCTGGTTGGCTCATTATCCTTAATGACCACTCTTGAAATCTCAATGTTATTTGTCGCACTGGAAAGTTTGAAACCTCCAGCCAAAATAACTGCATCGCGCAGTGTCATCCCCGAGCCAAATGCAAATGAACCAGGATTACGAACAGCTCCTTGAACTTTGATTGTGACATCTTCGAGATATTCATCTTTTTGGAAAACATAAAGTGAATCATAAGGCTCAATGAGTATGTTATCAGCGACTTTGGGGTCTCGAGTAATTTGATCGAGATCGAGCCGGATATACTCGAATTGTTGCGGATTGAATAAATCCAGGCGATATAAATGAGCATGGGGCGCCGCTGTTGCAGTTCGACCACCAGCGATCTCTATAAGATCAGCAACCCGCAAACTACCTCTCTCATCAAAGGGTATAGAAACTGGCTCCCGCACACTGCCATTGACAACCACCTCCTTATTGTCTGAAAAGCGTTCTAAAGGCCAAATCACAATTTCATCACGTTCTTGAAGCTTTAAAGCGACATCAGATCCGGAGGCATTCATGATCTCATTCACTGAAAATGGAATCACCGTGGCTCTACCATTCTCATCAATACGATTGATAATGGCTTTGTCATATCTGGAAGTTCGTTTCAATCCTCCCAAGTTTAAAAGATCACGCAAGGTGAGCTCATCTGACCATTCAAAACTTCCTTCATTCTCAACTTCGCCGATGATGCGGACATAGTCTTCTAATTCTTCATCGATCTGATCGATGAAAACTTCGTCTCCATTTTGCAATGAAAAGTTACTTCTCTCCTTCACCAACTGAGCGTACGGTATTTGGCGATAGATGCGCCTCACTCCGTCAAACCTGCTCAAATCAATGGCAGGAAGAAACGCACCGCGGTCTAAGCCACCAGCGTACTTGATTAATTCGATGATGCCTTCACCAGGCAACAGCTCATAGACTTGTGGTCGTCTTATCGCACCATCGATGGAGACCAACTCTTGAGCAGCTGGAACATAAATCACATCACCATTATCGAGTGAGAATGAGGGGACATACTGATCCTGAGTTAGTAATTCGTACAAGTCAAATGACAAAGTCTGTCCATTGCGCTTGTTGAGCTTTATCTTACGGACTCCTCCAATATCTGTAAAACCACCCGCACCGGCTATGGCATTTGGGATTCCATTTAATCCGGATATGACAAGCTCTCCTGGCTGATTCACCTCTCCCATAACTTGAATGCGAATCGTACGCACAGCACTCACGGACAAGGTAAACTGAGGCGGCAAAAACCGATAATAGCGCGAAAACGTTTTTTGCAACTTCTCACGGACTGTCCTTAGAGATAATCCAGCTACAAAAACACGGACATTTCCAGTAGGATTGTTCGGTGATGGATAGATTCTTATAGCGCCATCACCTCCAACTACATAGGTCTCATCTAATCGTGAAGCACCATAGATTCCAACGGATATCTCATCTCCTCGCCCGATGATGTAATCTTCTTGGGGTGCATAGGTGCTCCCAGTTGGGATTAGTGAAATCTGGCCATTTCTGAAAAGCTGATGACCATAGATGGCATAACTTTCAGTTACGGTAGTATCGGAAATTTCAACACCGATCGTATCTGATACTACCGGACTACCGATAGTGTCAATTCCAATAGAGTCCATTATCGAATCTGAGAGATCGATTTGACGTTCTTGTCCCAATTGTAATTCTTGGATAACGATGCGGATTTTATCGATATCCTCAGCATCAAGATCCGATAGGTTATCCAGATCAATTCCTTCATCAATTAAAGCAAGGCGAAGAGCATTCTCATCGATCCCCCTTTTTATAATCTCTAAACGAATCTGCTCCTCATAGCTGGCTATCTGCCCATCAATACTTGTGACGACACAT
>JBCBIX010000078.1:0-13311 GCA_038523965.1 Bacteroidota bacterium
CCTTCCTGTTACACAGATTGATTCAGAGTCTGACACAAAGCCCATATCTGCCGATTATCTATTCGAGCCCAGTAAGCTTGAGCTGTTGGAAGAATTGGTTCCGACCATTTTGCAGACGACATTTCAGCGATTTGTACTCGATACTCATGCTGGTGAACATGGAGCTCGCATGACAGCGATGGACAAGGCAACTGAGAATGCCAACGACCTACTTAAGGAGCTTAAGATCACATACAACAAGGCGCGTCAAGAAGCGATCACGAAGGAGTTGTCGGAAATCGTCGGAGGTGCGGCGGCTCTTGCAGGTTAATCTCTTGTTATCCGTCCTTGATACATCGACATTCGCCCTTTTATCTTCGTTGCGATTCTTATGAAGTATTGGATATACCTATTGGGCGCTCTATTAGCTCTCAGTCCTGGATGTGAAAATTCCCCTCGGAATTACGAATCGATGATTTCTGACGACGAATTACTTCATCAAGCGATGAAGCAGTACTCCGATGTAATCGTCTACGATATTTTCTCCCCCCCTGTAGCCAGTAGGAACTATGCATATGCTGCTGTGGCGGCGTACGAGGCATTAGCGACAGGTGACAGTAGTTTAGTAAGCCTTTCTGGTCAGCTAAGACAGTTATCAGCTGCGCCACCTGCACCAGATCAGCCGTACTCTCCTACAGTAGCAAGTCTTGAGGCCTTCTACCAGACGGCTAAGCACTTCATCTTTTCAGAAAGTAAACTCTTGACCAAAAGGGATGAAGTAATGAGTGAGCTTGCCTCCCAAATGCCTAAAGGAGATTTCAAACGATCGATCACATGGGGTAAAGAAATCGCCACTCACATCATCGCTTGGTCTGATGGTGATAACTATAAGCAGACGCGGACTTTTCCAAAGTATAGCATAACTCCTGATCCTACGAAATGGCGCCCAACTCCGCCAGGATATATGGATGGCATCGAACCGCATTGGAAGGAGATTCGACCTTTTGTAATCGATAGTTCTGACCAGTTTGTACCTGCTCCTCCTACGCCATATGATCTTACGAAGAATGGTAGGTTCTACTCAGAACTAATGGAAGTCTATTCAGCAGTCAAGGATGCAGATGAGGAGCAAAAGGAGATTGCATCCTTCTGGGACTGTAATCCATACGTGCTGAATGTCACAGGTCATGTCATGCATGCCACCAAAAAAATCACCCCAGGGGGTCACTGGATCAGTATTGTCGGAATTGCTTCGCGCAAAGCTGGGGCCCGTTACAAGAAATCCGCAGAGGCGTATGCCTTGACTTCGATCGCACTGGCCGATGCCTTCATCGCATGTTGGGACGAAAAGTATCGCAGTAACCTCGTGCGCCCTGAGACCGTAATTAATGAGCATATCGACGAGGATTGGATCCCGCTCCTCCAGACTCCACCCTTCCCAGAACACACCAGCGGACATAGTGTGATCTCTCGTGCTGCTGCCACCGCTCTGACCAGTATCTATGGAGATGACTTTTCTTTTGATGACGATACGGAGGTACAGTACGGTATCCCAATAAGGTCTTATACATCCTTCTATCATGCCTCCGAGGAAGCCGCGATAAGTCGGTTGTACGGAGGTATCCATTACCGTCCTGCAATTGACGAAGGGGTAAAGCAAGGTCAGCAAGTTGGAGATCTGATAGTGGAGCGATTGCGCTTATCAGCCTCTTAATGGCGATTTCTCACAATACCTGTGTGGAGAGTGTAAAGTCTATCTTCACGCGCACCATCAATTTTTGTTAGCGATGCACATCAAGTTTTGTGGCGCTGCTCGTAATGTCACGGGCAGTAGTCATCTCATAACTCTGGATAGTGGATACCGAATCCTGCTGGACTGCGGTCTTTTTCAGGGGAATCGGAAGACAGACGAAGCATCAAATCGTAGGTTTTACTTTGATCCCACGACTGTCGATTGCTTGATCTTGTCACATGCTCATATCGATCATACGGGACGTGTACCTGCGTTGGTGAGAGACGGATTTAGCGGATGCATCCACGCGACTCATGCTACGCGCAGTCTATGTTCTATCATGCTACTCGATAGTGCGAAGATCCAAGTACGAGATGCAGAATGGCATAATAAGAAAGAGCGTCAACGGAAGAAAAAGAAGAAATCCTATCGTCCAGAGTACGAGGAGCCACTATACGAGGAGAAGGATGTAGCAGCTACCATGAAGCTTTTTACAAGTTACTCCTACGATCGTTGGCATAAGATTCATGAGAATGTTGAAGTCCTCTTTCGCGATCAAGGCCACATCCTGGGATCATCGAGCGTGACACTACGTATCACAGAAGGAGGGAAGACGACGTCTATCGGATTCACAGGCGATATCGGACGTCCAGATCGCCCTATTTTACGAGATCCCAGACAGATGCCAGAGGTAGACTATCTCATCATGGAGTCGACATATGGAGATAAGGAGCATGAATCAAAACCCGACCAAAAGGCCAAGTTCTTACGAGTACTGAAGGAAACTTGTATCGATAACAAAGGGAAACTCATCATTCCAGCCTTCTCCATCGGGCGTACACAAGAGATCGTCTATATGATGGATCAGATGGCTACAGCTGGAGAGCTTCCTAAGATTCCAGTCTATGTCGACAGTCCATTGGCGGTTAATGCGACTGAGATTTACGGCTCACACCCTGAATGTTTCGACAATGATCTAAACGAGTACCTTCTAATCGATGAGGATCCATTCGGATTTAGATCTTTGGAATATGTACGCTCTGTAGAGAAGTCAAAGGAGCTGAATGTATCGTCAGATCCTATGGTTATCATCAGCGCTTCGGGTATGATGACAGCGGGGCGGGTGCGACACCATCTTTATCATAATATCGAAGACTACAAGAGTACATTCCTCATGGTCGGATATGCCGCACCATCAACTCCTGCTGGCATGCTTAAGAATGGAATCGAACAGATCAAAATGCACGGTGACATGATGGATGTCAATGCGCGTGTAGAGACTATGGATTCATTCTCCGCTCATGGAGATCGCCGAGAGATGCTGGATAATGTGAGGAATCAGGTTGATAGTGCAAAAAAAGTATTCTTGGTCCACGGTGAGATCGATGTCCAAGAAGAATTCGCGGAGTTTTTAGGGGAAGCGGGATTCTCCAAAATCTACATACCAGCCGAGGGCGAAGAAGTAGTCTTGTAGAGTTTGCTCAGGAGTGACCACCGAACCAGTCGACGATTATCCAAAAGAGCTCTCCAGGTCAGATACACAGCGAATGGTAGCAACACCAAGCAAGGAAGCCACGCACCTACTATAGGATCCATCGATCCTCCAAGGACCAGTTTATTACCGATGATCTGGGTCATGACAAATGCGAGGTAGAATCCGATCGCAATCAAAAGTGGATATCCAAATCCACCTTTTTTAACAATTGCGCCTGCCGGTCCCCCGACGAAGAGAAAGATCACGCAAACAACAGCCCATGAATACATCCGGTGAAAGGTGTAGGTGTGGATAGCAAGATCACGAGAGTGCTTACGGTCATTTTGCTTAGAGCCACTATTCTTGGATAAGAAGCTCTGAGCGCGCTTGGACACGTTGTCGTAGAAGTTGTCTCGATCTGGGAATACTAATACGTCGTGCAGTGATCTGGTACGCTTGTTGATGTCATCCTTTTTGATCTCGTAACGCGATGTGATCGAGGCAGGTAGCTTTAGGCGTTCGGATGTATTGATATCTAATTGCTTCAACGCTGGTTCGGCACGTTGGAGTTGAGCGAGTGTTTGTTGGCTTGATTCGTTAGGACTAAGTGGAGGTGGGGCCTTATAAAGCTCTGTGGATGGTGTGGAACGTGATGTGGTATCCAGCACCTGAAAAGGAGTCACGTTAGACTGTCGAATGGTATAGAGTTCTTCTCGGATGGTATCGATAGTTGCGAGTAGTTTGATACTATTCATCAGTTCGTAAGTCCGATAGGAGGACTGCGTTTGTTTGACTTGTATCAATTTTTCTAACGAGAATGTCTTCCGAAGAGAAGAGAAGGCATATCGGAGTACAGGACGTCCCTGAAGATTACTACGCAGCCTTGATTTGTCAGCGATCTCAGAACGTTGTTCTTGGAAGTGATAGCCACTGTCCAGTTCCATAACAAGGTATTTACCATCTGGAGTGGTATACATTTTTCCTGTCTGTGCTTTGATGACATGAGTGATACTCTTGTCATAGTCTGACATGTCATAGATCAGGATATCGTGTAATCCTCTACCATCGTCATCTTTCTTTCCAATGCGGATCGCAAGATTTTGAAAATCATAATTGAAGATCTTCTCGTCAAATGCATATGTCAGCTTATTAGTCCTCATCGCTCTCACCTTGGCTGAGTAATCATCGAAGGCTTGCGGTTTTAGGAAATTGGCGGCATAAATGGAGATAGCTGCGATAAACATCGCAACCAAAAGACCTGGACTTAGTATTCGGATTAATGACGTCCCCGATGATTTTATACTGCTGAGTTCATACTTCTCTGCCATATCTCCGTACACCATGACGCTCGAGAGGAGGACTGTAAGAGGAAGCGCCATTGGAACGAGATAGATAGCAAAGTAGAATAGCAGTTCGAGATAGTCCAACATGCCATAGCCATTGCCCAGGATATCATCGATGATCTTCCAGACGGTCTGCATTATCAGGACGAATTCCACGACGAAGAAAGCCAGTAGACACGGGCCTACGAACCCTCGGATTATGAATCTATCTAAGACTGTCAGCTTCACAGAGGTGGTTATCAGCCCACACCAATTGGGATGATGTGAACGTCAGTGTAACAAAAGTAAGCGAGCGCTCGTCATCTTCGTGTAGTCGGATACGAAACGAATTGGTCAAGACACTCGCACCTTTAAAGAATAAACTCTATCGATATGCACTCCATATCGTGAGAGATGTTGCGGTAGCCGAGGATGTCGTCCAGGAGGTATATATCAAAGTGTGGAAGAACGCTTCTACTCTAAGTACCATTGAGAATCAAGAGGCGTGGTGCATGAAAGTGACGCGAAACCTATCGCTGGATAAGCTTCGTCGTAAGAAGCATCACACTGACGCCCTCGAGGATCATTATGATCTCGCTGATGATCGGATCACTCCTGATCAGCAACTCGAGAGTAATGATACATTAGGGTTAATTAAACGAGCTATAGCTCAGCTCCCTGACACCCAAAGACAAGTCATCCACCTCCGAGAGATCGAAGGATACAGCTACAAAGAGATAGCAGAAATAACAGAATTCTCTGTCGATAAGGTCAAGGTCAATCTTCATCGTGCTCGATTGGCATTACGAGAAAAATTAGAAAGCATATACGTGTCATGAAGACAGATATCACAGAATTGAAGAAGCTCTATTGGGCTGGCGAGTCGACGCTCGAAGAGGAGAGAGAGTTAAAGACTCTCCTTCTGGATAAGCATGATGAGGTCTTGAGCCCGCTATTCGCTCACTATGCTGAAGAGAGGGCATTGCAGATGAACGGAGAGATCAAGCCAATCAAATCCCCCTCACGAGTACTTCCTATCCGGAGATGGATGGCCATCGCCGCTTCAGTAGTCGTGTTAGCGTCAGCGTATATGACGTACCAGGCGCATCCCGTATCAGAAGAGATTGTAGTGCAAGATCCTGAAGTGGCATTAGAGATCACGATGGAAGCTTTTGGACTCATTAGAGGAAAGATGGATCACACTGAATCCGCTCTCAGACAAGGAATTACACAATTAGATAAAACATATATCAACAAAATTTTATAACCCATTAACTATGAAAAAAGTAATCGCAACGCTATTGTCAATCTGTTTTGTTTTCAGTCTATATGGACAAAACTTCAATAGCTTCTTTGACAAATTAGAGGACAGTGATGACTATGCCGTTGTGACTGTGAACAAGGAGATGTTCCGTATGCTGGCATCGTTCAGTGCCGACTTGGATGACAAAGGCATTCGCGAATTAGTACGAAACATTGATATGCTGAAGATCTACATTAACGAAGACAACGGGACATTTGAAGACTTCAAGGAAATCAAGACTATGGCTACCGGAACGTCACTTACCAATCTCATCTCTGTCAAGAGTGCTAATGAAAGAGTAGAGCTTTTCACCAACCCTGTTGGTGACGAAGGAGTCGTAGATGGTCTCTTGCTTTTAGTCCATGAGGGAGATCAAAATGTCTTCATCAAGATGGATGGCCGAATCAATCTTGATGACTTAGCTCGACTTACGGAGAGTATGGATATCGATGGCTTCGATCAGTTGAAGAAGATTGGTGGAGGCATGTAAGTCAATCTTCTGCCAAGAGATAAGGGGTTAATCGTGCGTCGATTGCCCCTTTTTTTATAAGTATATCTATCTCTTCTTCAAAGTCAGCTGCTTTGATGTTGTAGAGCAGTTTTGTGGATTCGTAGTCTGTGTAGGGATGTCGAAGCACCTCCTTGAAGGTCAGAGCCATTGGGATAAATTTCGTGATTGCTCCATTTACATAGATTTGGCTTTTGATGGCGTCATAAGTTTCTGGTCTCAGGTATTCGAGTTCGCGTAGTTGATCGATGGAGTGGTATCCCCCGAGGCGTTCTCTGTAGTCGATAATTTGCTCGGATAGAAACTTGCCAATGCCTTTTATGCTCTTTAATTGGTCTATTGTAGCTGTGTTTAGATTGACACGGATCACACTTATGACCGTATCCGACTGGGTTTTGAGTGGTTTGTTTGCGAAGAGGAGCCATGGTTCAACTACTGCGAGAAGGCTATCATTCATTCCGTATACAGTAGATAAGTCGCTTAGCTTGCTAAACTTGGCTCCGAATGACCTGAAGTTGATCAGCGTCTTCGCCAGTCCCTGAGACAGCCCTATGGCTTCGAGCTCTTCTTGGGAAGCGCTGTTTGGGTCGATTGTCTTTGGTTGCGCTCTTGCTATTATCGGAAGCTTTTCCGCACTATTGGAATCAGCCCTAACCTCTACTGTCCGAGTCGGGAAGATTAATCGCGGCTTGATTAAATCCAACATTGCTTCTGTTATTCCGTAGACGCGCTTCAGGTCTTTCAGGTCATAGAATACGGCTCCAGAATTCCGATAGTTGATGAGGCTGTTAGCCGCATATGAGGAGAGACCTTGAGCAAGGAGTTCATCTAATGGTGCTACGTTGGGATCAAAGGGTTGACTCGAACGGCTTTGCTGGATTAGTTTCTGTGAAGATCTTGGCGCAGGTGATTGCACGCGCGGAAAGAAAAGATATTTCGATAATTGATGGAGTTGAAGGCTATCCATTCCGAAAACAGTCGACACATCAGACACAGATCGAAACACCTTACCAGCTTCGCGATAGTTGATCAGGTTTTTGGCCGTACGTGGCCTTAGACCTACTAAAACAAGTTGTTCTTCAGTAGCTGAATTCGGATCGAGAGGAGGACCGTCGTAAGCGATTAGAGCTTCTTCCTCATTATCACTTTTAGTCTCAAATTCATCAATGATCTTTCTGAGCTTTTCTTCGGTCAATACTCCGGAGGGCTCGTAGAATGTTCGCACAAGATGTCTACCCACAAAAACGAGTGTTACAAAGATTCCAAGAAGGATAAGTCCGTTGCGTTCGACCTTAGTGAAGTATATCTGATCCTTCATTCGGTGATTACTTGGTCTGGACTCAACTCAATGACTTTCTTGCCTTGGTACTTGGATCTACTATCTGTAAGTAGATAGTCTGATACTGGGCGCGTTCCTGAGTTATAATGGTATACCTCACCCCTGTGGATAATATCGATGGCATCTGAGCCATAGTGAATCACATGTTTCTCGTGAAATTCCAGCTCCCTCCTGAGAACATGGCCAAACAAGAGGAACGCTGTTAACCCAAATGCCAGGCGCAAGGCAGTTCTTCTTGCCTGATATAACCAAGTGGCGATGAGAGCGATAATGCCAAAGATCAACACAGATTCCATCCATGTGATCCAGATATCAGTTAATCGAGAGAATGGAAGCCTCGACGACGCGGATGCGACTGAGCCCAGGATTTGAATGAAGATGTCAGCTACAGATCCGATCCAATCCGCTGTTTCTGAAGAAAGATTAGCGACCAGTAGAATTAGAACACACAGAATGATAAGAACACCTGCTATAGGAACTACAATCAAACTTAAGAGAGGTGATAAGAGCGGAATCTGATGGAAGTAGTACAGCGCAAAGGGTAGGGTGCCCAGCTGAGCGCAAAGGCCTATGTTCAGAAGCCCCCACATCTTTCGAAATGTCCAGTGTTCAGGTTTCCAAAGTTGATCGATCCATGGGGCCAACAGAATGATGGCTCCAACAGCGGCAAAAGACAATTGGAAGCTGGCCGTAAACAACTGTAGAGGATTGGCGACCAAGATCAGTATCGCACTGCAACCGAGCAGATTCATACCATGGGCACGTCGACGGGTATTTCTGGAGATGAGGTATACCGAAGCCATAATCACCGCTCTCCATACGGATGGCGCTCCTCCGCTTAACTCCGCAAAACAAACCAACGACCCAATCAGTAGTGCGACCACCACGAGATGATATTCATCTAACCACCAAAAGACACGTCGGTAAAATCCAAACAATACATAGGCGATGATTCCAACATGAAGTCCTGATACAGCCAGAATATGAATGATACCACTATCAGCAAAGCTGTCCTTTCTCTCTGGGGTAAGCCCACTACGATCCCCTAATAACAATGCTTGTAAAATGCTAACTGATCGGTCGGGCACGTATATCTGTAGTTGTTTAAGGCACCAGTTTCGGAGCGTGTACCTGATGACAGTCCAAGGTGCAGATGAAGACTCCCGTATAGGTTTGATTTGATCCGAAGAGGCATATAGTCGAAAATGAAATCCAGATCTATCCAGGTAGCTTGCATAATCAAATCCAGTCGGTGTTGGCTGGCTTTTTATTCTTTCAGGGCGGTTATGGACTGCTATCAATTCGCCTCGTTTGAATCGATGATCCGAATCGCGGAGATAGATCACGATTCCTGCTTTGGTCGGTTCTGCTCGTGTGAATAAAGTGGTACGATCAATAGAAGACTTGAGATCTACAACTTGCGCTACGAATGTCTCGACATCAGACTGAGCGAACTCATCGACCATCTTTTCTTGATGACGTAGGTGGAGGGTAATGAGTCCGATTCCTACACCTGTCCATAGCAGATATACAGCTATGCTCTTGACATAATAGCTGATAGCAAGTCTGTCAAAACAAAGCGCGGCTGCGCCAAGAATGGCCACACCAGCAATGGTCGTCGATGCTGTCAAATACAGCTGGTCACCTATGACGATACCTACTATCATAGACATTGCCACACGGAGCAGAGGGACATGTCGAGTCGTGAGTGTGGGTAGCATGAGGGAGACTTAGCATGCGGAAGATACCGCACTTGCTTTATCTCTTTAGAAGGACCATTCTAATTATCCTTCCAGAAATAGGGAAAGAACAAGACCAAAACAGTAAAAAGCTCCAAACGGCCACACATCATGAGAAAGGTGAGTACCCACTTAGCCGCTGCAGGCAGATGAGCCCAGTTGTCCACTGGTCCTACCGAACCGATCCCAGGACCTACATTGCCTATGCTGGTTGCGGAGGCTCCTATGGCAGTCTCAAAATCCAACCCCAAGGCAGATAGTGTCACCACACCCATCACAAAAAGAAAGAGATACACCAATAAAAACACCAGGATGTGAGTCATGATCCGAGGAGCAACCAGCTGTCGATTGACCTTTAGCCTGATAACAGCTCGTGGATGCAGTACTCTCTTAAACTCGAGGATGGTGTTTCTCATGAAGACAAGGTGTCGAATCAACTTGATCCCTCCAGAGGTTGAACCAGCACATGCACCTGTGAACAGCAGCAGAAAGAAGATAATGCTTAGACCATTGTTCCAAGACATATAGTCCACGGAGACATAACCAGTAGTGGTCACTAAGGACACCGTACTGAAGGCAACATGCCGAAAGCTCTCTTCCAATCCATAGTCTTGAGATTGGTATAGGACAGGTGTACTAATGACAATGGCCAGCAGAAGGATAATCATGTACATCCGCCATTCTTCGTTCATGAATACCTTCTTGAACTTGCCAGTTATGGCCATGTAAATCACGGTATAGTTCGTGCCGGCTAACAACATAAATAGCAGGATCGTGTACTGTATGGCTGGAGAAGTGAAGTGAGCTATGCTATCATTCTTTGTGCTGAACCCTCCAGTTGCCATTGTAGTGAGGGCATGATTTAGGGCATCAAACCAAGCCATACCCTCAGCCCAAAGAATTGCAAAAAGTAATCCTGTTAGACCCAGATAAAGGAACCAAAGGGTTCTTGCCGTGTCTTTGATTCGCGGGTGAATCTTGTCAGAGGTGGGGCCTGGTGCTTCTGCGACGAACAACTCAATCCCGGCAATCCCAAGTAACGGGAATAGGGCAACCGTCAAGACGATGATGCCCATACCACCAATCCATTGGGTCAGACTTCTCCAAAATAATATTGATGGGGCTAAGGATTCGATATCTGGTAGGATAGTCGCTCCAGTCGTTGTGAACCCCGACATACTCTCAAAGAAACAGTCATGATATGCCGATATACTTCCACTGATCCAGTAGGGTAGGGTACTGACTAATGACACAGATAGCCATCCAAGCAGGACGATAAGATATCCTTCGCGTTTGCTGATTTGATTGGCCTTGCCATATCCTCTTATATAGAGCATACCGCCAAGGCTAAAAACCACAATGGCTGAACTCAAGAAACTAAGCCACTGATTATCACCAAGACCTATACTCATGGCCAGACAGACCAAAAACATGATCCCGATGAATCCCATCAATGCTCCGATCACTCGGCACACTGGATTTAGGTTGATGATCATCTAAAGAGGCTGTCGACTTTGGCGATGCACTTATCAGCAGCTACTACAATGACCTTATCATCTAAGGCCAGTTGGAAGTCGTCCTGAGGTAGAATTGATTGCTCTTCTCTAACGACAGCTGCGATCATCGCATTGGTCGGTAGTGGCAGCTTAGAAAGCGGCTTTCGGGTGAGTTGATTGTTCTTTTGGATGACATACTCTATGATCTCCGCCTCTACACCCGGCAGTGAAGTGATGGCTTCGACCTTGCCTTTTCGGACAAATCGAAAGATGTTGTTCGCCGCTATCAGCTTTTTGTTGATAAGAGTATCGATTCCAATATGCTGAGAGATATGGGTGTATTCAGCGTTGTTAACGGCGGCGATCGTCTTGTAGACGCCATATTTCTCTGCACTCAGGCAGGCGATTATGTTCGTTTCTGTGTTCTCTGTGAGCGCAATAACAGAATCCATCCGGTCGAGCCCTTCATCACGGAGAACTTCGATATTGGAAGGGTCTGCCTTAATTATGAGCGTAGAATCCAACAGTTCGCTGAGCACCCTGCATTGTTCTTTGGTCTGTGCGACGATGGTTACGTTGTACTTCCGTTCAAGTAGCTGGGCAGTTTTAATACCAAGTGGAGTTCCACCCAGGATCATAACATTCTTGACCTTTTTGAGCTCCTTACCCAGATAGGTGAGGAGTGGGTTCATCTCATCCTGAGTAGTCATAAAGTAGACGTGGTCCCCGCTATGCATTACTGTATGCTCTCTCGGGACGATGGTTTCTTCGTTGTTTCTGAGTATGGCAACAGGTTTGAAGGCATGACCACTTTGGCCTTCAGATACCATTCCTATGCTTTGGCCGACTAATCCTGAAGAGTCATCCAGCGTAATCCCGTTCAAGATCACCTTACCATCTTCGAACTCAAAATTGTCGGTGACTTCGCAGTGCTTGACTAATCGTTCGATCTCCGTGGCGGCCAACTCCACCGGGGAGATGAGGTGGTCGATGCCCAATTCTAAAAAGTTCGAGCGCTGCGTATCGCATAGGTACTCCGAGTTATGAACGCGGGCGATCGTCTGCTTTGCTCCCATTTTCTTGGCGAGTATGGAAGAGACCAGATTATTTTTTTCGCTTGCTGTGACAGCTAAAAACATCTTAGCTGAACTCACCATGGCATTTTCCAGCACTTCGATGGAAGAAGAATCTCCACGCACTGTATAGACATCTAACCGCTGCTTGACATAGTCCAGAACATCCTCATTGGTATCGATAAGGATGATCTCCTGCTTCTCCGACACAAGAAGTTCGGCCAGGTGGAATCCCATATCTCCCGCTCCTGCGATGACTATTTTCATAATAGCTGTATGCCAAAAACGCGGCAAATGTAGGTCTTATCTCAACGTACTGCGGACTCACTTTGGGCTCTGATTTGGACGATCTTTGGTGCATTGGTATCAGTGATATGAACATTCTCTTTGTTTGTCTTGGAAACATATGTCGATCTCCGATCGCACATGGTCTACTTGAGAAAAAGGTCCGTACACTTCGACTCGGATGGAATGTAGACTCTGTAGGTACGAGTAATTATCACGAAGGAAGTCCACCGCATCGAGATTCTGTGTCCATATGTGCTTCTCATGGTTTAGATATCTCACATCAACGGTCACGTCCTATCCAACCATCAGATATTCAGTCGGCCGATCTTATCATTGTCATGGACGCCTCTAATTATCAGGATGTAGGAGCTATGTGCAGTTCAGACAGAGAACTTGCTAAAATAAAGCTGTTACTCAATTACGTTACCCCTGGGCAAAATCGCGCTGTTCCCGATCCATATTATGATGGAGGCTTTGATCAGGTCTATGACATGATTGATGAGGCTACTGATCGATTGATCGAAGAACTTCGCCGCAGCTCTTAATCACCATTTTTTATCTCGGTCTGTATGATTCGATGGATAGCTCTGTTTATCGTGCTCCCCTACTTGGGATCTACGCAGCCAACACAGCGTGATGTCATGGCTGTGATGACTAAGATCAATTACCTAAGGGCATCAGGATGCACATGTGGTGGACAGCAGATGCACCCCGTTGGTCCAGTAAAGTGGGACGATAGACTATATCGTGTATCTCGACAATATGCGATCTACATGAATCGACATAACCACTTCGAGCATCTATCACGAGAGGGTGAAGACCTTGGCGATCGACTGGATGCGCTGGGATATCCATGGCTCAAGATTGGTGAGAACTTGGCCTTTGGCTATCGTGATTTTCATGATGTATTGGAGGCTTGGGTAGAGAGCCCATCTCACTGCAGGATGCTTATGGATCCTGAGGTGACACACATGGGGCTAAGTAAGAAGGGGCTCTATTGGGCTCAGAGTTTTAGCCTACCAGATCTGGGTGTTGTGTCCGAGTAATACAGATGGTTA
>JBCBIX010000079.1:0-13223 GCA_038523965.1 Bacteroidota bacterium
TGAAATCCTTGTCCTTAGCCTCGCCCGGAACATTTGGGAAATCAAGAATTTCACCCAAGTTGATGTGCTCGTAGATACTGCTGATGGTAGCCAACTGTACAGTGGTATTCTTTCTTCCTACGATTTGGCACAGAATGGAGGTTTAGATAAAATAACCCTTGAAAGCACTGTGCGTTTCTTTAAACAAAATGGAAAAACTGTTAGAAAAGAAATACCAGGTCGACTATTTGTAATCCCTTACACAGAGGTCAAGAACCTTAATCTCACATACGTAAACTTAAGTAAGAAGCCTCACTCGAATACTACAACCGCGTTGGCCCAAGACCCACCTGATCCCGAATCACAAGCCCACCTTCAGCAAAAGAAAGGAGTTGATTCTCAATAAAGTCGTTGGCTTCATCAGTTATCTCATCAGGATAAAGAATGTGAACGTTAGGGCCCGCGTCTAAGGTGAAGTAGAGCGGAAGTCCTGTCTCGGCACGCCATCCTCTTATCTTTTCGATGACAGTCAGCGTACTTGGCTTCATCAAGACATATGAAGGATGAGAGCACATCATAAGCGCATGCAGGGTCATTGCTTCATCTTCAACGATCTCTCCCCATGTTGTTAGATCGTCCGACTTCATCGCCTCGAGCAATCGCGTCATATTATGGGATGCCTGCTGATATCGCGTTGATGCGAATGGATTTGTATCCATGAGCGCATGTCCTGCGGAGGAAGAGACTGACTTTTTATCACTACTCACGATAAGGACATCATCGTGAATACTCTCAAATACAGGATTGACCCCATCATATGGACTTGCAAATAGGTCAGAGCTACCGTCGATCGTAGGGTGGACACCCCAGGATGCCAATTTGGGATATATAGATCGTGACGCACTACCACTTCCGAGTCTTGCGATGTAGGATGCTTTTTGTAGTTGTTTTTCATCGAAGGCCACCTCCCTAAGCTGTGCATCGATCTCACATAGACACATTGCCAATGCACTCATACTTGAGGCTGAAGAAGCGATACCGGAAGAATGTGGGAAAGAATTCTCACTGGAGATATCAAAAGCCATCTGTGATAACCATCCAAAATAGGACTCCACTGATGTCAAGAAGCGCTGAATACGATCTGCGAAAAGAGGTTCTTCTTTTCCTTCGAACCTAAATGCTATCCAAGAATCGGCATTGGAACGGGGCATATACCCAACGCTGGTCGAAGTATGGGCTTCAGATAGCGTTAAACTGATGCTGGCGTTCTGAGGGATCTGGACAGGACGTTTGCCCCAATATTTGATCAATGCAATGTTAGATGGGGATCGCCATGCTACTCTACCCGAAAGCTGATGGTCATCCGAAAGACGGAACGAAGATTTCAATAATCGTCAATTGGTGATTGGGACCTGATAGGAGATATCAAAGTCTTGTAAAACAACATCCAAGATAGGATTTTGGCCGTGTTCGTATCCAGGCTTTAGGCGATAGCCATAAAGCTTACTGGATTGGTTCCAATACATGGCCTTGATCTTGCCTTGGGTCAGTTTTATCAAGTCGAACATAGGAGTCTCGAGTTCTCTTTCGATCATCTTAACCAGGATTTTACCCTGTGTTTTCGACAGCCCAGATAGAGGTTCGCTAAACTCCTTTTGCAAGTCTTTTGATAGTCTGCGCAGGTAACGCTTTCGTTTTCGTTTATTCAGATTGGCCGACGCGTACTGGGCTTCTCGAAATATACGGATGGCCTCCTTGGCATATGGATAGACCTTTGCAGCATATCTGCGATATTTCAAGTATCGCAATTGCTCTTCTCGATTAGCGAATGATCTGGGACTTGAGATGATGATGTTAGCTATCTCGGCCACGATTAAGGTGTCTCCATCTTGGATCAGGGCACTCATATATTGATCCCCGATCTTGATTCGACGGATCTCTTCCTCGGATGTATCTAAAATCCGCATTTGGCTTAACTGTGTAAATGCGCTGTCTAATGACGTTGTCGACGACTGTCCTTGAAGCACTAAGGACAAACACGCACTACAGATCCATACCAAGAGGTGTCTTTTCATCTACGATTGTGATGTAAATTTCTTTTGTCTTGCATATCGATCATAAGTTCAATTGGAATACTACATGGTGGGCACTATGGGTTCTCTTACGGCTGTACCTTCGGGCAGCGATTTTCGTTAGGATACAATAGTCTTTTATATGCGTCTACTTCTTACACTTCTATTATCCAGCTTCTTGTCTGGTACGGTTCTATTCGGACAGGAGAAATTCGAACGAAATTATCGCTCGTTTGCTGATGGTCACCTTGCTACAGCTGTCACAGCTGTAGGGGAAGGGTATGCCATACTTAGTGGCCAATTGGATCGCGACTCAACCATACGCCGGTTTAATGTCCTGACATTGAACAACAAGGGAAATATTGATTGGTCGAATACCTATGATTTTCAAGATACCATCGCTCAAGTAGGAGATTTGATTCGCTTGGCTAATGGTGACTATGCTTTCTCAGGTAGTTTGATGAAAGACTCGCTCAATAAGGTTGTCGCTTACATAGATTCAGGTGGTTCTATGGTATGGAATGCCTTGCTCGGAGATATCACGGCTGATCAGTCACTCGATCAAGCGCGCCTACTCCTGACAGATATACCTGAAGAGAAGATTATTCACATTACGGTAGTGGCAGACACTGATCGATCAGCAGAACAGGATATCATGATCACATCGGTGCTTTATGATGGCACAATCGAATACCAGAAGCGTTGGACAGGACCTACGGAAGGAAGTGTGGCAATAGAAGATATGATAACCACTATTGACACTGTGACTATGGATACGACAGTCTTGCTGCTCGGAACATCTGTCGACCCAGAGAATCCCATTTTCTTGGCCAACTTAGACAAGGACGGTAATCTGCTCTGGACCAAGTCATATAACAATGCGGAAGGCTTCACTGAGAGCTTAGAAGGGTTACGGATCGTTCAGCTCATCGGCAGCGATGTGGTTATTGCCGGCTCATTAGAAGGCCGTCAAACATCTGGCTTTGTCCTTCGGTTGACACAGGACGGTGAGATTCGAGATGCATTTCAGATAGAGAGCCTTACGCAGGAGAGTTTCCAACCCACTGACGTTATTGGCCTTATAGATACGACCTTGGTGATCTCCATCCAGCGTGAGGTAAGACCTGGTGAAGTAGTTACATCATTAGTGAATTTTGACATGGATAGTCTGACGATGTATCAGACGACTTTGGATACTACCTCTGCACTACCTGGATTAGAGGCGGAGCTCATCACAGCAGATAGCATGAGTGTGGCTTACTTGACCGCGCAACAGCACCCAGAGGCCCAGCTCTTAGCACCTTACTTAGCGAAGGCAGATCGAGCCGGAACCACATTTTGTCATGAGAGCAGTGATGTTGTAACATTTGATAGCATTGGCTGGCTCATTTCGGATACTGTGGAATGGGTGATATCTGATACAGATCCGACCATGGATTCAGTAGAGGTGGTTTTTCGTTCCTACGGAGCGTTCGATCCCCCACTGAGGATACTACAGGACACTACATACTGTCCTAATGATGAGATCATGTATATGATAGATGCCACTATTCGAGGAGGAGTTCAGTACCTATGGGATGATGGGAGCATGGATAGCATGCGCCTGTTTCAGGAAGAGGGCACATTCATGGTGACTATGGTGGTACGGGAGGATATATGTTGGAATCACTGTGATACACTGATGATCCAGCGTCAGATGCTACCGATGGTTAGTATAACCCCAGATGCGGGAGCTTTTTGCGAGACAGGAGAGATCATCCTGATCCCAGGGGCCGAAGGTATGATTGTCTCCTTCATGTGGGAAGACGGAAGTACAGATGCGGTTCGGGCGGTCAGTGAACCTGGCACATACAGTGTGATGGTAATTGACAATTGTAATGAAGCTGCTGAGGCCTCTATCACACTTACAGAAGCAGATTTCACCGTGCGCAATGAGATATCCTTAGGTGTATCTAATCCGGACTTGTGTACGAATGGTTCCTTGCTGATTACAGCAGTTGGATTGCAGACCCCATCCGGGGTTGTTTGGTCGACAGGGCAGCGCGATGTGATAAGCATATCGGTAACCGAACCTGGGACATACAGTTTCGAACGCCCAGGGTTCTGCGAGGACTTCGGCAGTACGACGTTGACAGAGTCAGATTTTGATCGTACTCCAACTGTGGCGTTATCTACCACTTGCGTGAATAACCAGTTCATCAGAATCAATGCCGATGGACAGGGCATTGACTTGAGAAGATGGTCTACGGGAGAGACAACACCATTTATTCAAGTCACTGAGGCGGGGACATATAGCATCACAGTTACGGGCATCTGCGGAGATGAGGTAACCGATGAGGTTACCATCTCAGATGACGACATCCAGGCTTGCATTATTCGTCCTCCAGGTGAAGTCTGTTTGAGATTTCCCAATGTAATGGTCCCATCTGATCGTATGGATCTGAATCAATCGTTTGGTCCACAGATAGATTGCCCTGTGGACAATTATGAACTTCGGATCTATAACCGCTGGGGACAAAATATCTGGAGCAGTACCAACCCAGAAACGCGTTGGGATGGCACCTTAGATGGAGACCCTGCACCTGGAGATGTCTATTTCTGGTGGGCGAAGTATGGTGATGCTGACCAAGAAATTCAAGAAGAGGGAGATCTAACTCTCGTTCGCTAAAACCAACAGAGGCGCTTTGTTGTAGCCATAGGTATCTAAAAACAAATCGACATGAAGTTCGCGACTAAGGCAGTACATGCAGGTGTAGAGCCAGACCCATCCACTGGTGCAATCATGACACCCATCTACCAAACTTCGACTTATGTCCAGGCGGCACCTGGAGACCACAAGGGTTACGAGTATGCACGTACTCAAAATCCTACCCGAGCCGCTCTCGAGGTAAGTTTGGCTTCATTAGAAAACGGGTCTGATGCAGTCTGTTACGCCAGTGGCTTAGCCGCTATGGATGCCATACTCAAGATGTATAAGCCTGGGGACGAGATTCTGTGTACCAACGACCTCTATGGAGGATCTTATCGGCTCTTGTCCAAGATTTTTACGCAGTTTGGCCTCATCGGAAGGTTCATCGACATGTCAGACCCCGAAGAAGTCCAGTCTCAGATCACTCCCATGACTAAGCTCCTATGGGTCGAGACACCGACGAATCCGATGCTGAATATCATCGATATCGAAGCTGTCTGTGGGATTGCACGCTCCAAGGGCATCCATGTTTGTGTTGACAATACCTTCTCGAGTCCGTTCCTTCAAAATCCATTGGATCTGGGAGCAGACATGGTCCTTCATAGCGCAACCAAATTCATTAATGGACACTCAGATGTCATCCACGGTGCAGTAATTACAAATCATAAGGAGGTAGCTGATCAGCTACATTTCATCCAGAATGCTGCGGGGGCAGTGCCAGGGCCCATGGACTGTTTCCTTGTGCTTCGAGGTATTAAGACATTGCATCTCCGTGTTCAGAGAGCGTGTGAAAACGCAGAGAAAATCGCTCACTTCCTAATCGAGCAAGAGGCTGTAAGTAAGGTGTACTACCCAGGATTCATAGAACATCCGAACCATAGTGTTGCTGCTAAACAGATGCGAATGTTTGGCGCCATGGTCTCTTTTGATCTCCATGCGAATACATTTGATGCGGCGAGGTCCGTACTAAGTGGAACCAAACACTTTGCACTGGCGGAATCTCTGGGGGGTGTAGAATCGTTGATCGGTCATCCAGCAAGTATGACACATGCATCGATACCACGAGACGAAAGGCTGGCTGTGGGACTTACAGATTCATTGATACGGTTGAGCATCGGAGTTGAAGATGTAGATGATCTCATTGGTGATCTTCAAGAAGCATTGCAGCAAATAGAACGAGAGCAACTTTCGCCAGTTTGAAATTAAGCGCATATTTGCTGCCCCTCAGCAAAAAATGAAAAGCTCAGCCCACTTTGCCCGGGTGCTGAAATTGGTAGACAGGCACGTTTGAGGGGCGTGTGTCCTATGGACGTGCGGGTTCAAGTCCCGCTCCGGGCACTTTTATTTTCCCCGTTTTCTCATTAGTAGGGTATTATGTAGACCACTTATCTTTAAATAGGTCCGCTGAATGTGTCACCCTGATTGATGTCCCCAGTTGTAAGTCCTTTGCGTAACCATGTCATGCGTTGTTCGGAGGTGCCGTGTGTGAACGTCTCGGGTACAACATATCCTCGAGTACGCATCTGAATACGATCATCTCCAATAGCCGCGGCTGCGTTCATGGCCTCTTCGATATCCCCTCGTTCCAATATGTTGGACCGCTTGTGCGCATGATGTGCCCATACGCCGGCCAGGAAATCTGCCTGCAACTCTAAACGGACATTTAGGTCATTCATTTCTGCTTCTGGTAGCCGCCCCCGTTGTGCATCAACCTGTCGAATGATACCAAGCAAGTTTTGGATATGATGAGCGACTTCATGAGCAACTACATAGGCCATTGCGAAGTCGCCACTCGCATTGAATTTCTTCCTGAGTTCATCGTAGAAGCTGAGATCGATATAGATGTTTTTATCTGCAGGACAATAGAACGGTCCAGTCGCGGATTTGGCATAGCCACATGCTGAGCGATCAGTCCGTGTGAATAAGACCAGAGTCGCAGGTTCATAGTTTCTTCCCAACTGAGTGCGGAAGATGTCTTGCCAGACGATCTCTGTCTCGCGCAGGGTCACTGCTACCAACTCTTCGAGTTCTTCTTCTAACTCTGTCCCTTGATATGGTGCCGCCTGTCCGTTCGTTTGAGATTGCTGTTGTTGAACCCCGCTCAGGACCTGTCCAGGATCACCTCCGAATATGATCGCACCAATTACTAATAGTATCGTTCCGATCCCTATCCCACCGCCAACACGTTTCATGTTCTTTCCTCGGCGGTCATCGATGTTTCTACTTCGTTCTCTTCCTTCGTAGCGCATAAACAGAGGTTTTCTTCTCTCGGAAAGATAGCTGGAAGCTGACACTTCTGTTGTTATCAATGTGGTCGATCGTCTCAAACAAACTCGCACCGTAGGCATTCTTGAACTGAGAATAGTACAGTAGGTCAAAAACGTCAGCAAAATGGTCGATAGACGCACTTTGCAGAGAATGATTGACGAATGCTTTAAACTTGCACTATTAGTAAAGACATCCTCCAGGAGTCTATCATTGACTGGATAGTACCCAGTAAAAACAAGTGCTGATGAGTTCTCTTCGTCCTGATCCTCGACAAACATTACGAGACCGCATTTTAGTCATGGATGGTGCTATGGGCACTATGATCCAAAGATACAAGCCGACAGAGCACACGTATAGAGGTGAGCGTTTTGCTGACTATCACATGGACATCAAGGGAAACAGCGAAGTACTCTCCCTGACCCAACCTAAGATGATCCAGGAGATCCATGAGGCCTATTTGAAGGTTGGCTCAGATATCGTCGAGACGAACACGTTCAGCGCGAATGCCATCTCCCAGGCTGACTATGACATGGAGAGTTTAGTCTATGAGATGAATCTCGAGTCTGCACGCATAGCAAGAGCAGCGGCCAATAACTATTCGACCCCAGATAAACCCCGATTTGTCGCCGGTGCTCTTGGACCTACTAATCGGACCGCATCCTTGTCCCCGGATGTTAACAACCCCGGATATCGAGCAGTCACATTTGATGATCTGGTGGGTGCTTATATGGAACAAGCGCGCGGGCTTATAGACGGTGATGTTGACATCCTACTTATCGAAACAGTGTTTGATACGCTTAACTGTAAGGCAGCCCTATTTGCACTCGACGTATTGTTCGAGGAGATCGGACGCGAAGTACCGATCATGGTATCTGGTACCATTACAGATGCGAGCGGTAGAACCCTAAGTGGTCAGACACCAGAGGCCTTTTGGATCTCTGTATCGCACATGCCACTGATGAGTGTCGGCTTGAATTGCGCTCTTGGCGCAAAAGAATTGACTCCATACCTCAAGGAATTATCAGACATCGCGACATGTGCCGTAAGCGCCTATCCGAACGCTGGCCTCCCAAACGAAATGGGCGAGTATGACCAATCTGGTGAAGAGTTGGTCGCAGAGATGAGACGATACTTGGAGGAAAAGTATGTAAACATCATTGGTGGATGTTGTGGAACAACGCCAGAGCACATCGATGCTATGGTAAGAGCAGTAGAGGGAATTGTCCCAAGATCTTATCCTACCCAAGCGAAGTATGCTCAGTACAGTGGACTTGAACCACTGATCGTACGGGAGAATATCAACTTCATCAATGTTGGGGAACGCACCAATGTTACAGGGTCACGAAAGTTTGCCAGACTCATCAAAGAAGAGAATTATGAAGAAGCCCTTTCTGTAGCTCTCCAACAAGTCCAAGGTGGCGCCCAGATCATCGACGTGAACATGGATGAAGGCTTGCTTGATTCGGAAGAAGTCATGGAAAAATTCCTTCATCTTCTTATGGCAGAGCCCGAGATCGCTAAGCTGCCGATCATGATAGACTCGTCCAAATTTGCTGTAATCGAACGAGGTCTAAAGTGTGTTCAAGGGAAGTGCATTGTCAACTCCATTTCCATGAAAGAAGGAGAGGAGGAGTTCATCCGCCAGGCCACAATTGTCAAACGTTATGGTGCAGCAGCGGTGGTAATGGCTTTTGATGAGGAGGGTCAGGCAGATACAACAGAACGAAAAGTAGAGATCTGTAAGCGTGCGTACGGTATCCTTGTGAATCAGGTTGGCTTCAATCCGAGGGACATCATTTTTGATCCGAACATCTTCGCGATTGCTACGGGGATCGAAGAGCATCGAGAGTATGGGAAGTACTTTCTCGAGGCCACTGAGATCATCAAACGCGAATGTCCAGGTGCTAAGATCAGTGGGGGAGTGAGCAATATTTCTTTCTCCTTTCGCGGGAACAATGCTGTTCGCGAGGCAATGCACAGTGTGTTCTTATACCATGCCATACAGCGAGGTATGGACATGGGTATCGTGAATGCTGGTATGATGGAGGTCTATGATGAGATCGCCCCTGAGCTGGTTAGTCTCCTGGAGGACGCAATATTTAATCGTACAGATACCGCTACAGAAGATTTGATAGCCTATGCTGAGAATGTTAAATCGTCAGGTAAAAAGCGAGAAGTAGATCTATCGTGGCGCGAAAAACCTGTAGCCGAACGTATTGCCCATGCCCTCGTAAAAGGGATAACTGAATACATTGACGAGGATGCCGAAGAGGCAAGACAACACTTTCCTCGCCCACTTCATGTGATAGAGGGGCCATTGATGGATGGGATGAACATCGTGGGAGACTTGTTTGGTGCGGGAAAGATGTTTCTACCCCAGGTGGTCAAAAGCGCCCGAGTCATGAAAAAGGCAGTTGCCTATCTCACGCCTTACATAGAAGAGGAGAAAGGAGAAGGAGAAAGTACCGTGGCCGGGAAAATTCTGATGGCTACAGTCAAAGGAGATGTCCACGATATTGGTAAGAATATCGTCGGAGTGGTATTGGCGTGTAATAATTATGAGATCATCGATATCGGAGTCATGGTACCCCCAGATAGAATCATCCAGACTGCTATCGAGCAACAGGTGGATATCGTTGGCCTCAGCGGGCTGATCACGCCATCGTTGGACGAGATGGTCACAGTCGCCGAGATGATGGAGGATGCTGGGCTGAAGATTCCACTTCTTATCGGTGGAGCTACCACTTCTAAGACACATACAGCACTTAAGATTGAGCCTAAATACAAAGGTGTCACAGTACATGTGCTCGACGCCTCTAAGAGCGTGGCCGTAGCAGGATCACTTCTTTCATCTGACGAAGACGTTCGAACCAATTACATCCTCGATGTCAAACAAGAAATGGAGCGAGTTCGTACGCAGCGCAAGAAAACGACTCGCACCAAGGCATATGTCACTTTAGAAGAGGCGAGAAACCAAGCTGTATCGATCGACTGGAGCGTTTATACACCACCTGTTCCGAAGCAACTTGGAGTGCAAGTATTTCAAGACTATAAGTTGAGTGAGCTTGTGGACTACATTGATTGGACTCCATTCTTCAGCAGTTGGCAGCTTAAAGGGAAATACCCTGACATTTTTGCTGATGAAGTAGTGGGTACGGAAGCGAAAAAGTTATTTGATGATGCCCAGCTCATGCTGAGCCAGATCGTGGAGGAGGGCTGGCTTACGGCCAAAGGTGTTGTAGGTATCCTACCTGCTAATGCCGATGGGGATGATATCCTCGTTTATGATTCGCAAGAGCGCACTGAGGTGATCTCTCGGCTTCCACAGCTTCGCCAACAACGTAAGAAAGCGTCAGGACGTGCATATTTTTCATTAGCGGATTATGTGGCTCCTGTGGGAGGCCCAGACGATTACCTCGGCATGTTTGCTGTCACTACAGGTATCGGTATTGAGGAGCATGTCAAAGCTTTTGAGAAAGCAGGGGATGACTATAGTGCTATCTTACTCAAGTCGCTCGCAGATCGATTTGCAGAGGCTTTTGCAGAGTGCATGCACCAGCGCGTTCGCACAGAATGGTGGGCTTATGTCGATCAGGAGGACTGGTCTAATCAGGAATTGATTCAAGAAAAGTATCAAGGTATCCGCCCAGCTCCAGGCTACCCAGCCTGTCCAGATCACAGCCTGAAGACGGATATCTTCGACATAATGAAGGTGAAGGATGAAACGGGTATCTTTTTGACGGAGAGCCTGGCCATGTATCCTGCAGCATCAGTCAGTGGCTTCTATTTCAGCCATCCAGAATCGAAGTACTTTGGATTGGGTCAGATTTCAGAAGATCAAGTTCGAGACTATGCCAAGCGAAGGGATATTGATCTCGAGCAAGCAGAGAAGCGTCTTCAGCCCAGCTTAAACTACAAGGAGTGGTAAAGTAGTTTGGTCCTTTTCCCTATCGTCCAGTTAGCAGGACGACCCAGCTCTAAGATGGTCTTACCCAAACTGGACGTAGTAGACGTCTGATGAATTACGGTGGATATTCATCACTTCAAAGGCACCGTTACTCCCGTTGCAATCTTCGACAAGGTCAAACATGGCGCAGTTGTCAGGTAGTCCTGTAAAGATGAGTGTGAAGAAGTTATCTCCCTGTCTTGTGATGGTCCACTGGGGATAGAGGGTAATACGCTCTGCGTGCACCAATGTGGACCTATGGTCCGAAAAGTGGTCGAATAAAAACGTGGAACTCCAAATACGAATCCAACTCCCTCCATAGCTATCTCTAAAGACACAGTGAACCACTACTTGTCCTTGTTCCGCGACCACCTCCTTCAATTGATCGAGCAGGTCCGCTGCGATGTCTACCTTGGGTTTGGTAATTATGTTGGCCATGGGTACTACTAAGATCAGCAGGTACACATACAAATTGCTCTAATTGATAAGTCAATTTATTATATATATTTTTTTACCATGTGTACGGAAGTACTCATTGTGCAGAGGATCTGAGCTGCGTTTGCTCTATGTTGATGTATCAATCAGATGCCCAAGAAAAAGGCATCTGTAAAGTGTGATATGATCGGATCACGATGTGGCAACTTGACGATGCTCACCACATCAAATCGTACTTCCCATTCATAGTTTTGTTGATTCATATAGGCGGTGGCAGTTCGAGAGAGAATCAACATCTTCTTGTCATCCACGAACTCCTCAGGCTTGCCAAAGTGAGCAGAGGTTCGAGTCTTGACTTCAGTGAATACCATGACATCGCCTTCCATGCTGATGATGTCGATCTCGCCCTTACTATACCTCCAGGATGTTTCTAAGATCTGATGACCTTTCTGACTGAGGTAGTCAACTGCTAAGGCCTCGCCCCATGCTCCTAAGTCATTATGCTCGGCCAATGGAGATCAAACGTTGCTAACGACCTGCGTCAGAAGGTCCTGCTGATACGTTGGATCTGCCTTTTGTTCTTCAGTTTCTGTGCCATTTCGATTGCGGTCGTAAGCGCGGATGATGGCTTTTACCAGTCGATGTCTGACGACATCTTCAGCGGTCAAAAATAGAGTAGCGATTCCATCGATATTTGAGAGTAACTCGGTCGCATCGCGAAGACCCGACTTCTGACTGCGAGGCAGGTCGACCTGCGACAGGTCTCCGGTGATGATGCACTTCGCATTTGGTCCGAGTCGTGTCAAGAACATCTTTAGCTGAGCAGAAGTGGTGTTTTGGGCTTCGTCCAAGATGATAAATGCGTTATCTAATGTGCGTCCACGCATGAATGCCAATGGAGCCACTTCGATAGTGCGGTTGTTCATGAACTGCTCTAACTTATCTGGCGGAAGCATGTCCTCCAATGCATCATATAGAGGACGCAGATAAGGGTCTATTTTCTCCTTTAAATCCCCTGGAAGAAAACCTAAACTTTCGCCAGCTTCCACAGCAGGTCGTGTGAGGATGATCTTGCGGACAAGTTTATTTTTTAAGGCCTTCACAGCCAGGGCTACGGCGGTGTACGTTTTGCCAGTTCCCGCTGGACCGATCGCGAAGACGACGTCATTCATATCGGAGTATTCGACGAGACGCTTTTGATTACGTGTTCGGGCTGTGATTTTTTTTCCTCCGTTACCGTAGACGATGACATTGGCAGAGTCCTTTTTGCCATTTCCCTGTAGGTATGGGTTGATGTCTTCGACGATATCCATGATGGTGTGTTTGCTGAGCTCATCGTTGTCTTTGAGCAGACGGATGAGGGTTTCGATTTTGTATTTGACCTTTTGGGTCATTTTTTTCTCTCCGGAGATTTTCAGAGAGGTGCCGCGGTGGGTGATTCGGACCTCAGGATAGGCCTTCTTGATGATGTTCAACTTGTTGTCACGAGCACCGAATAGCTCTAAGGCATCAACGCCTTCTGTGGACAAAACAATCTCACTCAATAGTGCATGTATTAGGTGGAATAATGAGAATCGGCTGTCATAGTCCGTTGACTATCAACCCAATAGACACAAAATCTATCGACCACATTACTTTTCAAATGTAACTTTTCTGACCAACTACACATTATATATTTTCATATATGTCTCAAGAATTAACAATGGCATCATCTTCGTTACTATCAATAGAATGATGAAGGTGCTGTCGCCGTAACTTCTAATGTAGCACACTAACGACTCTAACGTAGATGATGCCATTGTTAATTCTTGAGACATATATGAAAATATATAAT
>JBCBIX010000080.1:0-13133 GCA_038523965.1 Bacteroidota bacterium
GATTGTAGACCTTCTAATACCTGCGTTTTCTACTGTAGGGCTTTGTAATCTCAGCGATTCTTCCGTCAGCTAAACATTGTTCCAGTGCTTGTCCCAGTTCTAAGGATCTCTCCGAGATTTCCATCCAATAGGCAGTGCGCCCATCCTGATCATCACCAAACTCATGGAAATCCTTCATCTGTGAGATTTGACCTTTTGGAAGTGAATTGACCCAGGATGCCGAAGGATAGATCAGGATGACCTTAGACATGTATTGATGAGAGGCACCAGAACGGTACGGCACCTTTTTGTCATACCATCGCTCCAAAACATATGGATAAAAGTGCGGATGTATGACCAGTCCATCGACATCGTAAGGAAACGACATATGGTAATCCGTCAATCCACCATCCCAGTATCCTCCTGTCTCTGCTCCGGGAATATCGTATACACCTGGTGCCATGAATGGAATAGTCCCGCTGGCCTGGAGTGCGTCCTTCAGGTTCTCTTTTGACAGCACTACCTGACGAGTTGGCAACCTGTCTTGTTCAGCCGCGTAAGGCAATTCGCTACTTGAGCTAAAGATCACTCGATCAGCTGTAGCAGTGATACCGCTCCTTGATATTGCATTAAGCAAGTAGGAGTACATGAAACCCACGACTTGTTTTGACTTGACTGAAGACGAAAGCCACCCCTTACCTCGAGATGTGATGATGTGTAGCGTTCGAGTGGGATGATGAAGGATATCTTCCTGATTCTCAGCAAGTACTTGGTCAATGAAGTAGCGGCAAGCAGTTACCATTTTTTCAGGGGTTCCTTCACCATCAAGGTGATAGGTGGCATAGGCTTCGCGCAACAGATCTATTGCTTGTTCTGGATCAGGACTACAGGCAGCGGTCATCTGCCAACTACCTACAGAACCACCTATACAATGAATTCTCTGTGCGGTACTTGCCAAAAATGAACCAATGATAAATCGCGTCAAGCCATAGACACTGAACCACTTGGGACCTCCCGCAGCGGAAGCAATAACACTGATATCTTCAGCTCGTAGCCCATGTGACTGTATGTGCTCGTATGCTTCAGCACCCGCCTGAATAGCGATCGGAAAATCTCTCATTATGGATGCACATAAATCAATTAGGCCATGGCAGCCACTGATGATCTCACTGGCTGCACCCACTCGAATGGGTCCTCGCGTCTACCCGTGCGAAGCTCCTCTATGTAGGACTTCAGATATGGTGCAATCTTGTAGTTTTCCACACTCAGATCCATGACTTCTCCTCGAGCAGCTATGCGATGTACAGGACTAATAACTGCTGCGGTACCTGACCCAAACACCTCTTGGAGATCCCCTCTTTGGTGTGCTTTAATGACCTTTTTGATCGACAGAGGTTTTTGGACGACTTTATGACCGTCCGCCTTCAGGATGCTAATGATGCTATCCCTTGTAATTCCTTTTAGGATAGCTCCATTGAGCTTTGGTGTATAGATGACGTCTTCGATGATGAAGAAAATGTTCATGGTACCTACCTCCTGGATGTACTTGAACTCATAGGGATCCATCCACATTACTTGGTCATAGCCCGCCTCATTGGCCAACTTGGCTGGATACAAGGAAGCAGCATAATTACCTGCAGTCTTGGCCTCACCAACACCGCCAGGTGTTGCTCGCACATAGGTATCCTCTGCGCGAAGGCTGACCGGCTTAGCGTAGTACGGACCGACCGGACAAGTGAAAATGACAAACCGATAGTTACGACTCGGTCGAACTCCGATAAACTCCTCAGTCGCGAACATGAAAGGTCTGATGTACAGCGCACTTCCAGTTCCTGGGGGTATCCAGTTTCGATCTACATCAACTAAAGTCTCTATACATGAGTAAAACAACTCCTCCGGGATCTCGGGCATGCACATCCTGCGAGCCGATGTATTGATCCTATCAGCGTGAGCTTCTACTCTAAACAGGAGCGGGGTTCCGTCTACATGTTTAGTCGCCTTCATCCCTTCGAATATGGACTGGCCATAGTGTAAAGCAAGATTTGCAGGGTGGATACTGAAGTTTTCCACCGCTGTGATTCGAGGCTGCTGCCATCCACCATCTGCGTAATCCATGATCAACATGTGATCACTACAGATCTGACCGAATGGTAAGTTATCGAAGTCAATCTCAGGAAGGCGCGAATGCTGTGTAGGTGTGATTTGGATATTCATGATATCTATTCTGACTCAAAGGTAGCCAAGTCCATATGGAGATGGAAGGTCAACTCGAAGTAGATGATGAATCTTCAACGGATCTGTTTGACATTCTTCTACTTTCGCCGATATGCCGTTTCTTGACTTTCCCATCTACGATATTCCGGCTCCTCGAGTCGTAGATGTAGTGAACCAGTCTGGACCGATCATTTTGGTCAATTCTGACGACTACACAAAAAGTCATCAACAATTCTTGTCCAAAATAGTCGCCGCCACAAAGCATCAGCTCGACCAACTCCAAGTCGTCACGACGAAAAATGGGAGCGAGACTATTTCCCTTAGATCTAAAGATCCCTCTACCCGACTTATTCTATGCTTCGGAATGCGCTCCATGCATGTCAGCCTGAACTGTGATGATCGCAGCTACAGACTGGTAGAAATCGATAACCTGACCTACCTGTTCTGCAACTCACTCGGTGAAATCCAAAGTGATCCCGGCCAAAAGAAGGCTTTGTGGTCCTCATTGAAACAATTCTATCAATTGTAGTCCCTCAAATGGAAATCATAATTGCTTCTCATAACCAGCATAAAGTCGAAGAAATCCGGTCCATAATCGGAGCAGATCGACTTATACTCCGAAGTCTCAATGACGTAGGATATCATGACGAGATCGTGGAAGATGGCGCTACGCTTCAGGCCAATGCTTGGATCAAAGCGAACGCTATTCATGGCTTGTATGGTGGCAATGTGATGTCAGATGATACAGGTCTCGAAGTGGATGCTTTAGATGGAGCCCCAGGTGTCATCAGCGCACGATTTGCTGGTCCCCAGAGAGATCATGAAGACAATATGGACAAGCTTTTATCTATGCTGAGCCAACACGATAACCGCAAGGCACAGTTTAGAACAATAGTGGCTTTGCATTGGCAGCGACAACGACACGAGTTCGAAGGGATCATCAGAGGAAAAATCTCATTCTCTCGGTCTGGAAGTGGAGGGTTTGGTTACGATCCGATATTCGTTCCAGATGGATATGACAAAAGCTTTGGCGAGCTATCCCCGCACACAAAGAATAGAATTAGCCATAGAGCTTTGGCCTTTGATCAAGTCAAGAAGTTCATCCTCAGTCAACTGTAGGGCACAAAAAAGGCGCCCTGACAGAGGTCAAGACGCCTGTATTTATGAAGCTATTTCAGCTATACGATTAGCTCGCAGGTGCGTCTGGCTTGTATACTTTTCCTTTGATGTAAAGGAATGATTGTACTGGATCAGTATTAGCAGTGATCGTTACACGCTTGTTCTCAGCACGTCCACCTTCAGCTCTGGTCTTACCTTTGCCGCGTGAATCATACTGTACCTTGATCACGCCTTCTTCGCCAACAGCGATAGGCTCACGTGGCCAGTCAGGAACAGTACATCCGCAAGATCCCTGAGCTTTAGAGATTACTAATGGTTCGCTTCCCGTGTTCTTGAATTTGAACTCATGGATTACCTTTTCGCCTTCCTCGATCTCGCCAAAGTCAAACTCAGTCTCTGGGAAGTTCATCGAAGTAGTAGGACCTGTAGGCACGTCTGTGGCAGGTGTGGCAGGTGTCGTTGCCGCAGGTGTAGCAGTTGTGTTAGTTGAAGCCAAGCTCTCACGAGCAGCATCCTTGGTCTCACCCTGACAAGAGATCATGAAGATCGCAGTAAGGACAACCAATAGCATAGAATGGATAGATGTCATTATAAATGTGTTTTGTGGTTTACAAATAATCTTGTGACACAAACATATAGTAAGGGACACCTGTCTTCGATAAGGTAAAGCCCGATTAACAAGCGATTAATTCTTCCTATGCGGGAAGACCTTACACTGGTTATCATCTACTTTTTCCGACACCAGTCCTCAAATTCGGAAGCGCTCAAATGATTCAGACAACTCGCTGCAGTTAGCAATCCCTTTCGTGCTGCTAATACGCCATATCTGATGTCCTGAATGCCTGCCAGGCTATGTGCATCAGGATTAATTGATATCTGTACGCCACACTCCATCGCATAAGGTATCCATGTCCAGTCCATGTCCAGTCGATAAGGATTGGCATTCAACTCGATGCAGACACCATGCTGAGCGCAAGCTTCGATAATGATGCGATGATCCACCGGGTAACCTGGGCGTGAGAGAAGTAGACGGCCGGTCATGTGACCTAATATCTTAGTAGCAGGATGCTCGATCGCCTTCAGAAGTCGCTCTTGGGCCTTCTCTAAGGGCATTCTGAGATTGCTGTGCACAGAGGCGATAACACAATCAAACCGTTCTAATAGTCCATCATCATAGTCTAATGTCCCGTCGGATAGGATATCGCACTCGATCCCTTTGAAGATGCGAAAGTGTTCTAATTCATGTTCTATGGACTCAATCTCTTCCATCTGGGCCAATACACGATCTGGTTTTAGCCCATTCGCATAAAATGCTGATTGGCTATGATCTGTGACGAGGAGGTACTCATACCCAAGCCTTTGTGATTCCTTAGCCATTTCCAGTACGGAGGCCGTCCCATCACTCCACTTCGTATGCGTATGCAGAACACCCTTAATATCACCCTCATCAACTAAGGAGAAAGAAGCGTCTGACGCTCTGTCGATAGCTACCTCTAACTCACGAGATTCAACTGGGATGTATGCTAATCCATGATTTTCAAATAGAGCCTTCGAATCGTTGAGATCAGGCGTTAAACCAAATCTTTGATTCCATTCTGCGATAAATGCTGTTGACCCGGCATCCTGCCACATCTTTTCCTCCAGTTGTTCACGATCGACCTGCTCGATGATCACCTTTGCACCATTGAAGTAGAAGTCGTCCTCGATGATCTCGACTCGATCTAACTCACCGAGCCACTCGAAAATCTCATGCTCCTGTTCGGTGGTTAGAAGATGAATACCATCGACGATTATCGACTTTCGAAGAAGCAATCCTCCGAATTCACATCGTTCTCCCACAAACTCGTTTTGGATCAGTTGCTTGAGATCCTCGGCATCCTTTTCGATGTGACCGTACAAATAGGACCCTTTGGAATCCAAGTAGTATTCGATCTGCGCCTGGATGGCCGCTTGAGTTTTAGCACCAAATCCCTTGAGATCTAAAAGCCGGTTTTCTTGACAGGCATAGAGAAGCTCACCTGGGGTCTGTATATCGAGATCGTTCCAGATGGTGAGGATTTTCTTTGCACCCAGCCCTTTGATGGAGAGCATTTCGACGATTCCTGGTGGTGTCTTCTGTAGATAGCGCTGCAGCGTCTGTAGATCGCCGGTCTCGCGAAGTTCGATGATCTTATCCGCGATATTCTTCCCGATACCTTTTATGGCCGTGAGCTGGTCATGTTCCAGTGCAATCACCTCGTCAGGATGACGACGTATAGTATTGTACGCGCTACTGTACGATCTAATTTTGAAAGGGTTTTCTTGATGCAACTCCATGACCTTGGCCAATTTGTTGAATACGGATGCGACTTGACGGTTAGTCATGAAACCTGAGTTCTAAGAATGATGAATGATTCCAGAGCGATGAGCAAGAAGGGGAAACTCATAATTTTGACCAAAGATTAAAAACGAGAGAACATGATGCGGTTGCTTATCGGTATTGTCATTCTGGGATTAGCCTCATGCAGCGGGGGTGGAGCTTCTGGACCAGCATATGATCTAAAAGGGTTCGACACAGAAAATATTGGAGGAGGTGCTCAAATAGCCGTCTACAGAGATCAACAAGGTTTCCCACTGAGCAAGGGGCAAGTCCTTGATGGAGTCCGAACAGGATCATGGACAACCTATCATCCCGAGTCTACGAACATCAAGACCATCACGAACTACATCAATGGCCGCAAAACTGGTATTGAAGTAACACTAAACAACCGTGGTCAAGTAGAATCTGTCATCGAGTACAAAAATGATGTCCAACATGGATTGACTGGTAAATACAAGTTTGGCCGTCCGACAGAAGAGATGACTTACAAAGACGGTGTACTTGATGGACCTTTTGCCATCTACGACGACAACTCAAAGATTCAAAGACGAGGATCATTCAAGGATGGAAAACAACATGGGACCCTTCAGTTCTACGATGACCAAGGCAATGTGACACTGCAGTACGAATATGCCAATGGTGAAAAAATCAGTGGGGGCATTGTCGAACGTCCTTCTGAGGAGGTGGGCTCCTGAGCGTAACCATCACAGAATTCGTCTAATATCATAGGCCTTAGATACTATTGGCGAGTACCTTTGACATCTAAACTGCTAATGATATGATACGAAGTCTCCTTCTCTTCACATTCGGGATCACTCTCTTCTCTTCTTGTGGACCCAAAGAACAACTATCGATGACAAAACAGATCGCCGGCATTACTCCGCCCGTGGCCATGAAGCAGGATTCAATCCTCCAAATTCATGGTGATACGCGAGTTGATCCATACTTCTGGATGCGCCTAACAGATGAGCAAAAGGTAGCTGAAACCCCAGATGAACAAACTCAACGTACACTCGACTATCTCAATGCTGAGAACGACTACACCGACCAGGTGATGAAACATACCGAGGAGATGCAAAAGACCATCTATGACGAGATCGTAGGTCGAATCAAGCAGGATGATGAGTCGGTTCCCTATTTTAAAAACGGCTACTGGTATTACACCAAGTTCGAGGATGGTAAGGAATATCCCATCTACTGTCGCAAGAAGGAATCTCTCGAAAATGAGGAGGAGATCCTGTTCGATGCCAATCTGAGCGCTGAGGGCCACTCCTACTATAATGTATCTGGGTTGAGCGTCAGTCCTGACAATACCATTTTAGCCTATGCCGAGGATACTGTGTCGCGTCGGGTGTACACTTATAAGTTCAAGAATCTATTAACCGGCGAGATCTACGAAGACGAATTGGCTAATTGTCAACCTGGTGGTGCTTGGGCAAATGACAATCAGACCTTCTTCTACACGACAAAAAATAAAGTATCACTACTCAGCGAAAAGATATGGCGACACCAACTCGGATCCACCGATGATGAAGTCGTATACGAGGAGAAAGACCCGTCGTACTACATAGGAGTCTATCGATCAAAATCGGGTGACTATGCGATCATTTACAATAGCAGCACCCTCGTCAGTGACTACCATGTACTCTCGACTGATGATCCAACCGGAAAGTTTCGACAGTTCATCCCACGTGGTGAAAAGCATGAATATGGCATAGAACACTATCAGGACAAGTGGTACATCCGAACTAACTGGGATGCTCAGAACTTCAGGCTGATGGAATGCAAGACCAGCAACACCTCTCGTGATGCTTGGACGGAGGTCATCCCACATCGTGAGGATGTCTTGCTGAACGGGATCGATATTTTTACAGACCACCTCGTGGTCAGCGAACGATCGAATGCCCTTACTCAGATCAGAATCATGGACCAAAAAAGTGGTAACGAGCACTACCTTGACTTTGGCGAACCTGCGTATGTAGCATATACGAGTACTAATCCTGAGTTCGATTCTGACCAACTGCGATTTGTATACAGCAGTCTGACGACTCCTACGTCTACTATCGACTATGACATGGTCAATCGTACGAAGGAAGTCAAGAAAACAACTGAAGTTGTTGGTGGCCATAATCCTGACAACTATATCACGGAGCGCATTTTTGCCACTGCGCGGGATGGAAAACAGATTCCAATCTCAGTAGTCTATCACAAGAACACCAAAAAGAGCGCAACTACACCACTTCTACAATATGCCTATGGTAGCTATGGGAACTCGATAGACCCATGGTTCAGTTCATCACGACTTAGTCTACTGGATCGAGGGTTCATTTATGTGATCGCCCACATCCGAGGTGGTCAGGAAATGGGACGCCAGTGGTATGAGGACGGCAAGATGTTCAATAAGATGAACACCTTCAATGACTTTATCGACTGCTCTAAGTTTTTGATCGAAGAAGGATATACATCAGCTGACCACCTCTACGCACTTGGTGGTAGCGCAGGTGGCTTACTCATGGGTGCTATCGTCAATATGGCTCCTGAGTTGTATCAGGGAATTATCGCTGCAGTGCCATTCGTAGATGTTGTATCAACGATGTTGGATGAGTCTATTCCATTGACTACCAACGAGTTTGACGAATGGGGAAATCCGAAAAACAAAGACTCATATGACTACATGTTGTCTTACAGCCCTTACGATCAAGTTACTGAGCAGGATTATCCCAATATGTTGATCACTACGGGTCTCTTTGATTCGCAGGTGCAGTACTGGGAACCTGCCAAATGGATTGCGAAGCTTCGAGATAAGAAGACAGATGACAATGTCTTGATGATGCATACGAATATGGAGGCCGGTCATGGTGGTGCATCAGGTCGATTTAAGCGATACAAAGAGACTGCTCTACAGTATGCCTTCTTCTTAGACCTGGAGGGAGTTGCACTTAAGGGCTAAGCTCTTTTTCATACCAAAGTAAGCCTGTGCTAACAGCTACGAATATCTATGTCCAGTACGGTGATCGAGTACTACTGGATAAGGTAAACCTCGTGATTAAGGATCGAGACAAGGTTGGATTAGTCGGACGCAATGGGGCTGGCAAATCTACCCTGCTTAAGATCTTAGCTCGAGAAAAGTCACCACACGAGGGGAATGTTAGCCAACCATCCGGCGCTACTCTGGCCTTCCTTCATCAGGATATTGAGATCGATCAGAATAGGACCGTCATCGATGAGACCATGTTGGCTTTCGAGGCGCTGAAGCAGCTCAATCTCGAAATTGACTCGCTTAATGCAGAGATCTCAACTCGCACAGACTACGAATCCGAAGATTATCTTAAGGTACTGGAGCGTTTCTCAGAACTAAACGAGCGCTATGATATCCTTGGTGGTGATAGTGCCGAGGGTGATGCCAGTCGTGTATTGCAAGGATTAGGATTTAAGACTGGAGATTTTCAGCGACCCTTGGCTGAATTTAGTGGCGGATGGCAGATGAGGGTCATCCTCGCCAAGATGCTATTGCAGAAGCCCAACTACCTCCTGCTGGATGAGCCGACTAATCATCTTGATATCGAATCAATCATCTGGTTAGAGCGATTTCTAAAAGATTATCCAGGTGCGGTCATCATTATCTCACACGATCAGCAGTTCCTCGATAATTGTACAAAACGAACTATCGAGATCGAATTGGGTCGCGTCCAAGACTACAATGCAGCGTACAGTGGATTTTTGGAATTGCGAAAGGACCGAAGAGAAAAGATGCTGTCCGCTTACGAAAACCAGCAAAAAGTCATCGCACAGCGTGAGCGCACCATCAACAGGTTTATGGCCAAAGCCACTAAAACCAAGATGGCCCAGTCCATGAAGAAGCAACTGGATAAAATGGAGCGTATTGAGGTCGAAAGTGAAGATGTAGCTGCGATGAATATCCGGTTTGCCAAACCTCCACGATCAGGTCAAATCGTTCTGGAAGCCAAGGACTTGGACAAATCCTATGGTGATCTACAGGTACTTAACCAGATCAATCTCACTGTCGAACGTAACGATAGAGTGGCATTCGTAGGACAAAACGGTCAGGGTAAAACTACCCTTGCCAAGATCCTCATTGGAGCGATCGAACACTCAGATGGTCACGTCCAGCAGGGTCATAATGTAGCTGTCGGCTACTACGCCCAGAATCAAGCAGAATCTCTTGGTCGAGACAGGACGCTACTCGAAACCATGGAGGATCATAGCCCACCTGAGATGCGCACCAGGCTACGGAATATTTTAGGAGCGTTCATGTTTAGTGGCGAAGACGCTGACAAAAAGGTCTCCGTACTAAGCGGAGGAGAACGCGCTCGTTTGGCTTTGGCATGTCTGCTACTGAAACCATTTAATCTGCTGGTGCTGGATGAGCCAACGAATCACTTGGATATCATCTCCAAGGAAGTTCTAAAACAAGCTCTTTTGGAGTACGAAGGGACACTCATCGTCGTATCACACGATCGACAGTTCTTAGGAGATCTGACCGATAGAACGATCGAGTTCAGAGACGGTAAGCTTCATGATCATCTCGGAGATGTGAATTACTTCTTGTCCAAACGCGAGATGGACAATATGCGTGAAGTCGAAACCCAAAAGTCCAAAAAGCCTAAATCAAAAAAGGGAGGTACTCCACATCAGCCAAATCCAGCATCTGAAAAGGCTCTCAGGAAAGCGAGTAATATCGAACGAAAGATAGAGTCTCTGGAGGCCAAGATGAAAGAATTAGAGAGCACAATGGGCCTGGAAGGATTCTATGATTCTGATAAATCACAAGACATCCTTGATACATATAACAAGACCAAGGAGGAGATCAGCAATCTATATGATCGCTGGGAGTCACTCCAACTTAGCATCGAAACCAATGCATAAATGGGAGCAGCGCTAAAGTCATTGATAAGACAGAAAACTCAGGAGTTCGAATTGATTCCTGACTTACGGAAGAAAACTCTTAAGGCAGCAGCAGCAGCGGTATCAGACGGATTAGCATCTCAGGACCATGCAAAAATAATGGCCATATGTACCCATAACAGCCGTCGAAGCCAACTGATGGAAGGATGGATGATCGCTGCAGCCGTTCACTATGGAGTTGAGGGGCTATCTGCCTATTCTGGAGGTACTGAAGCAACTGCATTTAACATCCGTATGGTCGTCGCTATGAGACAGGCTGGATTCCAGCTTATCGAAGACGAAAGCGGTAAAAATCCACGGTATCTTCTCTCTCCTCAGGAAGAGACAGTCTTGCCTCACACCATGTTCTCAAAGGTCTATGACGACGAGTTTAATCCAAACACGGGTTTTATAGCACTGATGGTTTGTGACTCTGCGGATGCAAATTGTCCATACGTTCCAGGGGCAGAGCACAGGTTTTCGATACCATACGAAGACCCCAAACATATGGATGACACGCCTATGGAAGGTCAGGCCTATGATGATACGATCAACGAGATCGGGCGAGAGGCCTTATATCTGATGTCCCTCGTACAGAAGTGAGTTAGATCACTTCATAGATCGCGTAGTTCCCGAAGTTTACAATTTTCTCCCCGAAGACTGCATTGGTCTGAACAATAGCGCCGTTACGACTGGTCTCCACTACCCGATCAGTTGCTAATAGGCGCATCCCTGGATTTTCTTTAAGAACCGCCAGCAAATACTGGTACTTCTTGATCAGACTTTGTTCAGGAGTTTTGTCCATGCCAGGTGTATTCAAATCGACAAGGAGATATCCTACCCCCCCAGCCTTTAATCGGTCTGTTAGAGATGCTTGTGTCGGGAAGTTGCGCAGGAGCTCACCGAAGTAAGCCAACCCATTATCCTCAAATACACGATAATGATTGTTCTTGATATCGTAGACGAGGTGAGTCCCAACTTGGTACACAGTCCGATTATCTGCATTAATCACATCCAGTGCCTGGCGAGCATTGGGACCACCTGAGAACTCCTTCTTGTCGGTCACTAACCCAGCTGCATAGTAGTACAAGGTTCTATCCAACATTGCGGTGCCCTGATTCCTGTTGTCTTTTGCTAACAAATCGACACTTGAAACTCGTGCAACAAAGGCCAGAACGACCCAAGTAGTCAAGGCCGTAATCGATAAAAACCTCAAGACTGGTGCTGATCTGATATTCGATAATGTCTTCAACCGACCAGTGGCATATCCAAGAATGCTGAATCCGAATACGAGTGAGAAAAAGGCATACCAAATGATTCCTCCCCCGATTAACAACCACAGCATCGAAAAGGAAAAACCAATGACACCAAAGCTCCGAAGAGATTCCTGGAGAGGCATTTGTCGAACGATCCAGAAGAGCATGACCAAAAAGGAGACGAAAAGTACCGGATACGTCCATCCGTCTTGTTGCTGTGATATCGAATCCATCAGTCGAAATATCGGTGTAGAAATCAGCATACCCGTCTGCTGAACAGCATAGACTGCTGGGCCCACATTCGACAGTCTCCCACTTTCTGAGAGTACATCCCATTGTGTCGTCCCGGGTGCTACGGTAGAGTATCCAGAGTCTACGATATGACCGTAGTGAAAGCATAGTCCCAAGTACACAACAAAAAGAGCGGACAGTGGATAAAACACTTTCTTCTTCCGATAAGCCAGAGCAAGAAACATGAGCGGAAGAATTGCTAAAAACGTAAACCCGAAGTCAACGTGTTTCCCCTTTTGGTTAACATTTTGGTTGAGGTCGTAGGGCAGTGTGAGGTATCTGGGGAACAGATCTTCATATCCAAAGTATCGCTGCACCTCCTCTCGGATCGCATTGTTTTCTACCTCTATAGAGGCAGGAGTCTCTACTTCACTTTGCTGGGAGACGGCCCTTGATACCCCGGTAGTAACTACCAAGACAACAACTATCCATCGAAGCAACCGTACAGAGACATTCACAAATCAAAAGTAGAACTCTCTTGGTCCATCGTAGAACTCGATCGCATCTTTGCTTCGCACCATGTCAAGAACTTACTGGAACTCGATGAGGTGATATTGGATTGATATTGATGTATGATATATGATCGACAACACGGTCCTCGACTCATGGACCATCTGGGTTCTGTCCGAGAGCCATTCCTTTTCCTGATCAGCTTTGATTGCTCACGATGGTTGGTCTGCAGACTTAATGACTCAGGTGATGTGAAGTATGGATTTCATGAGCAGTCTCCGGTCGACGAGACGAGCAGTTTTCACTGGGAGGTATCACCTCCATCCTTTGAGCAGTATCACCAGGCTTTTGACCAGGTATCATCAGGCTTGAACCGCGGTGAGACGTATCTAACCAACCTGACTTTCAGGAGTAAACTCCATACAGACCTCACCCTATCTAAGATATATGAGATAGCTAATGCACCTTATAAGGTCCATCTCCCGGGAGAGTTTACTTGCTTTTCTCCAGAGTCATTTGTCCAGATCAAGGATAATCTCATCTCCTCTTTTCCAATGAAA
>JBCBIX010000081.1:0-13044 GCA_038523965.1 Bacteroidota bacterium
ATCCGGTGCATTACACAGTTCACGTATGATGTGCAGCGGATAGAAATAGCGAAAGGCGACTGAATGATCAAGGAGATTGATTGGTGAGAGGAAAATGAGTAGCGCTCCTGCTTAGACCAATTTTGTATTATGTTGAATGAATGGGTTGCTGTGAAATACGGTGAGCAATCGAAACGGAGGTCCTTTGGGTGTCGAATATTTAAAGTAGTGTAATATTCTGGGTTCTTATAGTACTCAAACGGATTAAATTGAAACCAATCGAATAGCGGTGACAGATTAATCTTAAACCAATTAAAATGAAGAATATCATGTGGTGAAATGGCTCCTCTTTGGATCAAATAGCGAACCAAAAAGGTGGTTGTTGGAAAACTGGAAAAGACATCTTTGATAGGTGTACATTGGACTAATACTATATTTCCAAGCTTAGGAAAGTGCCCAATTAAAATGTCGAATGAGTCATCAGATGTTTGCCTTTTACCAATTGAGAGGGTGATTGTATATTCTTCATCAATTGTTAAACTGGCCGTAAAAGGGTGGTTTTTAATACTTACGTTTCCGAAATATTCACCTGATGTAAGAGATTGCATTATTTGGAATAGTATTCATTGGCTAAGGAGCCTTTTGGATGATTTTAAAGTAATTAATAGAGTATTAAGGCCTGCTTTTCAATTTGAATAAAAATAAAAAGGCCACAGATGGCCTAATCTATAATAGAAGACTTTTGGTCCTCAAGGTAATGGGATGAACGAAGTGGAGCTTAGGGGAGTCGAACCCCTGACCTTTTGACTGCCAGTCAAACGCTCTACCAACTGAGCTAAAGCCCCATTCAGGAATTTGGAGCCGCGAAAATAGCAGATTAATCGTTTTTTTGCCCACCTCGTGGAATTCTACGCAGATCAGGTCTCGCTCGGCACGCTGACCATGACCATAGTCTGTGTTTGATTACTCGAAGGACATATTAGTATCCATAATTCTGGTATCCGATGCGCATTATTACTCTTCTGATCATCACTTTCTTCGCTGGCACAGTAATATCCCAGGACAACTACTGGCAACAAGAGATCAAGTACAAAATGAAGATCGACGTGGATGTCGAGAAGCATCAGTACAAAGGAGAGCAGTGGATCAAGTACAAAAATAACTCACCAGAAACGCTGACGAAGGTGTACTACCACCTCTACTTTAATGCCTTCCAGCCGGGTAGTATGATGGATATCCGCTCACGTACCATCAGTGATCCAGATCGTCGAGTGGGGAGTCGTATCAGTACATTAGGGTCGGACGAAATCGGATATCATCGCATCGAGCGATTAGAACATAATGGGTCACCGGTTTCTTACCAAGTGAGCGGAACCATCCTCGAGGTCACGCTCAATGAGCCTATCAAGCCTGGTAAGACGGCTAAATTTCATATGTGTTGGAACAGCCAAGTACCCATACAAATCCGCCGCAGTGGACGTGATAATAGCGAAGGCATCGATTACTCCATGGCACAATGGTATCCAAAGCTGGCGGAATACGATCACCAGGGCTGGAATGCGAATCCGTATGTCGGGAGAGAATTCCACGGTGTATGGGGAGACTTTGATGTCGAGATTAAAATTAATGGTCGCTATACAGTTGCTGCTGGAGGCACACTGCGTAATGCCAAGGATATCGGCAGAGGGTACTCAGATAGAGACGTAAAAATCAAAGACAAAAAAGTCACCTGGAAGTGGCGCGCCGAGAATGTGCATGATTTCGTCTGGGCAGCTGATCGGGACTATGTCGTTAAGCAGCACATGACCGATGCCGGAGTAAATGTCTACTACGTCTATCAACCGAATGAAAGAACGACAAAGAACTGGGAGCAGCTTCCTGAGATTATGAATGAGGCACTGACCTATATGAATCGTAGATATGGTGTGTATCCGTATGATTCGTATGCCTTCATCCAGGGTGGTGATGGTGGGATGGAGTATCCGATGGCAACGCTAATCACAGGAGAGCGTAATATCGGCAGCCTTGTCGGTGTCTCTATACACGAGTGGATGCACAGCTGGTATCAGATGTTGTTAGCGACTAATGAGGCACTCTATTCTTGGATGGATGAGGGCTTTACAAGTTTTGCTTCTGCCGAAACCATGAATCATCTACGTCGGGAAGGGCTGATACCAGGAGAGGCCGTCGAAAACCCACTGATCAATAGTGTGAATGGTCTCATCCGATTTAACGCCAGAGGGTATGAGGAGCCTTTATCCATGCATTCGGACCATTTTAATACCAACTCGGCATATGGTGTTGGTGCATATACAAAGGGAGCTGTATGTCTTGAACAATTGAAATACATCATCGGAGACAGGGCCATGTATAGAGGATTAAAAGATTATTTCGATACTTGGAAATTCAAACATCCAACTCCCAATGACTTTTTTAGAATTATGGAGTTGAATTCTGATATCGAGTTAGATTGGTTTAAGGAGTATTTCGTCTACACGACTCACTATCCAGACTATGCTGTTAAAGATGTCGCCCCAGTCGACGGTGGCACGAACATCACGCTTCAAAAAATAGGACGAATGCCCATGCCACTCGATGTGCTCATCACTACTGTCGATGGAGCAGAAACATATGTAAATATCCCGCTTAGGATCATGAGAGGGAATAAGCCCAATGCCTATCCAGATGCCGAGTATCGCTTAGCTGAGGATTGGCCATGGACGAACCCTGAGTATGTGCTTCATTTTGATGGGGCTATGAATCAAATACAGTCGATCGTGATCGATCCTTCTGGGAGTATGTTAGACACTAACCGCGATAACAATACTTGGACGGCAGAGGAGCAGCCTTGATTAGTCGAATTCCTCCTCTTCGTCGAGGTAGGCGTTGATCTTGTATTCATCTATTTCACGGCGTTGCTTTTTAGTTGGTCTTCCTTCCCCTTTCTCTCGAAACTCACCTTTGGCCTTGCCGATGAACCAATCTTTGTATTTGTTCAGTTCGTCCGTTGGTGTGAGGTCATCGTAACAAGTGATTGCGATCGGCGCACCTACACGCTTGGCGATGAGGATCTTCACGTGGTAGACCATGTTGAAGCCGTTCCGCTTAACTTGTATGGTTTCCTGCCCACTAAGTAGATGCGATGGTTTTAGGGATTTACCATTCATTTTGACATGCCCAGTTCGGCATTCATCAGCCGCTTTCGACCGTGTCTTGAAGATGCGGACGGCCCAGAGCCACTTGTCGACACGTACTTTATCTACACTTGCGATTTCCAATTTGCAAATCTATTTTTTAGAAAGAATAGGTAGTTCGATGTCCAACGAATTCAGGACTTCTAATACATGTGTAGCGATGAAATAATCGCGATACCACCGCTTATCAACCGGAGCCACTGTCCATGGTGCGAGATTACATCTTTCGATCACGTCTTCATAGCACCTGCGATATTTGCTCCACAGTTTGCGTTCTTCCCAGTCACCATCGTTATGTTTCCAATTTTTTGATGGATCATCTATCCTCTCTTGGAGCTTCTCTTTCTGACGTTCAGGAGAGATATGCATGTAGAATTTGATGATGGTCGTCTCGTTGTCCTTCATGAGAAGTTCTTCCCAATGATTGATCGCATTCATCCGCATAGTGACTGTATCCTCATCTATCCATCCGTGGACACGTTGGATTAGGACATCCTCATAATGCGAACGATTGAAGATGTTGATCTGACCTTTAGCTGGAGCCAGTTTATGCACTCTCCACAGGAAGTCATGAGCGAATTCTTTGTCGGTCGGTTTTTTGAAAGGATAAGCGTTGACGCCGGATGGGCTACAATACTTAAATACTTTTCGTGTGGCGCCATCCTTTCCACTCGCGTCCATGCCTTGGAAGACGATGAGGACCGCTTTCTTTCCTTCAGCATAGAGCAAGTGCTGCTTTTCAGCTATGGCACGTACCAGCTCATCAGTTTTTGCCTTGATTTTCTTTTTGGTTGCGCCGGCAGGGGGTAGGGTAGAGATTTTACTTAAATCCATCAATTTACTTTTAGATCATCGCACACGGACAAGGTATCCAAAATGATATAATCCAGAATGAGGCTGTATTTAGACAGCGAGTTTCTGTCTTTTGATAAGGTAGTTTCGCAGGATCGGATAGAAGCCGTCACGGATGCTGGTAGGGACGTAGTCGATATTGTATTGCAGACATTTCTGTACGATGGCCTCTTGGCGATTTTTTATTTTCTCGGTGTACGCTTTTTTTAATTCGTTCGACTGGAGTCGAATTTGTTCTCCCGTTTCCATATCGATGAACAGATGAGGGCGATCCTCGAATTCGAACTCTACTTCTAATGGTCGATCATAGACATGGAATACAACTACTTCATGTTTGTTGTAGTTCAGATGCTGGAGCGCGGCGTATAGATCGTTTTGATCATCATGCTGATCGAAGAAATCAGAAAAAATTACAATTAGGGATCGTTTATGAACTCTCTCTGCAATTTCGTGAAGGACTTGAGCAGTGCTCGTACTTTTATCCAGGTGAGAATTTTGAATTTCATTTTCGAGATAGGAGAGCAGTAACTTGTAATGGGTGCTACTTGACCTGGCCTGTGTATGGGCGTGCAACTTTGAGTCAAATAGTGAAAGCCCAAAGGCATCTCGTTGGCGTTTGAGCAAATTCATGAGTGAAGCTGCGGCGAGAGCTGAGAACTGGAGCTTGTTAACTTCCAGATTTTTCACTTTGATATCCTTGGGGAAGTACATCGATGACGAGGTATCCACAACTATCTGACATCGCAGGTTGGTTTCTTCCTCATAGCGCTTCACGAAGAGTTTGTCTGTTCTGGCGTATACTTTCCAGTCGATGTTTTTGGTGCCCTCGCCTGGGTTGTACAGGCGATGTTCAGCGAACTCAACAGAGAATCCATGAAATGGGCTTTTGTGCAAGCCGATGATAAATCCTTCTACCACCTTTTTGGCCAGCATTTCGAGATTCTCAATCTGCTTTAGATCATATACGTCAAAGAAGCTCATCCTTCAAAAGTACCGCTATTCCAAAACCACTGGACAGGACTGTCTCAAAGGTTTTGTTAACCGATTCGGAAGAAGTTCACTGCTTTGGCAACCCTCGTGCCCGTCATTTGATTTAGGAAGAGGAGCAACTAAGAACCATGCAACTGGTACCACTTTTTCCTTTGCAGATCGTCGTCTTTCCGTTCGAGGATCTCAACTTACACATCTTCGAACCACGCTATAGAGAACTTGTGCACGACTGTCGAGAAGGGGATTTGCTATTTGGCATTCCCTATTTTCAGGATGAGCATCCGATGCAGTATGGTACGATGGTTCGTTTGGAGCGGATTGCCAAAACCTATCCTGATGGTAAGATGGACGTGGTAGCCAAGGGTGTTAAACCATTTGAGATCCAGCGTTATCGCAAGACTTACCCTGAAAAATTATATCCCGGTGGTTATGTCACCGATTTGTATTGGGAGCAAGAGGGGGATTCGCTACTTCGAATTGCCATTCGAGAGCGATTATCAGGATTATACGAACACATGAATATTCAGAAGTGGCCGGATAAGTTCGATGAGGAGTTCATCACCTTTGAGATCGCACATAAGGTTGGACTGAGTCAAGAGCAAGAGTATGCCTTTCTACAGATCGTAAGCGAAGTTGAGCGCCAACAATACATTATCGATCATCTCGATCGTATGGTCCCCATGATCAAAGAAGCGGAAGACATGAGGAAGAAGGTTCAAATGAATGGACACTTCAAGCATATCCTTCCTCCAAAGGTTTGAGGTAGTCGTTTACTGCGCAAAATGCATGAAGCAATTTTCTTTTCATTTTGGTCACGAGGTATTGCGGATTGACAACAACAGCGTATTTTTGCACTCGCTTACGAATGAATAGCGTGCGATCGGTTAGCTCAGTTGGTAGAGCAATACACTTTTAATGTATGGGTCCTGGGTTCGAGCCCCAGACCGATCACAATAAAAAAGGACCTGGCAGATGCCAAGTCCTTTTTCATTTAGCCCATTCTCACTGATGTGAGCGGTCGATCTCTGATTTAAGATTCGCTGTGATTAGCGAGTTTCCGGGGATTAGATACCGTTAGGCGATTGTTATTCATGAGGCGGATGATCTTGTCCGTGTCATCCTTACTTACATCGTCATAAGCTACATACCTGAATGCCGTCCAGTCCTTAGTCGAGCGAATGATTTCGATTTCAGTGTTTATGATCATGTGTTAAAGGTTTAGTCTTGACAGCGCCCGATCTACGCTGAAAAGGGTGTGGTCTAAAATCAGGAATATAACCTAAAGTTAGCATTGATGCAACACTGGGTTTCCCTTGCCCTGCTCCAGGTACTAACCAGTTCGTGATGTCCAAATCCCTCCTGATATCTGTAGATCCATTATTTATGGACACTCACCGCCTATTTTATTGTGATGTCAAATGGCCTTTGCGTCTCACACCAGCATCCGTCACCGAACTCTAAGCGATTACTACTCGTTTTATCAGTAGCTTCACTATCGACTACACGACGTTACATTATGGATACAGCGGACATCATGACACAGAAGGAGGAACACTTCGAGAAGGCTATTCAGTGGGTCAAGTCGAAGACAAAAAACGAGATCAAAGCGCGACATGAGGGTTACGAAGACCCCAAGTCATTTACGAATGCGTCAACAGATGAGGTCGTCATGCCCGACATTACCTTTACATCAGATCGCGGGAGAAAACACTACACTGATATCGTGATCAAAAGTGATCATCCTCAGCAGTTGATTACCAAATGGAAGCTTCTGAGTACAATGGCTTCGATGAAACAAGGGAAGCTGCACCTACTCGCTCCACGAGGACACAAGTCATTCGCGGATCGATTAATCGAACAATATCATATCGAGGCCACTGTTCATGCTCTTTAAGCTGACTGTTAGACGCTAACACATCCTATGACTGACGTCATCATCAACCAATCTGTGGCTATACTTATCGATGGTAACAATATCGAAAGGAGTCTACAGACGCTGATGAAACGCAAAAATGTCTATCTGGACTTTGACAAGGTTGTTCCAAGGCTTTTAGATAATCGAGGCCTTAATCGATTGATCTACTTCAAAGAAGGAAAAACCATCTCCGATAAGCTGGCTGAGCGCTTGTTAAAGCATTACCACGGCTCTGTCATCCCTTGTCATAAATCTGCGGATATTCCACTCACCATCAAGGCCACCCAAATCGCTAAGAAGATGGATACGATCATCATCTTATCGGGTGATTCCGATTTTGTAGAGTTGGTCATCCACTTGAAAGGCGAAGGCGTGCGCGTCGAGATCGCTGCAGTATACGATAACACAGCAAAAATCCTTCGCGAAGAGGCGGACCACTTCACCGAGATCACTTCTGACGACTGTTATATTCTTAAGAGTGGTCGGACCAACAAGTCATAGATGAGTCATCCTCAAGCTGTAATCGCGGTGATATCCGACACGCACGGATTTCTCGGCCAGGATGTAATCGATCATTGCCAGGATGCTACAGAGATTTGGCACGCTGGGGACATCGGTGATCTGGCGACAGCAGAAAAGATCGAATCCATCGGCAAACCAGTACGTATGGTTTGGGGCAACATAGACGGTGCTGAGCTACGGTCCTATTATCCGCTTGATCAGCGATTTGTGACTGCTGGGCTTGATGTATTTATGACGCATATCGGCGGGTATCCCCCAAAATTGTACAAGCGCGTACGAAGTATAGTACATCAAAACACTCCCGATCTATACATCTGCGGTCATTCCCACATCCTCAAGGTAATGCGTGATAAGCAGATAGGCTACCTACACATGAATCCCGGTGCATGTGGGATTAAGGGGTTTCACAAGTTTCGTACGATGCTAAAGTTTGACATTGTTGATGGCCAGATCTCTAATCTTCGTGCGATAGAATTAGGTCTTCGATCTCAGATTCGCTCTTGAGTCATGGACACAGGCTTTTTGACCTTTACACCATTCGTATCATCAGAGTAGTTGACGCTTATTCGCAGACCTTTCAGACCGATAACTCCCTGAAGATCTTCGATGTCAAAGGTCTCTGGACGACCTTGTAAAAGACCCTCATAAGACAGATAATTAGCAAAGTTGAGATACTCATCCAGGTCTGAAGGCTGGGTATAAACGATTACTATCTTGCCAGGCTGAGTGATTCGTTCTGTGGTGCCTTTGATGTGGGCCTTGTCGATCCGTTTTTTGATTATCTCATAGCGTGCATTGTATGCACCATCTACATCAAATTGTTTCTCGTCCATTCGATACCTGATCGAAAGCGGATTCGAATAGACCATGATGAGTGATGCGATTTCCATCGGTAGCGGTAGCCATGATCGATGGTGTGCATGAAGGCGCTCCATTTCGGCCATAGTTTTGACTTGCCAGAGTCGAAGGTTCTCGAGGTACAGTTTGTCAAACTTCATTGCCGGCGCGATCTCAGGACCAATGAACATGTTGTGTTCTACTCCATCCGTCTTGTAACGCTCGAAATAATGGGGATAGATACCCTGTGCAGTAATCTGCCGCTCATCGATAAAGTCAGACAGCTGTTTATTGATCATCTCGATCGAGTTGTCAAAATCTCTTCGCTTATCATAGATGATGTCCATGCCCTCATGGAGATGATCGAAGTAGGTTGATACCGATTCGTTCAGGTGTGAATCTCTCTCTTGCATACGGCGAAAGAGAGGATTGATATGCTCACGAAGGAAGTCCGTCACCTGCTGCTCCATACCCGCAGCAAGATCAGAGGAGAGCTTTTCGTAGATGATGTTGGTCTGGTAAATTACATTGTTCACGAGCGGCATATCGACCTTGCCATTGATCACATCCAAGACCTCACGAACATGTTCGACTTGTGTCTTCAGATCTGCACTGATGGAATCATTTCGTACAGAAGACGAATGGGAGATATCAGACTGGCCATACAGTGCTGTTAGGTCGCTAAAGACGATATCCTCAGTGGGCTGCGGATTATCATTGAGTTTGTTCTCGGCGATTCGCCCCGCCATCTCTCTAAATTTCCAGGCTACGGATGGATGTATGGCAGTGTACTCATTCTGTACGATAGCAGTAAGGTTGGTGTTCCAGTCGTCTGAGAATGATTTTACGGCATTGCGGCAGATAGAGAGGATGTCATTGATCCTGTCAGACAATGCTGGACTCAAGGCATCAGGTGTGTAAGAGGCGAACTCGAGAACACCGAGCATTTCATCTTCGAAGTGGACAGGAACCAAGACATAGCTTTTGTACCCCTGATCCATTACATGGCGATGGATGGTAATTTCAGCAGCCTCTGGAGGTAATTGATCGACATTTTGAACAAAAAATGGTTTCCGCTCTGCGAAAACACGTGAAGACGAGGCACTACAGAGCAGGGTATCACTGCTGCATTCGACCATGTTACCAAGACTGATGCTCGGCTTATCATCTGATGGCCGAAGAAAGACTCCTCGACTCTGATCAAACATCGTGAAGGTTGCTTCGAGATCTGGAATCCCAATCAAGGTGCGAAACAAGGGATTCATAATTCGTTCTGCGTCCTTTGCCTTCTGCATTGCACGTTGATCGATGAGCAGATTCTTCAGACGAGAGAGCGCTTCCTCTCCGCTGACATCGACGAAACTTCTGATCCCAAATCCAGATAATTCCCAGCTGCCAGGTGGGAAGATCTCCTTCCAAAGTCGCACGTTATCAAAATCATGCTTGAGTTGCTGGATCAACTCAGGACTCATCGTTGGAGGGTTAGCTGGTGGTATAATGTCGACGAAGTCAACATTGTACGTGCTTTTGTAGTGTCGAGTGATGCCTTGTGTGTCCACTACATCATAAACAGGTGAGCGACTCGCGTACATATTTATCCCGTACCAAGCCTGCAGCAGGTAGTTACACATCAGTATGTAGATGCGATCCTCATCCATGCTATCGAACTCCTTTGGAATGAGTTTCGATACTTCGCCAAACACCTTGGTGAATCGTTCAGATCGGTAGAGGATATCGGGTTGGATGGGAGGTGTAGCTGCCTTGATCTCATTGTGAGTGAGAGGATGTGGGAAGAGCAGACAGAGCAGCAGTTCGATATCATCGATATACTCGTCATATTCATCGACTGCGATGGATCCGGTAAGTGCATCCAGATGATTTATATGCCCTAAGAAGTCATCCATGCCGCGAGCGATTATGGGGTTATCACCAGTGCTGATCATCTCTCGAACATTAGCGATCAATTTCTTAAAGCTGAGCGTCACTTTGAAAGGTGACTCGATCTGCGTAGGGTCGAAGGTTGGGCTGCTCATGAGTCAGGTTATTCGTGTAATCATAAGAACCCCGTTATCTGACTAAAAGTTACAAGGTCATCGTTTAAACATTAAAGTATGAGAATAGAAGGTGTGGTCCTGTCCGGTTGATAAGTACTTTAGTCTTCTGACAACACGGTCATCAATGAATATCAGAGATCAAGCCAAGCAGCATATAAAGCCATTCTTTGCAGATACGCGCTTCACGTATCATAGTTGGGACCACACGCTTACTGTGGTCGATAATGTCCGACAGATTGCATCAATGGAGAGAGTCTCCGACCAAGAAATGGAAATCCTTGAGCTGGCAGCTTACTTTCATGATAGCGGCTACCAACAAGGCAGCGAAGGACACGAGGCGCGCGGTGCTCGCATTGCTCGCGAATTCTTAACATCAAAAGACTTTCCGCAATCTCGAATTACTCTGGTCGAAGAACTTATTCGCGTCACTCAGATGGAGGTGGAGGCAACCAACCAATTAGAATTTATCATTAAAGAGGCAGACGTCGCCCACATCGCGAGTGCAGATTACCTTATCTACGGAGACCGACTCAGACAGGAAGAAGAGACAATTCATAGCACTACTCATACCGATCTCGAATGGGCGAAATACAATCGCCAATTCATCAAAAATTATAAATGGAAATCAAAGTCTGGAAAGAAGCTATATCGTGAAGGGCAAAAAGAAAATGTAGCCGAGTTAAAAGAAATCATCAAAGAATTACAACTCGAGGCAGACCAAAAGATACCCAGCCGAGGTATCGAGACCATGTATCGAGTTGCACTTCGCAATCATAATCAACTAAGCAAGATCGCGGATAACAAAGCTAATATCATGCTCAGTATCACCGCTCTTATGCTTAGCATTTTACTCTCTTCTCTGGCCCCTAAGATTGATGCGAACCCGAGGTTACTTTGGCCTACGATTCTTATCGTCACTGTGTGTTTAGTCACGATGATTTATGCTATCCTGGCCACTCGACCTTCAGTAAGCAGTGCCTCCTATAGCCGTGAGAAGCTCCTTAATAATGAGGTGAATTTGCTCTTCTTTGGAAACTTTTATAAGATACCTCTTGAAGAATTCGAGTGGGGGATGAATAGATTAATGGAAGATAAGGAGCTGCTTTATGGCTCTCTGTCTAAAGACCTCTATTTTCTTGGCAGTGTGCTGGCTAAGAAATACGAATACCTGAGGATTGGATATATGATTTTTATGGTTGGACTCGTGTTGTCTGTTCTTGCATTCATCGCAGCATTTACCTTCGGTCTCTAATCTGTTGCTGCCATCTCAGTTCTTAGAATGAGCCCAGCAGTCCTATACTAAGATTTCGGCCGAAGGTTGGATACCCCCTCCAAACTTCAAATCTGTTGTCCAGTACATTGTCTGCGTGAAGACTTAGAGATAAGTGTTTGAAAACTTGGAAGTTGAGGTCTGCTGATATGTTTGCTCTCCAGTTGGACTTTATTGTTTCTTCTCCGTTCATACCTAACGATGTGGGGCTATTACCAAGCCCAGTTATTCCGATACTCATTCTTTTGAATGGTTGATATCTGGCGGTTGTGGATATGTGTAAGGGGGCGCGATTCCACAAGTCTGACTCGGACATGAAGTGGGCGTATGTAGCCTTACCTTCGAAAGCGAGCAAGTTGTCAGATGAAGATGATTCTACTGCCAGTGAGGCTTGAACCGCGTTGTAATTCACGTACTCGATACCAAAGGCTTTACTATCCTCGGGGATCAATGTGAAATTGAGATCGTTGATCCAGTTAGAATATCCGATCGCTGGATTTACCCTGAGTAATGGTGTGATCTGATGGGAGACACTGATCGATGCAGATTGTAATATGGAGGTTGGTTTGTACACAGGGTCGAATGGCACTGGAGACCGTAAACTTGATCCAATGGTGAATGGATTTGTATCTGTGATCCGAGCAGCTGACAAAGGCTCAACCACTTGGTTAGCATGTAGCGATACTTCTGTCTCTTTGGCCAGAGAGAAGTCCCAGTGTAGTCTCGGCCAGAGCTGCCAGGTGTTATCAACTTGATGTATTACTGTACCAAGTTGATTCCAATTTTGATTAGTTCTCCATGACAGGGCGATGGTTGAGCCAAGTACAGACGTGTTTCCAGCCCAGTCACTATTAGATACTTGATAATTTGGTTGTAGTCTAAGTCTGGTGTGAGCAGATAGTTTGACATCTACATGTGCGTCTAAAGTGATGTTGTTTTCGTTTGGTTCTGCTTGTATACTATTCCATCGGTTATAGTTCACATCGAGTCCATAATTCCAACTTCCAACCGCTGAGTTAAATGATTGGATGCTAAATTTGGCAGTTGTATTTTGGTAGCGCGCCTTTGTATCAGCGATTGTGTCATTTACAGTTTCCTTTCCATATCGCCCCCATCTATCGTCTTCATAACTCAAACCAAGTGTAGCCCTCACGGACTCTGATAGGTAATAGTCAAACGCCGTCTTTGCATCAAGCTTAGAGAGATTTTGATTGATCCGTTCCGGATCTTGCCATTGATCGACTAAGACTTGAGTGTGCAGACGATAATAGTTGGGTGCATTCAGTGTATACCCACCTTGACCATTCCAAGTATTCGTGGTTCCCTTGCTAAGTTTGAGATAGCCTGCTTGCGTCTGAGGGTCGTAATTGCTAATGTATCCTACAGGGCTGATATTAATATCTAAAGCAGGTGCATATGGATACAAACCGA
>JBCBIX010000082.1:0-13021 GCA_038523965.1 Bacteroidota bacterium
CAGGTAAATGCTGACCTGATACTTAAACGAATGACTCCATGAATCCTATCAAACTAACCCAATACAGTCACGGCGCTGGATGCGGATGTAAGATCTCACCAGCAGTGTTGAGTCAAATTCTTCAGTCAGATGTAGATCATCCTGCTCATCCGAACCTTCTGGTCGGAAACGATACTCGCGATGATGCCGCGGTGTATTACATGGGTGATGGAAATGCCTTGATCAGCACTACTGACTTCTTCATGCCTATCGTAGATGATCCTTTTTTGTTTGGACAGATAGCTGCTACGAACGCAATCAGTGACGTATATGCCATGGGCGGACGTCCAATTATGGCAATCGCCATTCTTGGGTGGCCGATTGATAAGCTGGCACCAGAAGTGGCTAATGAGGTGATCGAAGGTGGACGGCGCGCATGTCTCGATGCGGGAATTACATTAGCAGGTGGTCATAGTATCGATAGTCCAGAACCCATCTTTGGTCTTGCTGTGAATGGGACAGTCTCAGTATCACATCTCAAGAAAAACAGCACAGCACAGCAGGGCGATCGTCTTTATCTAACCAAGCCTCTCGGAGTCGGCATCCTATCCACGGCACAGAAGAAGTCGATGCTACTCGAGGATCACAGTCATATCGCTCCGAATAGTATGATCCAACTTAACAAAGTCGGAATTGATCTCGGAGAGATAACTGGCGTATCCGCTATGACCGATGTTACTGGATTTGGATTACTTGGGCATCTGACTGAGGTGGCCACAGGGTCCGGTCTTACCGCCGTAGTAAACAAGGAAGCTGTCCCAGTAATCCAAGAGGCGCTTACATACTTGGCTCAAGGTGCCATTCCGGGTGGAACTCATCGTAATTGGGCCAGTTATGGGCATCAGATCTCATTGGATAATGAGTCAGACAGACTACTGCTCTGCGATCCTCAGACCAGTGGAGGCCTATTGGTAAGCGCACGGCCAGAGGCATGTTCAGAAGTTGAAGACTTGCTACGAAGTCATAGTCTGCCCCACCATCAGATTGGTGAGATGGTTGCACTGGATACTTTTTCGGTGATGGTCAAAAACAAAGAGTAGACTACCTTTCTGACTGATTAGTCAAATGACTGATTCTCCTGTTTGGAAAGAGCGACAAGCTGTTGATACTCTTCAGGTGTGAGGCCATCAAGAACATAGTCGATCGGATTCACAGGTACATTGTCGATACGAACTTCATAGTGACAGTGGGGGGCTGTACTTGTACCAGTTTGACCCACGATACCAATTCGCTCTCCTTTTTTGACTCGTTGGCCGACTTTAACCTCGATCTCTTTCAGGTGTCCATAAAGTGACTTAAATCCATACCCATGGTCGATGATTACATTCTTACCATATCCTGTAGTGATTGATTGAACTCGGACAACAACTCCATTTCCAGTAGCCTGAATAGGTGTCCCTTCTGGTGCAGTAAAGTCTATGCCCTCGTGCATCTTACGCACCTTATGAACTGGGTGGATTCTCATGCCAAATCCTGACAAGTGTCTGACCTTATACTTTAGTTTATCCTCTTGGATCGGTTTGATCGAAGGTATGGATGCCAATCGATCCTCATGCATATGAGCCACATCCGTAAGTTCGGCCAGCGACTTTGTTTGAATATCAATTTTACGCTTGAGCTTTTCTGCTTTGGCTAAGGTGTTAGAGAGTAGTTCGTTCGCATGAGGATTATTACGAAGTCTCACGATAGCCTCGCGTCCTCCAGTACCACCGTTCCATACTGATTCGTCGATGGGATCCATACCGAATACGACTCGATGCACGGCAGCATCTTTCTCCTGAATCTTATCGATTTCGTTTGTTAAGTCATCATATTGATCTGTTAGACTCTGATAGTAGTATTCCATCTGAGCTATATCGCGCTCCAATGACTTTTCTTTTGGCGTTGGCAGATACAAGTAGGCGAGGGCAAAAACAACCAGGGAAGTGAAGAGGACAGCAGCGATATAACCTGCGATCTGTACGGTTCGCTCACGTGGCGTGACAATCTCTTTTTCGTACTGTAGGGTAGATGGATTGTAGACGTACTTTTCTCGACTCATGAAGTTGTGTTTCGGGCAGAGTTATACTTTTGACACCCGCGTGGCAAAAGCATGGATCACAGTGAGCTCATGGGAAAAGCTGGCGCAAGGTAGGTAATTGTGATTGTTGATGAAACAACTATTAACTACATGTTTTCAACAATCAATCAATTTTCATAATGTATAATCTGCTCGTAATGAGCATAATACATATGTTCTGTCAAGATTTAAGAAAGAATTAAGAAGTCCTCCCGACATGACAGCCAACGAAATACGACAGCAATTCTTCAGCTTTTTTCGAAGTAAAGGACACAAGATTGTGCCCTCCGCCCCCATCGTAAATAAAGAGGATCCTTCTCTGATGTTTACCAATGCAGGGATGAATCAATTCAAGGACTTTTTCCTCGGAAACAAGACCCCTGATGTCCGACGCATCGCTGATACGCAGAAGTGTCTCCGCGTATCCGGTAAGCACAACGATCTCGAAGAAGTAGGGATTGACTCCTACCATCACACCATGTTTGAAATGCTTGGTAACTGGTCCATCGGAGACTACTTCAAGTCCGAAGCTATCTCCTGGGCATGGGAGTTACTCACCGAACACTATGGACTTGCAGCAGACCGTCTCTTTGTATCCGTGTTCTCAGGAGATGCTAACGATGGATTATCGGCTGATGAAGAGGCAGCCGATCTTTGGCTTAGGTATGTATCTAAGGATCGCATCCTCTACTTCGATCGCAAGGATAACTTCTGGGAGATGGGGGATGTGGGCCCTTGTGGACCATGTTCTGAGATCCATATCGATCTTAGGACGGATGACGAGCGTGCTAAGACACAAGGCAAAGATCTTGTCAACGCCGACCACCCGCTGGTGATTGAAATATGGAATCTTGTCTTCATCCAGTTCAATCGCAAGGCCGATGGATCCCTCGAAGAACTTCCCGAGAAGCATATAGATACAGGGATGGGCTTTGAACGCCTGTGCATGGCTATCCAGGGTAAGTCGTCTAACTACGATACTGATCTATTTGTCCCGTTCATCCAGTACATCGAGGATGAAACGGGCCAGATCTACTCATACGACTATAATCTTACTGCTAAGAAGGATATCGCCTTTAGAGTAATTGTTGACCACTTGCGAGCAGTTGCCTTTACGATCGCAGATGGACAATTGCCCAGTAATACAGGAGCTGGTTACGTGATTCGTAGGATTCTCAGAAGGGCAGTGCGCTACTACTTTTCTTTCCTCGAGCGCAAGGAACCTTTGCTGCATCTGATGATCCCACTCTTGGCCGAGCGATTTGGTGAAGTATTTCCAGAGTTGGTTGAACAGCAGGAATTTGTTGCCAAGATAATCGCTGAAGAAGAAAAGAGTTTCTTGCGTACGCTGGATGGTGGTCTGAAGCGGTTATCCCAATTGAATATCCAAACGAAACTTGAAGGGACAGTTGCTTTTGAGCTTTACGACACTTATGGATTTCCAATCGACCTTACTCGACTGATAGGCCTTGAAAACGGCTGGGAAGTTGATGAAAAGGGTTTTCAAACTGCGCTTCAGGCACAAAAAGATCGTTCTCGGGCTGATGCTCAAAAATCTGCTGGCGATTGGATCGTAGTTCATGAAGGAACTGAGGTTGCCTTCGTCGGATATGATCAGCACCACGCCTCCGACGTTAAGATTCTTAAGTATCGGACCGTGCAGGTCAAAGAAAAAGACATCTATCAGCTGGTGTTAGATCGGACGCCTTTTTATGCCGAGAGTGGAGGTCAAGTGGGTGACCAGGGGAGTCTCGCCTTTGGTGATGAACGCATCCAAGTTTTAGATACGCAGAAGGAAAATGATTTAATCATACATGTAGTTGACCGTATTCCTACGCAGTACAGAGAAGTCGCTAATGCCCAAGTTGCTTCAGGGCGCCGGGAACTTATCGAGAATAATCATACGGCTACCCACCTTCTTCACGCCGCACTTCGAGAGGTCTTGGGTGACCATGTTGCTCAACGAGGATCACTTGTCAATGATCGTCAGCTTCGATTCGATTTTAGTCATTTCCAAAAAATGACACCCGAGGATATCCGTCGCGTAGAAGAGATAGTCAATCAAAAGGTAAGAGCAAACATCCCACTTGAAGAGTCACGCAGTATTCCGATCGCAGAAGCACAGCAAGCAGGGGCCACGATGTTGTTTGGTGAAAAATATGGTGATCATGTTCGGATGATCACCTTCGATGCTAATTATTCGCGCGAACTCTGCGGAGGTTGTCACGTGGACGCAACTGGAGAGATAGGGCTGTTCAAGATCAAATCTGAATCAGCCATTGCCGCTGGAGTGCGTCGTATCGAGGCCCTTACTGCACGCAGCGCTACCACTCATGTTAATGAACAACTTGAAGAACTCACTGAGATTAAGATGTTGTTCAAATCACCAGTCAATACGAGCAAGCAGATAGAGGATTTATTAACTACCCAGAAGCGATTAGAAAAAGAGATCCAGTCGCTGAAGCTGGAGAAAGTGTCGGCGATGAAAACGGATCTGCTTAGTCGAGTTGAGAAAGTCGGAGATTTCCAGTTTTTGGCTGCGATGTTGCATGATGTGGATATGACAGCAGCCAAATCACTATCGAGTGATCTGGAGAAGGCCATTGAGCCGGGCCTCGTTCTTCTGGCCATTGATAACGGGGCGAAGGCAAATCTGCAGATTCAGATCAGTCGTGCATTAGTGAGTGACCACCTGGATGCATCTAAGATGATCAAGCAGATATCTCGACATATTCAGGGCGGTGGTGGTGGACAGCCATTTTTTGCCACCGCTGGGGGTAAGAATCCAGGAGGTCTATCCGATGCTGTCCAGGCCTTGCGTGAGCTAATCGAAAAGGTTTAAAGTGCTCTAAATCAATACCTTCACACTTGTCAGGCCATATGCATACTGCATCTTAAGACAACAAGATGTACTGACTAAAACCAATTCATGAAGGACTACGTAGACTTGATAGCGCGGATATGCGTAGCATTCATTTTTTTGTATGAGGCCTACGATTCGATAGTCTTTTTCAAGAACACGAAGGAGACGATGAGTGCCTATGGTCTGAATTGGAATCAGGACATGATTCTCATCGGTGTTATCTTCTGTATGATTGTCGGAAGTGTGATGATCCTTATAGGTTATTATGCCAGCATTGGTGGATTCTTGATACTTCTCTATTGGCTGCCCTACACCTTCATCGTTTACTCTTTTTGGAATGATGGCGATGATATTCGTCGGTTGAATTCATTGTATTTCATGCGTAACATGGGTGTTGCTGCTGCGCTGATGTTATTGATGGTCAATGGTGCCGGTAAGTTTAGCGTCCGGCGAGTCCTTCACACACTTAGACTTCCCCAAGAATGAGATTGGTATATCGAGAGATCACTGATGTAGATATCCTTGCCATTGGGATTCACCCAGATGATATCGAGTTAGGTGCCGGCGGTACTGTACTCAGCCATATTGCTCAGGGATATCGACTTGGTCTCTGTGACCTCACGCAGGGGGAGTTAGGGACACGAGGTGATGCACCAACTCGCCTTAAGGAGTCAGCGGCAGCAGCTGAATCTATGGGAGTTGATTGGCGAGTTAACCTGGAGATGCGAGATGGGTTCTCTAAGGTTGATGAGGACCACATCCTCTCGATCGCTGAGATCATCAGACAATGTCGCCCAAAGATTCTTATCGCTAATTCAGTTCATGACCGTCATCCGGATCATGCTCGTGGTGCAACCTTAGTGCGAGAAGCGCACTTTTTTGCTGGATTGAAAAAAATAACATCTCTGTCGGAGAAAGCCCATCGAGCAGATGTTTTGTATCACTATGTGCAGGACGAATATATACAGCCTGACTTCTGTGTTGATGTCAGCCCGTACGTCTCAGGTAAGTTTGAGGCCATTACGACCTATACGACCCAATTCTACCAAGGGGAAGAAGACGGAGACCAGACGGCTATCTCTGGAAAACGATTTTTAGAATTTTTGGATGGTCGCATGAGGGACTTTGGAAGATCCATTGGAGTGTCTCATGCAGAGGGTTTCACCGCACATCGAAACATAGGTGTCGCAAGCATCTCTGACCTTATTTAACCAGGTTACTGCTTTCGTTGCTCGACAGTGAAGAGAAGAGGATTGACAACATTTTTCCCCTCCAGCGCATCCGTATAGTCGATATCTCCAAGTCTGAATCGGAGTGGGAGGCGAGCTGACTTATCCAGATTGAGTTCTAAGCGGCAGAAAAATGCCGTTGGAGCTAAGGAAGGTTGGAAAAGCTGAGGTCGATGAGCCACAGAATCACTCATCGCAATCCCAGAGAGCTTCACGTCATGCCCGTTAGCAAAAAGGCGTAATGCCAAGTCAAGACGCTGGTTATCAGTCGACACTACGGTATCCTGGGCTTGACACCACGTGCTCAGACCAAATGTGAAGAAAAGAATAGAAAGTAATCGCATCTGACAGAAGGTCCTCATAATTCGAATGAATATGGGAACTCACCGGGATATCTTTCATAAAAGCCCTTCAGGACGACATCTCCCTCGGTATTTTTAATCAGTGAGATAAACTCTTGGCTGTTTTCGATGGTGATATCATTGAAGCTCTCTACGATGAATCCCGGCTCCATGTTGGTTTTGTAGATGGTACTTCCCTTAGAAACGCTGATGATCATTACTCCTGAGATGTTCATGCGCTTCTTTTCAATCGAGTTTAGATCCCGAATTTCGATGCCAAGATCTCGCAAGATTTTGTCGTTTCGTACGGAGACAAAATCAGTGGTATTGAGATGGTTCCTAAGAACCAGTGTAGTTAGTGCTTCTCGACCTTGGCGGATGTACTTGATAGTTATGCGATCACCAGGTCTATACTTGTTAAGCTGCTCGTAGAATTCCGAGTTACCGCTAACCGGATAGTCTTGGATGGAGACGATGACATCATTGCGTTTAATACCAGCCTCTGCAGCTGCACTATTTAAATTCACAGAATTGATGTGAATGCCTTTGATTTCTTTCAGCCGTAATTTCTTGGCGATATCCGCATTCACCTCCGCTATAGCAATTCCTATTCGCGCTCGCTGAACAGCTCCGAATTCTTTGATATCTACGACGACTTTGCGTGCAACATTACTGGGTATAGCAAACGATAACCCCTGGTAATTACCCGTAGAGGAAAGGATGGCACTCGAGATGCCCATGAGTTGGCCATTGGTATTAACTATGGCTCCTCCACTACTTCCCGGATTGATAACAGCATCAGTCTGGATGTACGAGCTCACATCGTTCTTGTCAAGGATGTCGATGTCTCTTGCTTTGGCACTAACAATTCCTGCGGTTACAGTGGACTGAAGACCGAATGGATTGCCAACAGCCAGTATCCACTCTCCGACTTGCAGTGAATCACTATCAGCAAAGAGTAGATAGGGCAATGAGCTGGCTTCGATGTGAAGCAGTGCAATGTCGCTAACCTCATCTATGCCAACCACTTCTGCGACAAATTCACGTTTGTCACCCAGCGTTACTTCGATGTAATCCGCATCCTTGACCACATGGTAATTAGTGATGATATCACCATCAGAAGAGATGATGATTCCAGAGCCCTTCTCGCGTTCATATCCCTCAGTGAACAGTGATCCACTGACCTTCTGATAAGAGTTAACGTAGACTACTGATGGCTTTGACTTGGCAGCTGCTTTGATAAAATCAGTAGGAATCGCCGATCGAAACAAGGCCTCTCTGTAATTCTGGAGTCGATCATGATAACCTACAGGTGAATAATCAGCTCGTTCTTGACTTTCAATGACACGAGGTAAGGCGATAAAGTTGTGATAGCAGACCAGTCCTATCATGACGATAGTGCATGTCCATAACCCATGAAAGATGGTTCGAGATAGCTTCAAACGAAAGACAAATTGAATAGTAAGGTGATGGTCGGTGTCAACTAATGATGAAGATGCACCTCATAGATATGCGGCGCAAAGTATTTTTGAGATCATTAACGGACGACACTTAAGGATTCATATGGAGGCACCTGTACTTGTTAGAAGCTTGGTCGAGGAGGGCATACTCCAACTCACAGTGAATCGTCCACATGCACTAAATGCCTTGAATCAGGAGGTTTTTGAAGCCCTAAGGGATTTTTTTGTCCAAGGATACAAGGACTACGATCCACTGTACGGTTTGATCATCTCTGGAGCTGGGGACAAATCCTTTGTCGCAGGAGCCGATATTCAGGAGTTGAGTTCGCTGAAAGAGGAGAGCGCTCGTGAGCTTGTGCAGAGAGGCCATAAAGTGATGGATCTCATCGAAGGATTTCATATTCCTGTAGTTGCCGCTGTTAATGGGTATGCTCTCGGAGGTGGATTAGAATTAGCCATGTCAACTCATCTGAAGATCGCTGTACCAAAAGCACAGTTTGGACTACCTGAACTCAAGTTGGGGTTGATACCTGGCTATGGTGGCACACAGCGGTTAGCGACATATGTCGGGAGGGCTAAGGCCATGGAAATGACACTTACATCGGCATTTATGAGTGCTGATGAAGCACTCACTAATCGCTTGATCAATCAGATCGTAGAACCAGAACAGCTCATTCCATCAGCGATCGCCCTCATTCGCAAGATCTCGGAGCGAGGGCCAACAGCTGTAAGCCTTGCTATTCAGACCATCAATGCGCAGGCCCATCATGCTATGGCCAAAGAGCAAGACGCCTTTTGCCACTTACTATTGTCTGCAGAAGGTAAAGAAGGAACTACTGCGTTCCTTGAGAAGCGAAAGCCAAATTTTAGAAAGAAATAGACCCTATCCTCCTGTCTCGGAGCGGAGCTGTTTCATCAGATTAGCCCAATAGTCCTGTTGCTCTTTTTCCTCCCCGGCATCGCTGAAGTCGGTTATTTCGAATACCGTTTCGTTGGTTACATCGCTTTTGTACATTCTGAATTCGAGGTATTCTCCATCCTCTGAATCTTCCCAGACGAATCTGACGCGTTCCTCTTCGATGTCATCTACCATCTCCGCTACCTCTTCGTAACCTTCCCATTCGAAAGTGAATACCTCATCCTGAATATCGACACCATCGCAGAACCATCTCACCAGACAGGCCGGAGTTGTCAAAAACGTATATAATATCGATGGTGACGCTCGAAAGATAAACTCACACTCAACCTTAGATCTACTCATCCCTACTTATTAAAAAAATTCGCATATGTTCATGAGGGCGGAAATAAAGAATAAAATATTCAGAGTTCAAAGGGAATGTCGGTTAAAGTTAGGCGGCTGAAAGGGTCGTTTTAGGGTCTCTGAGCCAACTGCATTTTGTACGAATTACACATATCTTCGTCGCCATTTCAACAGATTCTTTCATCTCAGATTGACATATGCGGCAGTTAAAGATTACGAAGTCCATCACCAATAGAGAGAGTCAATCTCTCGAGAAATACCTCCAGGAAATTGGAAAAGTTGACCTCCTCACCCCGGAGGAAGAAGTAGATCTCGCCAAACGTATCAAAGAAGGTGATCAAGAAGCCTTAGAACGTCTGACTAAGGCCAATTTGCGTTTCGTAGTTTCTGTTGCAAAGCAATATCAGAATCAAGGTCTTTCACTCAGTGACCTTATCAATGAAGGAAACTTGGGTCTTATTAAAGCAGCGCAGCGCTTTGATGAAACACGAGGGTTTAAGTTTATCTCTTATGCTGTATGGTGGATTCGCCAGTCAATCCTGCAGGCATTAGCTGAGCAGTCGCGTATCGTCAGACTACCACTCAATAAAGTTGGGTCGCTCAACAAGATCAATAGAGCCTTCTCTGAATTAGAACAGGAATTCGAGCGCGAACCATCATCCAACGAATTAGCCGATCTTTTGGAGATTCCAACAGAGGAGGTTGAGACTACACTTGGTGTTGCCGCACGTCATGTGTCTATGGACGCACCATTTGTAGATGGAGAGGATAACTCACTTCTCGACGTACTTGAGAACACTGCTACACCAGGTACCGACAAGAGTCTCGAATATGGACAATCTCTACGTACCGAAATAGAGCGAAGTCTGGGTACGCTCACCGAACGCCAGAATGACGTGATCAAGCTATACTTCGGTATCGGAACTGAGCATCCCATGTCACTGGAAGATATCGGTGAACGTTTTGGACTTACCAGAGAGAGAGTTCGTCAGATTAAGGATAAGGCGATCAACAAGCTGCGATCGTCCTCCCGAAGTAAGTTGCTGAAACACTACTTAGGTGCATAGGTTGACTTTCAGTGTGGTAGGTTGCTGTTGAGGTATTTGCCAGATGGAGCATTGCCACATTTGCTCACGAAGTGCAGCCCGCGCTTCAGCCTTTACTACGCCTGTTCTTCTTCCTTCGTGACCGTAGGTGGCCGGTTGATGGATTCCTCAAGAGAGATGAAGGTCTCTGTGCGTTGGATACCATCGATCACCTGAATTTTATTGGATAACACGTCACGCAGATGGTCAGTGTCTTTGCACATCAACTGGGCGAATATGCTATAGTTACCAGTAGTGTAGTGGGCTGAGACGATCTCAGGAATGTCTTGGAGACTTGAGATGACGTTGTCATAGAGTTGGCTCTTGCTAAGGTAGATGCCAATAAATGCGATGATGTCGAACCCAAGTTTAGAGAAGTCAACCTTGAGTTTTGATCCTGTGATGATACCAAGTTCAGTAAGCTTCTTAAGACGAACATGTACTGTGCCACCGGAGACAAACAGTTTTTGCCCGATATCCGCGTAGGACGTCTTTGCATCTTGCAGCATCAGGGCAATTATTTTTAAGTCTATATGGTCGAGTTCGGCTCTACTTTTCATGCGGCTAATGTGTGCAAATTTGATCGATTCATATCTCAAAACATTCAATCAATCAGCGAATGCGTTATTTTAAAGTGATCATAAGTGGTCAGATGTAGAATATTATTTGTTAAAATGCACTGAATGATCGATTTCGTAAAAGGATGTCTATTTTCTAAACTCCCTTCATAGAGACGATCAAAAACTCAAAAGGGACTTTTTTTTTGACTTTGTTAACCTAAGTGGTATTACAGCCCAGAACATCCTGGTGAACTCATCCCAATCCGCTCGCTTTACTTCTAAATTCGTCGCGAATTATGACGAAGCTTCAGCAGTACTTACCTCTACTATTGGCCATTGTGGCTGTCATCGGAATGATCTTCGGGATGAGACTTCAGTCGTCGTTGGTCTCTGATGGATATCTGAGCGAGGAGCCACTACCAGAAGTTGAAAGCATCAACCAGGCACTACAACATATACAGTCGAAGTACTACGGAGATCTGGACCAGGGTGAATTTACCAACGAGGTTCTCGGTGCTATTGTCGAAAATCTTGATGGTTTCAGTTATTACTTCGAGGCGACTCACGATACAATGTACGCGCGGTATATGAAGGGTCTATATCGTGGGATTGGTATCGAGTTTTTAGATCATCGGGATACTTTTTACATCACAGACATTATCCCGGGAGGACCTGCTGATGAGGTCGGTATCGAGGCAGGAGACGTTCTTCTTGCTCTGGAGGGTGTGCCTCTAACTGATGGAATTGTTGACCGGGACAGTGTACTACGCATGAGTGATCTGCCTGATGGGGACACCTTAGAGCTTAGCATAATGGATGGACGTACATCTGTGCAATCCGAGGTATCAATCATCGTGGGCAACGTTGATATCCCACTGGTCAGGGATTACTTGATCGATACAAAAGAGATCATCAGTTACGTCAGGATCGAACGCTTTTACGAAGGCGTATTTCGCGATTTCATGGAGGCATTAGACCAGCATGCTGCTCAGGGTGCATCGACGAAAAGACTGATCATCGACCTTCGCGATAACCCAGGTGGAATAGTCGATGAAACAGTGAAAATTCTAAATCAGCTCATCAAGGAGAAAAATCAACGCCTCATATCGACAATTGACAATAGAGGTAAGGTGAAAACCTATAACTCCAACGGCCGCGGATTCTTAGATGTCCAACGTATCGCCGTGCTGGTGAATGAACACTCTGCCTCCGCGAGTGAGATTTTGGCCGCTGTGCTGCAGGACCATGATAGAGCTGTGGTGATCGGTAGCCAAACATATGGTAAGGGTGTGATCCAGCAGAACTATAACCTGGCTAACCGAGGTAGCATCAACCTGACTATCGGAGCCTACCAGTTACCATCAGGCAGATATATCTCTACAGCATCTACGGACAGTATATATTATACGCTCCAGAATCATCGACCTATCGCCGATGGCCCTGCAGTCCAACCGGATATCACCCTTGATGCATGCGACACACGGATTCGTAACTACGACCTTCTCAAAAGAAGCATGATCGATCAAGACTTGTGGCATACACCCTTGTTAGCTGAGAATCGCAGACTCCTCACAGCTGGCATCTATGAGGCCACCCCTTCGGATTCATGTTTTGCTAACTACGAGATGGCACTGGAGTGGTTCATGACTGAACAACAAAACTCTTTTGGAGATACCCTAACGATCACTCAAGTTGATCCCTGGATCGAAAGAGCCGTTAAGATCATATTGTCCCCTCGCTACGATGAGATCCTTGCTCCACAGGGTTGAGTTCACCTTCGTAAGAATTCCAGATCTCCTTTGTGATTGTATCGGGCTACAACTGAAGGTTGTGCTGGTTCGTATTCATCATTTCGGATCGAGACGATGTAGTCGACCTCGGATTTAATGTGATCGCTGATCTCACCAAAATGTTTGGGGAAGGGGTCCCCACTTAGATTGGCTGAGGTGCTTACAATAGGCTTACCGAATGTATTGATGAGATCTCTGCAGTACGGGTCCTTACAGATTCGGATGCCGATGGTCTGCTCCGGCGTTAAGAGGTAATCCGGTATCTCGATCGGATGGTCGTGGATGAGTGTCAATGGTTGCTGATGGTGACTGAGGAGTGTTTCGATCCGCGGAT
>JBCBIX010000083.1:0-12951 GCA_038523965.1 Bacteroidota bacterium
GTGTGGTTCTTTAAGAACCATTGTTTTAAACATATTCCCATGAGCAAAATATTCTTTATCGCAGCGCGAGCTGTGATGAGCGGGATGATAGCATGTCTTTTTGTGACCCCAACTTGGTCAAATAAGGTGCTTACATCCGTCGACAAGGAGGATCTCAAGGAGCGAATTGAAAATTTATCTTCTCCTATCGACCTCAGATACAGTGCTGAAGTCCATCATATCGTAGATAGCTATATCCGTCATGCGCGCAAATCCAGCGAGCGTCTTCTTGGGCTAAGCGAACAATATTTCCCCGTTTACGAGCATATACTGAGCGATCAAGGTATTCCTACAGAGCTCAAGTATCTATCTGTCGTGGAGTCAGGTCTCCGCCCTACAATCGAGTCGCATGTCGGCGCCGTAGGAATGTGGCAGTTCATGAGTGGCACAGCCAAATTCTATGGACTAACTGTAAACTCCACAGTTGATGAGCGACGTGATGTCATCCGCTCTACAGAGGCTGCCTCCATTTATCTCCGAGACTTGTATCACCAGTTTGGAGATTGGACCCTGGCCATCGCTGCCTATAATTGTGGCCCTGGAAAGCTAAAGCGCGTGCTAAGACGCTATCCCAACCAGGAATTCTGGCATGTTCGAGGAGGACTACCTAAAGAGACACGTCGCTACGTCCCTAAATATGTGGCCATGTCATACATGATGAGTTACTGGCACATCCATGGACTTACTCCCGTAGCTGCAGAAAATGCTTCTAAAACGGCATCTGTACGTGTACACAACTATACTAAACTCAGCGCAGTGGCGCGTACTGCGGGCATGAGTGTAGCAGATGTATGGTCATACAATCCAGCATTTCTTAAAGGGTACATCCCAAAAAGCACCAAAGGATACATGCTCACTCTACCTGAAGAACATATGTATCAATACTTAGCTGCGGAAGGTGGATGGGAAAATTTACTCACCACGCCCACGTTGTCCTCGAATCTGAAAGACCAGTACTACGTGAGAAGTGGACTGAAATCAGCATGGGCAGAAATAGTAACGCTGGAGCGGCCTCACAACCAAGTTCTATCAGTGAAGCCCTTAATGACCTCTGATGCGCCTCTACCTCAGCTACCTATCCAAATGGTAGTCCCAGAACAAACTGGACACTATCGTGCACATGGGAGAAAGTATCATCGTCTCCGCTCTCAACAATCGCTCATCGACGTAGCCAAGCTTCACGGTATGACGCTACGAGAACTTGTGGATCTTAATCAGATTGATATCCAGTCACCCCCGGCTGCTGGTACTGTTATTCGTGTAGAGTAAGAGTTTGGTCCAACACCTTGCGCCATCGCGTAAATAGCTCTTCGTACTGATCTCGATCAGCATCAGGGTCGACTTCCAGGATCGGACGTAAACCTGTAAAGGCATCGTCAGTCGTATACCAACCTATTCCAATTGCTGCGCCCCGGGCGGCACCCACTGCCCCATCGGTATTGTATAAGGTCAATTTCGCATTGGTCAGGTTTGCTATGGCCTGACGGAACACAGCGCTCTGATAGAGATTAGCAAAACCCGCCTTGATAGAGGTACAACTCACGCCTACCTCAGCCATGATATCGGTCCCATAACGCATAGCACAGGCTATCCCCTCGGTAATCGCTCTGACTACATGACTGCGGTCATGAATATTAAGCTGAAGTCCATGGATATGTGCTTCGATATCACGATTCTCCAAAATCCGTTCCGCACCATTACCGAATGGTAGAACAGTTAATCCATCACTTCCTAAAGCCACTTGGGCAGCCATTTCATTCATTTCAGAATAGGAGCCAACATTCAGGTTTTTATTCGCCCAGTTGTACATGATGCCTGTTCCATTGATGCAGAGTAGTATTCCGAGGCGACGATCATCTGCGCTATGGTTTACATGAGCAAAGGCGTTAACTCGTGAGCGCTCATCTCCCTTTAATTCATCACTAATACCATAGATGACGCCTGATGTGCCGGCCGTGGCAGCAATTTCCCCAGGACGAAGGACGTCGAGTGAAAGTGCGTTGTTAGGCTGATCACCGGCTCTATAGCTTATTGCTATTCCATCAGGAAGCCCAAGTTCTCGTGCAACTATGTAACTTACGATATCCTGCTCCGAGAATGTTGGCACCACTTCGGGGATCAGTTCCTGTTGAAACCCAAAGTGTTTCATCAACTCCTCTGACACTTGCTCTCGTTTAAAATCATAGAACACACCTTCGGAAAGGCCCGATGTTGTCGTCTGCACCTGCCCGCTAAACCTCATGGCTATATAGTCACCAGGGAGCATCACGCGATGGATTCGATCATAGATCTCGGGTTCATTGTTCTTAACCCATGCGAGCTTAGCAGCAGTGAAGTTTCCTGGCGAATTTAGCAAGTGATCTTTGCAGTAATCCGTGCCTAACGCATCATAGGCCTCCTGTCCATAGGGAATAGCTCGGCTATCGCACCAGATGATTGATGGTCTCAAGAGATCTCCATGAGCATCTACGCAGACGAGTCCATGCATCTGATAACTGATACCAATAGCATTAATACGCTGTGTATCCCCATCGTAGTTGGCCAATAATTCTGCTGTTGTCCGCTTGACTGCATCCCACCAATCCTCCGGCCGTTGCTCTGCCCATCCTGGATGATGAGCGATCATGCTCATCTCACGCTTTGGATACTGAGCAGTAGCAAGAACCTCATTGTTGTCGCAGTTCAGAAGCGCTGCCTTAACAGATGAACTCCCGATGTCATAGCCTATGCTTACCATAGACTTAAGGTCTCAAAATTCTGAGGTGAGAGTGTGGATTACTTGAAAAAAACACCCTTGTAGGCGTCGTAACCTGGCTTAATCCCCAGATGAAGGAGAGTTCGCTTGTATTGATAGGATCGACTGTCGATGATGTACACCTTAGAAGCCACGGCATCCTCTAACTCATCAGTTTCTCGTTGCCAAGAGTGGGCCACAGTCCAAGCAGCAGCATCCAACGTACGTTGCCATTTTCGACGTACTTCGAGCTCGATGTAGGCGATACCATGATCGTACTTCAGGAGCTTAGAGGATAACCCCTTGTCCACTCTGAAAAACATATCTGCTTTGATAAAATACTGGCGATTGATTTCCTCAATATTCATGCTCCCATCGAGACAGAAACTATGCCAGCAGAGCATTCACATTATCGAGTGAGGTAATATGAAAACAAAAAGGGAGACAACTATAGCTGCCTCCCTGGTTAGTATCCTTTATAATCTTCCACTACACGGCATCCGACAGACTCGTGAAGGTGAAGTCTCTAATCTTCATGTAGGGGATGAGATTCCCGTTGATCCGCACCTGCTGTCCAAGTGCTTCCAGATTATTCAGCATAATGATCGGACTTTCGTTGAACCTGAAATTCTTGATTGGGTATCGCAGACGTCCATTCTCGATATAGAACGTCCCATCTCTGGTCAGACCGGTATAAAGTAAAGTCTGTGGATCTACAGATCTGATGTACCACATTCGGGTGACCAGGACTCCTCTCTTTGTATCCTTTATCAAGTCCTCTAACGATGCATCACCTCCAGCCATAATCGCATTGCTGGGGAATGGCAGAGGCTCAACTCCTTTTTGGTCCGCCCAGTAGCGTCCATAGGACAGGTTTTTCACTACACCATCCTCGAGCCAGACAGTTTTCTTACGGGCTTGACCATCTCCAGTCCACGTGTTTGTCGGAACTCTGGTATTTAGAGGGTCAGAATAGACGTTAATCCGCTCATCGACAATTTTCTCGCCCATCTTATTGCCTCCACCTTCTTTGGACATAAATGACCGTCCTTCGTCAGCACCTCTGGCACTAAACGAACCAAACATATTACGTAGCAATCCAATCGATGCCGCTGGTTCTAATATGACGGTATACTTCCCGGGTTCGATAGCTTTTGCTTCTCGAGACATGAGCGCCTTATCTATGGCGATCTTGGATGCTTCCGCTGCATCAAATCGTTCGACATCATTGAAGTCACGGGTTACCCATCCCGAACCAGAGCCATCATTGGATCGCATGGTTACGGTAAAATCAACTGATGTCGCTTGATTATAAGCGAATAGACCATTGCTATTCATCATTGCAGAGAACCCCGCGCTATCCTCAAAAAATCCCGCCGCAGTTACATCTTTTTCCTTAGCTGGTTCGATACTCGCACGCGCGACCTCTGCCCTGAAGTCTGGGTCAATAGCAGCGGTAGATGGGATGAAGGTCTTAGCCACGTCGTACTTCTGAGGCCCTAATGGAGGCATAAACTCAGGTGACTCCGGTGATAATCGAGCCAGTTCTTCAGATCGCTTCACCACCTTGGCCAATGATGCATCGTCAAACTCATCGATTGTTGCTGTACCTACTTTTTTGCCAAAGTTGGACTGTACAACCAGATCCTGATTAGAATTGGCTCCAGCAGTAGACACAGTATTTCTTGCATATCTAATGTTACCGCTATCGCTCCCAGAGAGGTTTACTTCACATCCATCCGCTGACGAATAAGAGAGTGCCTTTTCGAGAATTTGTCTTGCTTCTTCTTGGGTATATATTGCCATGTTAGATTCTGCTTAGTTGATTAAATATTGCGTCCCGTATTGATCACGTTGATGCCATCGAATCTCGTCGTGGAGCAACCATGAGACACAGCACTCACTTGGCTTGGCTGACCCTTACCGTCGAAAAATGAACCAAACATTCGATAATCACTCTCATCGCAGATCTTAGAACAGCTATTCCAGAATTGCTGTGTATTAGACTGATAAGCCACATCGTTGAGCATGCCAGCAATCTCTCCATCTTTGATCTCATAGGTGAGTGTCCCCCCGAACTGGAAGTTGTAGCGCTGTTGATCGATCGAGTATGAACCCCGCCCTACGAGATAGATACCCTTCTCTACGTCTTTCACCATATCGTTGATGCTATATGGTTCTGTACCTGGTTCCAGAGAGACATTTGGCATTCGCTGGAACTGCACATCGTTCCAACTCTGCGAATAGCAGCATCCATGAGACTCGTTTTGATCGATCATATGAACCTGATCGCGGATCGCCTGATAGTTGACTAAAATGCCATCGCGTACCAGATCCCATTTCTTAGTTGAAACACCTTCATCATCGTAGCCGACTGCACCAAGCGAATACTTTTGGGTTTTGTCAGCCACCAGATTTACCAGCTCGTTGCCATAATTAAATGTGCCTGTCTTCCACTTGTCCAGCGTCGCAAAACTGGTTCCTGCATAATTTGCCTCATAGCCAAGGACCCTGTCCAATTCGAGAGGGTGGCCAACAGACTCATGTATGGTCAGTCCAAGGTGATTGGGCTCAAGAACCAGGTCGTATTTGCCAGGCTCTACGGACTTCGCGGAAAGCATCTCACGTGCCTGTTGGGCACCTGCAGTGGCATCGGCGATAAGGTCATATCGGTAACGATAGAGGTCTATGCCTCCCGCTCCTTTGACTACTTCCGAGGAGTCGGGCATCATGTATTCATATCCCATTCCCATAGGTGCGCCGAGACCCTGACGATTTTTGAACTTACCAGTCTCCTTGTTGATCGCCGTGATCGTCATGAAGGGCCAAATGCGGTGGATATCTTGATCGATGTATGATCCCTCAGTGGAGGCAAAATACTTTTGTTCGTTCACTGAGAATAGCACTGTTGTGATGTAGTCAGCACCATTTTCAAGCGCCTTGGCGTTGGCGCCAAGAAGTAGATCGACCTTATCCGAGATAGGAACCTCCATGGCATTTTTGACTATTGGAGTTTTCCAGCTTACCTCTCCAACTCCAGAAGTCGGTGCGAGAATAACCTCCTCCGTCTGAATCTTACTATTCGCTTTGGCTACTGCTACTGCTAATTCGGTCGCTTTCTTAATGCCATCAGGGGTCACGTCATTCGTTGACGAGAATCCCCAAGTTCCATTGGTGATCACACGGATTCCAACGCCAAAGGATTCAGTATTTACAGTGTTCTGGACCTTATTCTCTCGGGTAAACACATATTGGTTTAGGTATCGGCCAATGCGCGCATCTGCATACGTGGACCCCAAACTTTTTGCAGTGTTCAGTGCAACGTCCGCAAGCACCTTTTTTTCTGCTGCGCTAAGGCCAGGATTTAACAATTCCTGTCTATTGATGGCTTTTCCCATGACAGGAATTGGTAGCGTCATCGCTCCTGCTCCCATGCCAGTGAGATACATAAAGTCTCTTCTTTTCACAGATTAGGTTTAGATATGATAGTTGAAAACATAAGCATGTTACAGAAAAACGCTTAGAAACGCCAGATGTACTGTATTTGAGGCTGTTTTAGATAAGTAGCCCTTATCAATCCACAAGTTGTTCTGATTACCTTGATCAGATGATGAAAATAGTTGTCTTGGATGCAGCTCATGCGAATCCTGGAGACCTCTCTTGGGAGCCAATCGACAAGATTGGTGAGCTCCTCATATATCAGAGAACTTCTTCTGATCAACTCATCGCTCGAGCGCTTGACGCGGATGTGATTATAACCAACAAGGTTGTTCTTGACAAGGCCGCATTTGAAGAGTTACCCAAATGCCAATTGGTATGCCTATTGGCCACTGGTTACAACAATATTGATTTGTCAGCAGCTCGAGAACATAACGTAACAGTGTGCAATGCTGTAGGATACAGCACCTTCGCCGTGGCTCAACATGTCTTCGCCCTTATCTTACATCTTACAAATCATGTCGCCCAACATGACAATTGGGTCCAGAATGGAATGTGGTCTCAACATGACTGGAGCCATGTGATCTCCCCTATCAGCGAGCTACGTGATAGGACTCTCGGCATCTATGGTTTTGGGCGGATCGGAAAACAAGTAGCCACCTTAGCAGCCGCCTTTGGTATGAATATCGTCGCCCACCATCGCCACCCAATGCGTGATGCGCAGCGAGGTATTCGATTCCTATCGTTAGAAGAAGTATTTGAGGTCTCAGATATCATTAGTCTGCATGCCCCGCTGTCTGCCGATAACCATAGCATTGTCGACGCTTCACTCCTCAATCGCCTCAAGACGAATGCCATTTTAGTAAATACTGGTCGTGGTGGACTTATCAATGAAAGCGACCTGGCCGAATTCTTACACATCCGATCAGATGTTCAGGTTGCCTTGGATGTCTTAGCAGAGGAGCCTCCACCAGCGGATCATCCATTGGTCGGACTTCGGAATTGTATCATCACTCCGCATGTTGCCTGGGCTGCCTACGAGGCACGCAAGAAACTCTTGGAGGTTGTACATGACAATATCATGAGCTTTCGTGCTGGAACCCCAATTAACGTCGTCTCTTGAATCACCCTCTCTCTGTAGTGATCATCACTTACCAGGAGGCTAAGAACATCCACAGATGCATCTCAGCGCTTCGGTTGGTCACAGATGACATCATCGTAGTTGATGCAGAGAGTAGCGATCATACGGCCCAGATCGCGTCAGAGGCAGGGGCCACGGTAGTGCTCAATCCATGGGAAGGATATGGCTCCGCACGTAACTCCGGCGCCCAGAGAGCGAAGTATGACTGGATTCTCGCTATCGATGCGGACGAGGTCATCGATGAGCATCTTGCCGAATCAATACGTAGACTCAGTCCAACCCCAGGTGTTATCTATCAGTGTAATCGTCTCACACAATACTGTGGCCGTTGGATTCGACATGGTTCCTGGTATCCAGAGTGGAAGTCAAGATTCTACCATCGAGAATTTCACGAGTGGGATGATCGCCCTGTTCATGAGCAACTGACACCACAACCACGGACAGAACGCATAACTGGACATCTTTTGCACTATGCATATGATTCTCATGACCAGTTGGTCAGTCGATTAGAGCGATATGCTCGACTGTACCACAACGATCTAACCGATAATAGAATGGGAGCCTCCCTACTGCGTGCTATCGGCAGTGCAACCAACATGTGGATACGAGACTACATCGTGAAGTCTGGATATCGGAATGGATTAGATGGCCGGAGGATCGCAAATGCACTGGCCAAATACAGTTACCAAAAGTGGTCAGGAAAGGGTCTTTCTGATCCGGAACGTAAGTCGTCATAACATCACTCCACATGACAGATAGATACGGAGATAGCTCCTGTCGATCTCTCCTACGTGCTTTGTCGAACCTCCTTACTTTTGTCGCCTTCGACAGAACTGCTATCCCTTGAAGCGATCTCATCTGGTAATTGGACTTGTAGTATTGGTACTGATCATCGATCAGTTAGTTAAGATCTATGTCAAGACGAACCTGAGTTATGGGACCGGATTCGATATCCTGGGTCTATCCTGGGCCAAAATCCATTTTGTCGAAAACAAGGGAATGGCCTTTGGCATCACCTTCGGTAATCGATGCATTGGTGTCACTCAGGAGGATGGTTCGTGCTCTGGCATCAGTGTTACTCCCAGCACTGGCAAACTTTTGCTCAGCGTCTTTCGACTATTGATGATTGGATTTCTGATTTACTTCATCAGGGAACTCGTCAAAATCAAGGAATCTAAGGGGCTGCTCGTCTGCTTGGCACTCATCCTTGCTGGAGCGATTGGAAATATCATCGATAGTGCGTTCTATGGTATGATTTTTAGTGATTCTTACTACCACGGCGACTTAGCCCAGTTATTCCCCGAGGGTGGTGGTTATGCTCCATTCCTATTTGGAAAGGTTGTCGACATGTTTTACTTCCCGATGATCGACACAGTCTTGCCGGAGTGGATTCCAATTGTAGGGGGTAATCGATTTGAGTTTTTTAGACCTGTTTTTAATGTTGCCGATGCTTCGATCTCCATCGGTGTTGCTTCCATCTTGCTTTTTCATCGAGGCTTCTTGCGCAATGGTAAGACCAAAGAGAAGACATCTGTTGTTGGCACAGCAACTCCGGCAGAAGAACAGGAAGAGTAGCAGACCAATCCATTCATATCTTGGTATGAAAGATTGAAGTTGACCCCATCAGTGAAATGCGATCACCTTAGTACCATGACTTTGGTGACAAAGGCATCGGGATTATCAAATGTGTCCGTCTCAGCGCTCCAAACCAGATAAACCCCAGAACTTACCTCCTCACCAGAGAGAGTGCGCCCATCCCAAATAGCCTGCCCCCCATTCGCCCGCACCTCTATAACTACCCGTCCATTAACATCAGTGATTTTGACTAACGCGTTGTCCACTAAACCTGTAATTGCTATCGGTCCTCGGTAATCTGGCTGGACTGGGTTCGGGAAAGCATAAACATCGGATTCACGATGTCGGCCTTCACCAGGACTTGTATCTGTCCGATAGGAGAGGATACCCTTGTTGGTTCCGATATACATGATACCAGTAGTCTCCTGATACGCCATTGACGTGACACTGTTATCAAAAAGGGGTGAGTTGTCTTCTGTGAAAACAGCGATTTGATCTTCGCCATCAGGAGACTGGATGAAGATTCCATTACGCGATCCAAACCACTTATTGTCGGCCCCATCGACCTCGATAGCCCTGATATCTTGATCAGCTAATAGCAAAGCTGGTATTCCATCTTGCTCTACACGAGGGACAAACCCACGACACCCATCTTCAAAAGGGTCTCGACCACAATCAAATGCGACCGTGCCCTCTGCTGTTCCAACCCAAATTACTCCATCGCGATCCACGACAATTGTATTGACTTGATTACTCGGTAGCTCTGAATTATTGGGGGTGAAAAACTTTTGGCGGTCATCTGATCTCGACTGCGGGTCATCTCCTGGATCATAAACTAAGACGCCTCCAGATATGCCAAAAACTGGACACCACAGATAACCTTCTTGATCTATGATGACGTCAGATAACGTCCCTGGTGAGACGACAGGAAAGCCGGTCCAGGATCCATCTGGTCGATATAGATTAAGCGGCTCTGAAGCATTGTACGTGGTCACCCATAGGTTTTCCGCTGCATCGAAGACAAGTCCCGTAACACGTTCACGAGCAGGGTCTCCTATACTCCCGCGTAGTGTTGAGTTCGTCTGATTGAATAGTGTATAGCGATCCTCCTCTCGATCATATTCCAGTAGACCAGCCCAGTAACTTCCCCCATATAGCAGAGGTTTAGAAGGATGGATGGCTACTTCGTTTATGCTCAGGGGTTCTAAAGTCGCAAGCCTGGCATCCCTGAATTCGTTGAACGAGTTCCACTGTGTTCCATCTCGGAGATACATGCCCTCTCGCGAGAAGAGGAAACCGAAATTATCTGAAACTCCTCCATTTGCTGCTAAGACGAGATCATCTTGAACCACGATATCACTCACCAAATGAGAGAACGGGCCATTAAATCGGAGCAGCTCACATGAGCTCATTGGATTAGCCAAGGTCTTGATACCTTCTACGCCGTCGGCAAGCCAGACTCGGTCTTGCTCATCGATCAATCCACCTCTTGGAATCACTGTACAGGTCAGATCAACATCGACTAACGGTCCATCTACAGATCCGATGCTTACTCGACCACCAAAGCCACCGTCCGTCCATCCTACCATTAATCTATCAGCAGAAGAGGTAACGTATACAGGCTCTATCCCTTCTCTTTCATCTGTAAGTACCCACGTCTGCTCATCCGCAGACCGATAGATTCCATCTTCTAAGGCTACAATGACTTGATTACTCAGGATGGTCAAGTCAACAATGGGTCGAAATGACGGAAGACCCTGTGCTGATCCAAGTAATTCCCATTCATCAAAATCGGCAATGTTGTCCGCTTGACGGTCGATGCGGTAAAGCCCCTCACTGGTAGCCGCATAGACGTATCTATCGCTCGCCACAACTCTTCTAATCGGTAGTCCAGAAAAAGTAGTGGACCCAAACTGCCTCTGTTGAGGATTATATGTGACCATACCAAAGCTGGTAGCGATGTAAGCCGTCGTAGCATTCTGGATGTACACTTCATTGATCGTGCGGTCACCACTATTCGACGTATTCGCTGCGATGTTCGGGACATTGATAATGTTTCCGTCCTTTAAGATGTCGAGGTTGCTATTCGTATATCCTACGATTAGCTGCTCGTTAAAAGGATCATAGGTGATCGTGTTAATCCCTGTCTCACTAAGGCCATCTATCGTAGAAACGAATGTTGGAGTGCGTTCCTCCTTGTCGATATAAATTAAGCTCCAAGGGGTAGAGTAGATAATATGAGTAGTGGTTTGCTCCACATCCAAGCCCAGATTCTGTGGTAGGTGTGAACGCCACTCACCGATTCGCTGATCGATCTGCGCACCGGCGACACTCGCATAGATGAGAACGATCCCAAGTAGGAAAAGTCGCATATCAACCTTGGTACAGATGGCTATCACGGAGGTATTCAAACACTGGGTCTGGTACCAAATATTGTATCGAATAACCTTGTCTAATGGATGACCTGATATAGCTCGCCGAGATGTGCATCAATGGTGCCTGTTCGATTCGGACATGCGGGTGATCCATGAATAGATGCTCTTCGTGACCAGGCCTTTGGTAGACGTATATCTGATGATCAGCGATGATCCGCTCGTGATTTTTCCACTTGTGAAAAGAAGCGAGATTGTCTCCGCCCATGATCAAGGCAAACGTACGCTTGGGGTATTTATCCTTGAGGTAGGCTAATGTATCCACAGTGTAGGATGGGCGAGGAAGACCAAACTCGATATCACTGGGGCGGATACGATCATGACCTTCGGTTACTAAAGTGATCAGATGAAGACGATCATGATCAGGTGCGAGGGAGTCTTTTTTTTTGAATGGATTCTGAGGCGAAACGACCATCCATAGTTCATCAAGATCAGTTCTTTCAACCATATGGTTAGCGATAATCATGTGCCCTACATGGACAGGATTAAACGAACCAAAAAACAGCCCGGTCTTCATCAATTTCCCATCATCACAGGCATAACCAGCATAATTAGATCTTCTCCTTCTGGCTGCTCAGCGGGTACGAGAATACCTGCTCGATTAGGAGTAGAAAGCTTCAGCATGATGTCATCAGAGCCCAAAACTCCCAACATCTCGATCAGGAACTTCGCATTAAACCCGATGTTCATCGGCTCACCGTTGTACTCACAAGTAAGTTGTTCATTGGCCTCATTACTAAAGTCAAGGTCTTGAGCTGAACAGGTTAGACTACCTTCTGAGATATTCAGGACTACCTGGTTAGTCGACTTATTGGCATAGATGGCGATCCTCCGCAGAGAACTCTGGAATACATTCCGTTCCAATGAAAGAATGTTGGCGTTCTCATATGGGATCACGGCGTTGTAGTCTGGATACTTGGCATCTATCAGACGGATGATCACCTGGGTGTCATCCACTGCAAAAAAAGCGTTGTTTTTGTTGTACGATAATGTGACCTCTCCGCCCACAGACAAGGCATTCTTTAGAAGGGTTAGTCCTTTTTTGGGAATGATAAAGGAGTCTGTCTGCTCATTCTGCGAAGTCTTGAATGTGTACTTGACCAGCTTATGAGCGTCTGTTGCTACAAATATGATTGACGCCTCCTCGATCTGCACATACACCCCTTGCATCGCCATCCGGAGCTCATCATTACTCGTAGCGAAGAGTGTCTTGGCCAAGGCCTTAGAAAGTACTTCCGAAGACATCTGTAGCGATCGAGTGTCTACAGATTCTGGTAGATCTGGAAAATCATCTGCACTATCACCACTCAACTTGTATTTACCATAGGCCGAAGTGATGGAGATCGCTTTGACAGCTTCATCCACTTCCAAAGTGATAGGCTGCTCAGGAAGCGCCTTTAATGTATCCAGTAAAATCTTGGCTGTTATAGCGATCTGGCCTTCTTCCTCTGCGCTAACCTGAAGACTGGTAATAATGGTCGTCTCAAGGTTAGACGCCGTTATCGTTAATGTGTCTCCCTTCAGCGAGAACAAGTAGTCTTCTAAGATGGGGAGTACCGTATTCGCTCCCACCACACCATTGGCAAGTGTTA
>JBCBIX010000084.1:0-12787 GCA_038523965.1 Bacteroidota bacterium
TTCCAAAGACTTCAAGACTGCCGTGAGTAAATCTCATCCGGCTATCGTGGAGTTAGGCGGTGGAGAAGTCTTTGGAAATGATCGCATCGCTGTAAATCTCGAATGATTCTGAAATTCGATCTACATGTCCTTGCTGGCTGATCAGCATGGTGTATGAACTACATGCACAACAGATCATGAGAATGCGCTTCATCAACATATTCCTTAGCTATAAAATGACGAAGCCCACCGATAATTATCAGCGGGCTTCAGAATTGTTTTTTCAAGTGGCATGAAAAACCTACATCCCAAGTTTAGCCTTCACCTTGGCACTCACATCGGTGGCTTCGTCAGCGTAGAGCAGAATTCCCATGCTCTGATCAAAGATGTATTGGAATCCTTCTTCGGCAGCTACAGCATCAATAGCAGCTTGGATCTTGTCACGGATTGGCTTCAGGAGTTCTTCACTCTTGTCTCTAAGTACGGTCTGCATGTCCTGCTCGAACTTCGCGATCTCGAGCTCCTCGTTTTTCAGCGTCGCCGCTTCTGCTTCTAATTGCTTAGGGGCGATCTCTCCCTGGGCTTGCTTGCGTTCGAGAGCTGCATATTTGGTCTTAAGTGCTGTCACCTTGTCCTGGCCTTGCTTCTCATACTGAGACCGGATGGTTTCTAACTCAGCATTGGCCTCCTTTACTTGTGGAATTTGCTGAATTAGTTGTTGAGAATTGATGTAACCGAACTTCTGTGCGCTCACATTTACGGTGAGTAACATGGCAAGAATGGCTACTGCGATGGTGTAGTTTCTTTTCATAATGCGATTGATAGATCTAAAAATTGATTTGTGTTACGGGTATATCGTCCCTAAAACGGGCGCAAAGATAGGTCTTCAGTAGATCTATACAGGTTATCTAATGCCGAGTCTACGCTTGATGAGATCCGTCTTGTCATAGTCACCTCCAGCGAACAAGACACCAGCTTCGCCCGATTTATCCAAGATGATATCGTATCCACGATCCACAGCAAAGGTTTCGATGGCTGCAAAAACACGTTCTTGAATCGGATTAATGATCTCGCGACGTTTTAGGAAGAGTTCGCCCTCTTGTCCAAATTTCCGCTTCTGAAGTTCACGCACTTGCTTTTCCTTCTGCATGATCTCTTCTTCTCTCTGCGCACGAACTTCTTCACTAAGCATCACTTGTTCTGCCTGATACTTGTTATACAGACTCTTAATCTTATCGTACTCCGCTGCGATCTCTTGGTTCCATTCTGCGGCAATCTTGTCCAGACGGACTTGAGCTTCTTTGTATTCATCCAGGTCAGTTAGGACCGCATTTATGTCAATAACTGCAATCTTTTGGGCTTGGATAGAGGGAGCCCCTATTAGGAATACTGCAAGGGCGAGGGTGAGTAAGTACTTCGTCATTTAGGTAGTTATTTAGCTGTGATTTTCTCGATCAGATTATCATTTTCAGCAACCACAAGTTGATTAGAATAAGTCACCACAATTTTGGTTTAACCGCAGTTTAACGGCGATTAGATCCCCACTTCATATTGTAATCAATTGATATTCAGCTGCTTATATTCGCTATATACAAGAGTCCTATTAGGCTTATTCTAACTACTCTCTTGTTACCACATAGTTATCTACTCCCATACTTTTGAGATTCGCACTGGCTGCTCCGGCGGCGTTACGAGAGGCATGACGAGAAGCGATAACGGTGTAGTATTGGGATAGATCAAAGACGACCTTTTCTGCTGATCCGTATCCTTCCTTCCTGAGTTTAGAGACCATGTTATCTGCATTGCCTTCAAGGAGATAATTGCCAGCGACGACCACATATCTACCTCCGGAAGAGTATGATGTAGAGGTAGGCTGTGTACTTGCCGTGGACGAGATGGAGCCCTGATCACTACTGGCCTGACTATCTGTAGTGGTAGTCGACTCTGCATCTTGTTCGTCATAGGTGCCATCACCTTCCCAGGATTCACCATCTACTCCATCGATAGAGCGATCAGAAACTTCTTCTGCCTGCGCTCTCAGATCGATCTCATCTATGGTTTTCTTCTTATTGCCACAGGACTGACATAAGATCAGTAGGACACTGGAGAAGAAAAGAACAAGACCATGCTGGAAGAAAGTGTGTAAAAGGTTGCGATTCATAATTGTATCCTTTGAGCTATACCTATGTCCGGAGTAACGTATTAATAGGCTCGTTCATTCTTATTCTCCATGTAATTTACGAAGGCCCGATTCACCACTCGAAAGCCTCCAGGGGTGGGATAGTTCCCAGAGAAGTACCAGTCGCCATTATTATTTGGGCACGCCTCGTGCAGCCCATCCAGACTTTGGTAGATGATCTGTACGTCGCAGGTGACATGTTCTGGAGTGAGTAAGGTGCTAATGCGCTGAGAAACCTTCTCATAGCCATAGCGATTGTAAAGCTCCTGGACGACATTAATTGATTCCGGAGTTTCCTGTTCCAAGAGATCTTTGGCTTTGCGATGAGCCTCAGTTAACAGCTCTTCTTTTTTCTCTTCCTTCAGAAGACTTATCAATGCCTGAAAAGCTACGAACTCTCCCATTTTTGACATGTCTATGCCATAGCAGTCAGGATACCTGATCTGTGGGGCAGAGGAGATGACCACAATCTTCTTGGGGTTCAGCCGACTTAGGATCTCGATTATACTATCACGGAGCGTCGTACCTCGAACGATGGAGTCATCCAACACCACGATGGTATCAACGTCGTTTTGCACTACTCCATAGGTGACATCATACACATGGGATACCATCTCATCACGTGAACTATCGTCAGCGATGAAGGTGCGTAGTTTTTCGTCCTTGATGGCTAACTTCTCAACTCTTGGAGATTGTGAGAGGATCCGATTTACTTCCTCAGGCGCCTGGTCTTCTAAGGCTGCTATCTGTTCGACTTTTCGTTTGTTCAGATACTCATGTAGCCCCTCCACAAAACCGTAAAAGGCTACCTCGGCAGTATTTGGGATGAAAGAAAACACAGCATGTTCTAAATCGTATTGAATCTGCTCCAGGACGGGCTTCACTAACAATTTACCCAGATGCTTCCGTTCTCGATAGATATCCCGATCCGTACCACGCGAAAAGTAGATTCGCTCAAAAGAACAGGCTTTACGATCCAATGCATCCTTACACGATCGGATAGACAACACACCATTTCGTTTGATAATCAGAGCGTGCCCCCGTGGTAACTCCTCGACTGTATCATATGTCGTCTGAAACGCTGTCTGAAGTGCCGGCCGCTCAGATGCCATGGCTACAACCTCCTCATCTTCATAGTAGAAGGCAGGCCTAATACCAGATGCATCTCGCATCACAAAGGCATCGCCATGACCTACAAGTCCAGCCATAACATATCCGCCGTCAAACTTGCGTGAAGCCCGCTGGAGCAGTCTCTGGATATCAAGATTTTCAGCTATCAAGGCATTGATCTCGTCCATTGTATAGTTCTCCGCCTTGAACCAATTGTATAACCGCTCTACCTCGTCATCCAAAAAATGCCCAATCTTCTCGAGTACAGTGACAGTATCCGATCGCTCCTTGGGATACTGGCCAAGAGCGACTAACTCCGAAAACATCTCGTCGACATTGGTCAAATTAAAGTTGCCAGCCAAGACGAGATTTCGACTTATCCAATTGTTCTGTCTCAAGAATGGATGACATGTCTCGATGGTATTCTTCCCGTGGGTACCGTAGCGCAAATGGCCGAGCAAGAGCTCCCCTGTGTAAGGCTTGTTTGTTTTTAACCATTCTGCATCATGCAGCTGCTCTGGAGTACAGTCTTCAAAGTGCGCATAGACCCCTTTAAACAAGTTCTTCAGGTACTGAGCGCTGATGTCACGTTTTCGGCTGATATATCTGGTTCCAGGAGTTGCATCCAGCTTGATCGTCGTCAATCCAGCACCATCCTGGCCTCGGTTTCGCTGTTTTTGAAGTAAGATTTGGAGCTTATTCAAGCCATATAACGCAGTACCATACTTCTCCTGGTAATAGCTGAGTGGCTTTCGCAGCCTGACGAGCGCCAGACCGCACTCATGCTTTATCGAATCGCTCATGAGACCGCAAAATTAGAGATAATACTATCATCAGTCTCATGTCAGCAAGGAACCACAATTAGCGCATGAAGTCTGGATACTTACGCCAGACCTGGATCAAAACATAGCCTACCAATGCCCCTCCCAAATGTGCAAAGTGTGCAATGCCAGTGCGGGCTCCCATGAATCCAAGGACCAGATCTCCGATGACAAAAGCCGAAACGAGATACTTCGCCTTAATAGGTATCGGCAAGAAGATCAACATCATCTCCATATCTGGATACATCACCGCAAAGGCGACCACTACGCCCAAAAGACACCCCGAAGCTCCCAAAACAGGATTAGCTCCACTAAAAACCAAATGCAGCAATAAAGAACCAACCCCCGCCGCGAGATACAAGAACAAAAACCGCTTGGGACCCAATGATTGCTCCACAATGGGCCCTATAAAGAATAGTCCCAGCATGTTGAAAAACAAGTGATTCAGAGACCCATGATTAAACATGTGCGTGACTAACTGAATCGGCTGGAAGTAAGAACTACCCACAGGATAGAGCACGAAATAGTTTCTGAACTGAGGCACCAAAAAGGTCACCCCTACAAAGACGATGACGTTGATGATCATGAGATTTTTGACTACATCAGTGAGTCTATTCATGAGTCGTTATGAGTTGAATCGGTTTTCGACTTCGTCTAAACCGAATGTAATGAAACACTTCTTGCCTCCCGGACTGGTGTACGGCATCTCACAAGCAAAGAGCTGATCGATTAATTCTTGCATTTCGATAGAAGTCAACCGAACACCCTTTGTTATTGCTGAGTTCGCCGCCATAGATCGGGCAACATTCTCTTGTATCGAGATCTGTATTTCCATATTGGCGGCATATGTTTCTAAAAACTGGTCAATAAAGGCCTCTGTAGACTGTCTCAAACCGTCTGAAGGGACCCCATTGACCACGAATGTATTTTGACCAAATTTCTCGATTTGGAAGCCGATATATGCGAGTTCTTCGATGACGTCCATCAGTAAGCCGACATACTTCGCTTCGACTTGGATCGTCTCGGGAAAGAGACTGGCCTGGGCCGCCATCTTTTTATCAGAGATTGACTTCAAGTGTTGTTCGTACAGGATCCGTTCATGTGCTCGATGTTGATCTATTACGATCATGCCTGATTTGATCGGGCTGATGATATACGACTCGTGAAGTTGAAAGGCACTTTGAGCGATTGGCTCTCCCTCATCCGTCCCTTTGCTCCAATCACTGCTGAGTGTTACGGCCTTTGCCTCGCTGAGTTCTCGTTGTGTGACTTCTGCCATCTCTTCATAGAACTCCAACCACTTTGCCTTCTCGCTTGGCTGTTTTTGAAAAGGCCTTGCTGCTGTTTGGACGGTGTCTGACGAGATGGAGGTAGGCGCTCTTCCGGATGCTCCCGCATTTCCCATAGCTTGGGTGTTTTCAGCATCAAAATCAAGACTTGGAGTAATGCTATACTTGCCCAGTGCATGCTTTACTGCGACCTTAATATAGTTGTAGATCAGTCGCTCATTCTCAAACTTGATTTCTTGCTTAGTTGGGTGGATATTGATATCGATCATCGCAGGATCTACCTCCAATAGTAGGACATAGAATGGGTGCTGGCCTTCCGGGACAAGGTTCTCATAGGACATCTTGATCGCGTGATTCAAGTATGCACTTTTGATGAAGCGGCGATTCACGAAGATGTATTGGTCTCCCCTGGTTTTCTTAATGAGTTCTGGCTTCCCGACAAAACCTGTGACTTTGATAAAATCAGTCTCCTCCTGAACAGGGACGATCTTCTCATTGATCGATTTGCCAAAATAGTTCAGCAAGCGCTGCCGTAGGTTAGAGATGGGAAAGTGATAGAGCTCATTTCCATTGTGATGCAGTGTGAAGAATACCTCTGGATGAGGGATTGCAACACGTGCAAATTCTTCCAGCAGATGCTTTAATTCTACTGGGTCTGACTTGAGAAATTTTCGTCTTGCAGGAACATTGAAGAATAAATTCTTTACCGAAAGTGATGTTCCAGTAGCGTGAGTGGTTGGTTCCTGCTTCTTGACCTTGGAACCCTCGATGATGATGTGAGTACCCAGATCAGCATCTGCCAACTTTGTCTTTAACTCTACCTGAGCGACTGCTGCGATGGAAGCAAGGGCCTCCCCTCTAAACCCAAAACTTCGAATCTGAAACAAATCATCAGTTTCGATAATCTTGGAGGTAGCGTGCCTTTCGAAGCATAATCTGGCGTCCGTCTCAGACATTCCAATACCATTATCGACGACCTGGATTAGGGTCTTGCCGCTGTCACCAATGATGACTTTGATCCGGGTCGCCTTGGCGTCCAAGGCGTTTTCAAGTAGTTCTTTGATAGCTGACGCCGGACGCTGAATGACTTCCCCTGCAGCGATTTGGTTGGCCAGACGATCCGGGAGAAGATTAATAATACCGCTGTGACTACCCATGCGAGCGCAAGATGTGATAATCTCATGTGACATGCCCTGAGTGCTACGAGGTGAGTATCCACATTCTTTTCTCTTTGGTTCGAACTCCCGAATTGTTACTCTCGTTATGCCTTTATGGCAATGCGACCGATCTACTTGGACAACAATTCTACCACAGCATGTGACCCACGTGTTGTTGAGGCGATGCTCCCCTACTTTCACGATATTCCTGGGAATGCCGCCAGTAGAAGTCATCCTTTTGGTTGGCAAGCAGAGGCAGCAGTAGATCAAGCTCGAGACCAGATCGCCAGCCTTCTTTCCGTCCAGCCCAAGGAAATCATATTCACCTCGGGTGCAACTGAAGGAGACAACCTGTGCATCAAAGGCGTCTATGACATGTATCGCCGCAAAGGCAATCATATCATCACCCTTGAAACTGAACACAAAGCTGTAATCGATGCATGTGAACGGGTTAAACAAGCTGGAGCACGTGTAACTTACCTACCCGTCTCAGCGGATGGACTCATTGACATCCGCAAGTTGGCTGATGCCATTACAGAGGACACGATCTTGGTATCCATCATGTGGGTCAACAATGAGACAGGAGTAGTCCAGCCCATGAAAGAGATCGGAGACTTATGCGCTGAGCGTGGCGTATTCCTGATGTCGGATGCGACCCAAGCCGTCGGCAAAATGTCGGTTCGACCACGTGATGTTGGTGTCCACCTTATGGCTTTCTCTGCTCACAAGATGTACGGGCCCAAGGGTGTCGGAGCTGTGTATGTCAGTTCGAAAGATCCTCGAATGAGGCTTCTTCCTCAGATGGACGGGGGTGGCCATGAGCGTGGATTTCGCTCTGGAACACTGAACGTACCCGGCATCGTTGGTCTTGGCAAAGCGGCAGAAATCGCCCAACAAGAATCGGCAGATGATATGGGCCGCATTACTGAATTACGTGATCTCCTTGAATCCAGCATTGTCGAACAAATAGAAGATGTCCAGATCAATGCTAACACTGAGCACCGACTTGGGAACGTGACTAATCTATCCTTCAAACATGTGGTCGGCGAACGACTAATGTCCACCTTCAATCATAGTGTAGCGGTCAGCTCAGGTTCGGCATGTACCTCGGCGTCTACGGATCCATCACATGTTCTCTTAGCTCTTGGAATAGGAGAGGATGCTGCACATTCCTCGGTCCGATTTAGCATTGGCAAATACAATACGCAGGAAGAAATCGATCGCGTCATAGCGGCTACGGTTCGAGGAGTCAACCGTCTTCGCGAAGAAAGTCCGGTATGGAAAATGTATAAGCAAGGAATACAACCATGACCATTGAACGTTTCTCCACTTCTCGACTGTTGATCTATAACGACAATTGAATAATGCTGTACATCGCTGATAGTGCCAAAGCCAAAATTGATGAACTGCGAACCAAAGATGAATTGGGCGCAGACTATTTCGTCAGAGTCTCTGTGACCAGTGGAGGGTGTTCTGGACTGAGTTATGTTATGGACTTTGATAATGAGGATCGTGACAAGGACCAAGTCTTTGAGGATAAGGGGATCAAGATCGTCACCGACCTCAAGAGCTTTCTTTATCTGCACAACACCACCTTAGAATTCAGTGGAGGTCTGAATGGAAAAGGCTTCTTTTTTTCCAATCCAAATGCCGCTCGAACCTGTGCCTGTGGCGAAAGTTTCTCCGTCTAAAAGGAGCAAGTCTACCTTTGGGCTTTCAATTCTGTCTTTATGAAAGTCGTGGGCCTGATATCTGGTAGTTCCTTGGATGGCTTGGATATCGCGCTTTGTGAATTTGATGGGCTTTCCCCCGATGAGATTTCTTGGTCTTGCCTTCGCGCAGATACTGTACCATTTCCAGCTGAATTAATAGAGAGGCTGCGCAAGGCTGTCGATCTCTCCGGTAGAGATCTGATGAGTCTGGAATGTGACTTCTCAAGGTTTTGTGTGCAGGCCGTTCGAGAATCACTTCAAGATCATGCCTACGATCTGGTGTGTTCTCATGGCCATACTGTGTTCCATCACCCAGAAGAATCGTGGACTTTACAGATCGGAGATGGGGCTATGCTGGCAGAAGAACTCTACGTTCCTGCGATTACCAATGTGAGGGGCAATGACATGGTCCTCGGAGGTCAAGGCGCTCCAGTTGCACCAATTATCGAGCGATGGCTTATCCCTGGACACGACTACTATCTCAACTTGGGTGGCATCTCCAATCTCAGTATCCATAAGAACGGATTCATTACATCATTTGATAGTGGACCCTGTAATCAGGTATTGAATACGTGGATCGCCGAAATAGGTCTCGCATACGACGATCGAGGTCAACTCGCCGCTACCGGAAAGGCGAATTCAAGACTGATCGAGAGATGGGCTCAGTTACCCTATTTCCACGAGCGAGCCCCAAAGAGTTTGGACAATAGCTGGGTACATGACGTCTTCTTGCCTTTAACCGATAGAAGTCTCTCGCTTCCTGATCGATTAGCGACGATGGTGTCCTTCATCGGTGTCCAACTTCGTCGAGATCTCGAGATGCTCGATGCGGGCCCAGGATCACTTTTGGTCACTGGAGGTGGAGCGCATAATGACTTTATGGTTGAGGCGATTTCGTCCGAACTTCAAAAACTTGGCATATCTGTGGTATTGCCAGCATCTCTTATGATTGACTTCAAAGAAGCAATCCTTATCTCTCTTATGGGTTACCTACGATATCACCAACTGCCTAATACACTTAAAACAGTTACAGGTGCTCGCAAAGATTCCATCTCAGGAGCCTTATACATCCCTTCTTAGGTGATTCCGATTCCTCAAGATTGGTATGCGAGTGAGGATGTCGTCGAACTCGCCAGAAACTTGCTTGGAAAGATGATCATCAGTCGTGTTGGTGATCGATTCACCTCAGGCATGATCGTCGAAACTGAGGCGTACCGTGCTCCAGATGACAAAGGTTCTCATGCCTATGGGAACCGGCATACCAAGCGGACGGCCACCATGTTTGGTCCTCCAGGGTGCGCCTATGTGTACCTCTGTTACGGCATTCATCATCTGTGCAATGTTGTCACTGGCCCCCCTGATACCGCTCATGCAGTGTTGATTCGGGCAGTGGAGCCCATCGAAGGAACCGAGCATATAAGCCATAGACGATCAATGCCTCAGACCGTATATCACCTCACAAATGGTCCTGGTAAATGGACAAAAGCCTTGGGAATCACAACAGCATTAGACGGGATCCCCTATCATGATCCATCTTCACCCGTCATCATATGTGAAGGGAAGTTTATAGCGAATGAACAGATTATCGCAGGACCACGTGTAGGTATCGCATATGCCAAGGAGTGTGCTCTCTGGGACTGGCGATTCTCGATCCGCGACTCACCGTGGGTTAGCCGTCCGACTCGAGTAAGTTATCCAGAGCTTGAGGATTTATAACTTATCATTAACCTGCATTCTTGACCTATCATCCGTCACTATCTATGATGCGACTTTTGTTCCTGTTCTCACTTCTTTCGACATCCTTGACCCTATCGTCCCAATCGTTTCTATACGAGGATAGGGTATATGTTGATCATATTCGTTCGGTACAGTTCCACCTGTCCGACCTTGTTACTTCCCTTCCGATAGTAGATCTGAACTCCCCCGCTCGCCTTCGTTTGGCCTTTGACGACATACTTGGCGGCGACATCGATTACTCTTATCGCATTATCCATTGCGATAAGGATTGGAGCCCATCCCAACTGGATGAATCTGAATATCTCGATGGATTCAATAACGAAGAAGTCCAAAACTCAGATTACTCCCTTGGAACGTTGCTTGACTATACCCACTACGAGCTTCTCCTTCCCAATAATGACGTCCGTTGGCGTATCTCGGGCAACTATCTTCTGGTTATCACGGACGAAGACGCAGACGAAGTTGTGCTTACAAGGAGATTCATGGTAGCAGAGCGCAAGGTGAGTCTCGGCTTGACCGTCGAACGAGCCATCCAAGTCGCTAATTCATATTCGAATCAAGAGCTTGACATCACGATCAATAACGAACGATTTCCGATCAGCAATCCACGTGGCGAATTATTTGTCTCAGTGCTTCAGAATGGCCGATGGGATAATGCACAACATAACCTTCAGCCCCAGTTCGTCGTCGGTGATAATATCCGATTCGATCAGACCCGCCGATGTAGCTTCATAGCGTACAATGAGTTCAGGGGTATCGATCTGCGATCACTGCGTTCTCGCGGTTTTGGTATTGCCTCAGTGGAGGTAAGTAGCGATGGTATTATTATGGTCTCGGAGCTTCAGCCTCGCCGTCGGAAGCAAGTCTACACGGATTACCCGGACCTTAATGGCAGCTATGTAATCGAGTCCCTCCGAGATCCGAATGCTGATGTCAGAGCCGAATATGTTGATACGTACTTCGCCCTCGAATCTGCGGATATGATTATAGATGGTGAGGTTTATATCCTCGGCAAATTCAATGATTGGCAAGTCCAGCCGAATTGGGTGATGGACTACGACTTCGACGATGGTTATTATTACGGGAACGGCCTTCTCAAGCAGGGATACTACGACTATCAGTTCGCCATCCGGCGCGAGGATGGTTCCATTGATATAGAGCACTTTGAAGGTGCTCACTTCTCTACAAACAATGACTATCAAGCCATCGCTTACTATCGCACGCCGATGGCGAGATACGATCGCATCATTGCCGTAGGTAATGTCAGATCCAACTTCTAACTGATTATGGATCTACCAGAGGTCTTCTATCAGGGCTCACTTAAAGATGGCGCATCCCGGAGCTACAAGATTATTGCATCGGTCCCAGAGTTGCTCCAGCAATGTTTTACGGTCTTCTATACCTCTGAGGTGAATACCTGTCATCGTTGTGCATGGGTGTTACAATTCATTTTAGACGACGATCCGAAACTGCTGCATCCCTATATCCCAGAGATGATCGCACAAATGAAAAGGCTGAATCACATCTCAGGTGTGTACCGTAACATCCTTCGGGTTTGGTCACTGATGGATATCCCAGAGGAGGCGGAAGGAGAGGTTCTGGACATCGCCTTCGAGTACTTTACGTCACCTGAGCGAAGTGTTGCGATGCGCGTATTTGCAATGACGATATGTACGAACCTCGCTTTCCGACATCCGGATTTGATCCCCGAAGTGCAGGCGATTATCCTTGAGCATTGGGATCACACAACCCCTGCCTGGCGCAGCCGTGGGAAGAAGGAACTCAAGTGATTGGATATGTACTAAACAGTCCTACTGGCAAGACAATAACAACAGTAAGAAGATTGGATAGCGCTAACAAAATGAATGGCGATGAAGGGACATTACACTACTTTTGCGCCGTTAGCGGGCCTATAGCTCAGTTGGTTAGAGCACCTGACTCATAATCAGGTGGTCCCAGGTTCAAGTCCTGGTGGGCCCACACTGAAGATGAAGGAGTTGCATCGTCTTTTCGGTGTAACTCCTTTTTTGTATCGGGCAGGATTATGAGCATCAATAAAAAAAGCCGCAATCACAATGATTGCAGCCCCATGTATTTTCTATTAAGCAAAGGTTACTTCCCTTGGCTTAAGCGGTAAAGCTTACCAATGTTAGGTACGACGATAGCTTCTGTGCGACGATTGTTCTTGCGTCCATCTGCAGACTCATTGTCATCTACAGGCATGTACTCAGAACGTCCTGATGCTATCAACTGCTCAGGATTCACACCCATATCGATCAACTTTCGAACTACTGCAGTAGCTCGAGATACCGATAGGTCCCAGTTATCAGCGTATTCATCCGTATTGATGGAACGTGAATCTGTATGACCTTCTACGATGATGGCCACATTAGGGTTATTCTTCAGCATGTCTGCCAAAGTATTTAGAGTCTCCTCATCGTTAGGATCGACTCGATTAGATCCAGATCGGAAATTAATCTCATCATCCAGGTCGAGATATAGGAAGTTCTCGATCTCATTGATACGGGCTCCGGTAGCAGTTACTGCTGTCTCCACCTCAGAGAATGCACTGTTGATCTCACCGCGTAGGGCATCAAGCTGACGCTGCTTATCATCTACAGATGATTTCACTTCGGTAAGTTGACTGTCAAATTCTTTCTTCGCTTTCTGTAGGTCAGCATCAAGAGCTGCTTTGTCAGAAGAAAGTGATGTGTTGGACTCTTTTAGCTTCATGATCTCAGCTTCTTGAGCCGTTTTCGAAGCATCAAAATCGCTTTGTAATTTGTCCAAGCGAGTTGTAAGG
>JBCBIX010000085.1:0-12773 GCA_038523965.1 Bacteroidota bacterium
GTCAAGGTCCAGATGGTTGTACTGCCCAGCATAATCCAAGAGCGCAAAACTGACTCCGAACAAGACAAGCCTGTCATCTTTGTGCTGCTCTATGAATCCATATAGGTCTACTATATCATCCAGGAAATAATGCCGCAAGCCATCTGCTGACCTCTCCATAAAGTGATCTACCATGGATAGCAGACTCGATGATGGATTTAGATGATAGTTAGGTAGTAGAGAGATAAAGACATAATCTTCAAGTGGGCCAAAAGTCGCTGTCCAGATCTCCTCAGCATTACGATGATACCAAGCTAAGTCCCTGATGAAATGGCTGCTACGGGTCATGGCAGTAGTGCCGCTACTATAGAAGACCTTTTCCGCTGACCAATGACCAGACTTGACTTGTGCTGACTTCCAGAGCGTAATTGGAAGCATAGGGATTTCTTTCCATGAGCTTGGTTCTAAGTGGTACGCACCAACCAGCTTTAGAAACCGATCGTAGATCTCACAATGGCGCCGTTGATATGCATATAGTTGCAGCGCTCGTGTCGCGAAGGACAACTCTTTTGACCTAAGTGTATTGATTATATCTTGATGAGTAGAGTCCAGTAGGTATGACAAGTAAGTTCGCGCTGCTAATATCCATCATCCTTTTCGCATCATTATGGTGGGCCTGTAGCGATGAAGCTCCAACTGGCGACAATGCACCAGTCCTGACTTACGAGGGCTTAGCAAAGGATCAAATGTTCCAAGGGGATGGAACGGATTCTATCGTTGTTCTACTGTCTTTCATGGACGTAGATGCCGATATCCGAGGCGGAAATACCGGGGACATCACTGTAATTGATAACCGCGACGGATCTGAATATATCACGCTTTCGTTCCCGCCATTACCTACAACTTCACGCCAAGAAGGATCTCTCGTGCTAATCATACCCAATACGTGTTGCATCTACCCACCGGACGCCAATACTCCTGCATGTGACATGAACCCAAGGTTTCCTACGAATGAATTCACATTGGATATCTCCATCGTGGATAGTAGAGGTAACCAGAGTAACGTCATTACCACAGACGATATCTTACTCAACTGCCTTCTGTAAAACTACCTGAGGACGTCACCTGTTATCCAAGGAACTCCTTTGCGCAATAAGGACTGTGTCTCCGCCTCTCGGCTGCCTTCCAAGGGTACATGATTGTATAACCAATTCGCTTGAGGCGGCATGGACATGAGAATAGATTCGATCCGACCATTGGTCTGTAGGCCAAACTTGGTACCGCGATCATAGACCAGATTAAACTCTACATATCGGCCACGACGCACGCGCTGCCAATTGGATTCCTGTGGTGTAAAGTCTTTATCAAAATTGGAGTGAAACAAGTCTGAGTACGATGGATTGAACGCCTCTCCCACAGCCTGGACGAAGGACCAGATCATTTCTTTCGTAAAACCTTTATCCGAATTAAGTCGATCGAAGAAGATACCCCCTATTCCACGTGTCTCTTTGCGATGATGATTGTAGAAATAGTCATCAGCCCATGTCTTGTATTCGGCATAGGCATCGGGTGAAAGCTGATCACATGCCTTCTTTAATCGTTCATGAAACTGCTTGGCCTGAGCGATATCGATGTAATGAGGAGTGACGTCGATTCCCCCGCCAAACCACCAGTGCCACTGGTCAGTCTCGAAGTACCTGACATTCATGTGAATGATAGGCACATGAGGATTCCTTGGATGCAGAACGATAGACACTCCACTGGCCAAAAATCGATTGGTAGGTAGACCAAGCCCTTTAGCCACTACTTCTGGCATTTCACCATGTACCTCACTGAACATGACACCACCTTTCTCAATATGATGGCCAGTGAGTACTCGTGATCTACCTCCACCTCCTTCGGGTCGATCCCACAAGTCTTCATGAAAATGATGCCCAACGTCCAATGATTCCAAGTGATCACAGATGCGATCCTGTAATCCTCGATACCACTCGACAATTTCTGCTGAGGTTGGCATTAGAGCTTAGTCGCTCGCTCTACTAATGCTGCGACATTCTTCTTGGTATTACCTACGTAGGAGTCCTCTCCAATTAGGAAAACAGGTCGTTTCAGAAAGGTGTACTCCTCCAGGATGAGGCGACGATAGTCCTGTTCTGTCAGCTCCTTTTCATGCCAGCCCTGAGACCTAAACTTCATAGCGCGACGACTGAAGACCTGCTCAAAACCACCATGGGCAGCAGCAATCTTATCGAGATCTGCCGCTGTAATGTTGGATACTTTGATATCGATTTGTTCAAAATCCTCAATACCTGGTACCTGAGCCATGATCTTCTTACAGGTATTACAAGTGCTCAGGTGATAGACTTTCTTGATCATACTAACTGTTCGCCTTTTTGTGGTCTGCCAAAAACTTCGCCAGCCCAATATCGGTGAGAGGATGCTTTAATAAACCCATGATAGCACTAAGTGGACAGGTGACGACATCCGCACCAGCCATAGCTGAGTCTACGATGTGCTTGCTATTCCGAATGGACGCGGCAAGAATCTCGGTGTCATATCCTTGGATCGCGTATATCTCAGCGATCTCATGTATCAGACCTACACCATCCCAGGTTATGTCATCTACTCGGCCGATGAAAGGCGACAAATAAGTTGCTCCAGCCTTAGCGGCAAGAATGGCTTGTCCAGGTGAGAAAACCAACGTGCAGTTTGTCTTGATATCATGATCGGCAAACCAGCGAATGGCCTTGATCCCATCTTTGATCATCGGAACTTTGACCACAATGTTGTGTGCTATTTTAGATAGCTCTTGACCTTCGGAGATAATTCCCTCGAAGTCCGTGGCGATGACCTCTGCACTAACATCTCCATCCACTATATCACAGATTTTCGCGTAGTGTTCTTTCACATTCGCGTCTCCCGCGATGCCTTCTTTGGCCATGAGAGATGGATTAGTTGTGACACCATCCAGGATCCCAAGGTCCTTCGCTTCTTTGATGTGATCTAATGATGCGGTATCTATGAAAAATTTCATGTCACGAATGTATTGTTGATGTTGGGGTTAAATCTACGCTGATCGAGGTTAACTACAGATGAAGTCGAGAAGAGTTGGCCCCAGAATAGGGCAAATAAAAAAACGAGGAATCATACCAAACCGCTACAACCTCCTACCCTTGCTGCGTTTCCACCCTGGGGGATTTAAAGGGAGCTGGCCGTATGACCCTCGCGCCGCAAATGTATATTTTCTTCTGACAACCGATCAAGAGGTCTGAACCTATCGTAACAGTCTTAGAGCCGCTCCCCATTCACTTTTGGAATTTGGTTGGCAACTCACACTGAGTGGTTCTTTGGTCGTAGGATGTATGAGTGTCATGCTCGAACAGTGTAGGAGGATGGCATTTGGATTCCTGTGTTTGATGCCTCCATATTTCACATCTCCGATGATAGGAGCTCCCACTCGGGACATTTGAACTCGGATTTGGTGACTGCGCCCAGTCCTGGGTTGAACCTTGTACAGAAATCGAGCTTCCTGATCTCCTACAAGGTGATAGGACAATAGCGCTTCTTTAGCATTTGGTCTCTTTCGATCAAAGGCCCTTGTGGTGTTAGTTCGACTATCCTTCACCAACCAATGTCTAATTTCTCTCGAAGGAGATGTGGCAAGTTGATCACTGATCATGATATACTCCTTAGATACTTGTTGCTCTCTAAATGCCGTGGTTACTCGGCTCGTTGCCTTGCTCGTGCGAGTAAAAATCATGCAGCCTGAAACCGGTCTGTCGAGCCGGTGAGCAGGTTGAAGAAAGACATTGCCAGGTTTGTGATACTTCTCTTTGAGATAGCTTTTGTAGACTTCTCCGAGGACAGCATCTCCCGTACGATCTCCTTGCACCAGCACTCCAGCTGGCTTATTGACGATTAAGAGATGATTGTCCTCGTACAGAATATGTAGATCACCCCCGCTCATTGGATTAGTGAAGAAGGAATTGGGAGTGGTTCGTTCATTCGATGAAGGTGAAGATAATTGTAGCCGTTTATCCCTTGGAGGCCACCGGTGTGGAGGAACAAAATGCGGGAACCCACAGGGTATTTGCCGGTCTGAACATGCTGCTCCATTGTCATCATCACCTTGGAAGTGTATATCGGATCGAGATATAGACCCGTCTCATCGAACACATTTCGGATATAGGATGCAATCTCTGCATGATAGGCTCCAAAACGAGTGATGATGGCCGATGGTACAATCTCTACCTCCGTATCCTTCTTCATATGGGGTAATCCGGCTAAGGAATCAACTTCCCCCCTGAATGAACTCACAACGATGATCTGTTTTGCTTTGACGTGCCCATGAGTCAGCCCAGCTGCTGTTCCACCTGTACCTAATCCTACATAGACGGCGTCGTACTGTCCATCGATTTCGTCCCAGATCTCAGACACACCCCTGATCGCATGGGCATTCGTGCCACCTTCTGGGATGAGGAAGTAATCAGAATAGCGCTCTAATATGTTCTGAGCCTCGGCACTGCGAGTTTTGAGTTGATACTCCTTTGGCTCGACGGGATACAGCTGCATATCCAGTTCTTCAAGTCTCCTTATGGTTGGATTATGAGCATCAAGCGCATATCCGCGGATCAAACCGACAGAAGGAACATTCAATGACTTGGCCATCGCCGCAACTGCGATCAGATGGTTGCTAAATGCACCGCCCCAGGTGATTACACCGCCGTAGTTATGATCACGTAGATAGTTGAAGTTATACTTGAGTTTACGCCACTTGTTCCCACTGATCCAGGGATGGATCATATCATCTCGCTTAATGTCGATGTGCACACCAGCCTCTGATAACCGCTTGATGCGGAGCGGCTGCAAGGGTGAAGGAAGGAGATATCTGTAAGCCACTATGGATTGATAATCGCCAGTCTGCGAGTAACGACCGCATTACCCTCCTCATCCAAGACAGTGTATAAATATGAACCTTTGGACAAGAAGGTCAAATCCTCCTTGATCGTCATATTACCATCTATGCGATAGCGCGTGGACCATAGTTTCTTTCCAATGATATTATACACCTCAAAGTGGTAGTCACCAGACTCGAACCCATTAAAATCCAATCGAATCTCTCCAAATGATGTAGTAGGGTATAACGAGAATTGACCCTTATTGGAACTTATCGTTCGAGATATGATCTCCTTATCACTGCGATAGAAGACACGTCTGACTTGATTCGCCTGATCCATATCAACGATCATCAAAATCTCCTCTGTAATCTGATCGACGAAGATATACTGACGGCGAGGGGACAGGGCAAAGCGCTTGGGTAGGTCCACATCAGAATAGTACTCGATGTCACGCGTGATACGATCCGCTTCGTATACGCCATCTGGCAGATAGAGCATTCCTGATGCGTCTCTGATATCCTTATGAGTCTCTCGGATGTTTGACTCCTCTTGAGATCGCTCATCTATCCAAGCAAACTGTACACTGGACTCGATCGACTGGTTTCGACGATCTGGAAAACAAGAAACTAATGATCCTTGATACTTTAGGATGGCCGATTCCCCCCGGGTAGCAGGTGCGATGGCCTGTCCGATAGCGACCCAGTAACTTCCCTGTCTTTTGTAATAGATCTCTGTCCCATCATGACACAATAGCACGGATTCTGCCGCGGGAAAGAACGCCTCATAATTCCCTGATCTCGCTTTGTCTAACCGATGCTTATGATAAGTTGCGGACTGGAGTGTGGTGAACATCCATAGATTTCCATCTCCAGGACGACCGATATCAAAGTTGTCTGGTAAACGATCTTCCTTGAATCCGACTGTTCTCGACTGACTTAGCCCATCGAATGCACAGGGGTTCACCTGAGCGATCATCAGAGCTGGTATCAATGCCAAAATCAGGAGTAAACGTCTATTCATAGAAGGCCGCCAAAATTAGCAGATTCGCATCCGCTCTCCGTCCGTCAAGCATGATTAACCCCAATTTAAACGAGGGAATTGTCCTCTACCTCAGAAAGTAGAGAGCGAAAAAACGCTGAGTTCGCTACCAGTACGTCATAGGTGCCTGATGCAATGATTTGTCCTTGATCCAGTATCAGAATTTTGTCCATACGACGCAATAATTCGACTCGATGAGTGACCATCATGACGGTACGATCTACCATTAAATCATGCAAAGCTTCCATAACATAACCCTCAGTACGTCGATCAAGCGCGGCAGTTGGTTCGTCGAGGAGAAGAATATCAGGGTTCAGATACAAGGCTCTGGCGATAGCCACTCGCTGCGCCTCTCCACCGCTTAGTCGAGTACCACCATCACCGACACGGGTATGTAGATCTATGTGGTTGAGATGTGCCACATCACAGGCGTGGGCAAGTCTATCATCATGTACTGTCGACCCGAGAACAATGTTGGACTTAATATCTCCGTAGAACAAGGTCGTTCGCTGATCAACCAATCCAAAAGACTGGCGGTAAGCTTCAAGATCTAAGTCATAGATATCGAGACCATCGAGGGTGATCTTTCCTTGTGTGATGTGAAAAAAACCAAGAAGGAGGTCCAAGATGGTCGTCTTGCCACTTCCTGATTTTCCGACCAATCCGATTTTTTGTCCCTTGCCAATACGAAAGGTGATATCGCTGAGGATGTTATTCTCATCAAAGTCGAACGAAACACTTTCAAATGCCAAGGACTCCTTAAAGGGTAAATGGGACGGGGGGTTTCGAGTAGGCTCCGAAGTCCGCGGGACCGTAGCGAAAACTTCAATTCGATCCAATGCCGCGAGACCTTTTTGGACATTGGCATACTCTCGAGCAAAGCTCTTGGCTGGGTCAACGATGTTGTAAAAAGCAAATATGAAGGCAAAAAAGGACGAAGGAAGCATCTCATCAGTCATCACCATCCTCGTACCGACATAAAGTAAAATGACAATCGTCACAACAGCCAGAAACTCCGCTGCTGGAGAGGCCAGGTCCCGTCTTAGCAGGATGGTATTAGATGTCTGATAATAATCCTCATTCTGTCGTCTGAATGTGGCCCCAAACCATCGCACCGCATTATGGGCTCTTATCAGCTTCAATCCACTGAGATAGGCCTCGACTAATGCACTAATGTCACTTAACTGCTGTTGGGCGATGGAAGATTGTTTCTTGAGCATTCGGCTTATGCCTCCGATGATAAAAAGCGTGAATAGGATCAATCCAAATGCAATAAGTGTAAGTCGACCATCTAAGCCGATCATAATGCAGAGACTTCCGAGAATCACGAGCGGAAGCCTAAACAGCATCTCAAAAACCTTGAGAATACCATGATCCACCTCCATCAGATCGTTAGTCATCAGGGATTGGAGGGAACCTTGCTCCATAGCGTAACGCCTTGACAACGACATCCGCTCAAAAGCACTCCAGATGAACAGACGCAAATCGCGAAGGAGCCCGTTACGCACCGGAACCATAGCGATTGAAATACCATATCGGCTGAGATTTTTCAGACCATAGATGACGACTACTGTCACACATATGTAAACCAGCGTGCGATCCTCTCCGTAGTTGTCGACTAAGGAGGTAAAACATCCATGCAGCCAGCCTTCAAGGCCAGTTCCGAAGCCTGATCCATCCCATTGATCTTCTTCTGAAAATAAAAACTTGAAAAAAGGAATGATCAGTGGAATACTAACTACAGTAAAGACCGCTGTAAGCAGATGAAAACTGATCCCAAGCAACACCAACCTTGGATAGTTTTTGACCCCACTTAACAATCTAAAGAAGGCACCCATCGGCGCAAAGCTAAGACACTATGCTACCTTGACCTTGTCGATCAGAGCACTACTCCAATCCTGATCCAAGTCCAAGTTCCTCCCGCAGGTACGCATCGTCTGTGCCATTCTTTCCCCAGTAGGCAGACTTCATCAAATGTGTTCTAATCGCCCGTGTCCGAAGTGTTGTCGCATTCGCTCCAAGGCCTGATATGGTCTCTTCTTCCCATGCAACGATCCCATGGGGAAACGCTGATTCGAACGTAATCGACAAACTTCTTCCCAGTTCAGGGTAGCGAACGCTATAGGTTTGCAGAAGCTGGTCACTGAGTGATTCATCTTCTGTCACAGTCATGGTCGCCTCTGCATCGTGTAAAGCATGTTCAAGATGTCGGAGTCTCAAGAAGACCTCTCCTGGTATCATCTGAACTTTTCCGGTAGGGAGGCTCGCTGGTTGTAACCTAATCTTCGTCCAAAGTTCGTCTTCAAGCATTGCCTTAGGAAGCTGTAATTCCCGATCGCCCTCACTTTGGAAATAGGAGTTCACCTGGACTTGATATTTATTCTTTCGGAGATTGAGCTGGGAGAATGTATGTCCACACCACTCCTGTGAGGAGGTGGTCGTCTTAAGGGTCTGCTGGGCTGGATCCGTAGGCGTGAAAACAGATGACATGATGGAATATGGATACAGACCCGTGTAAAACTTGCGAGTGGCATTCATCTTCAAGATCGGTACGACATTTTTTCGATCGCCACCTTCATATTTGACTTGTCGATCAGATCTGAACTCCTCTGTGACAAAAATTAGGACAGCCTCGCCCTGATGAACCTCTCCGTACCTCGCCTGATCAAGCTTATATCGATTTAGTTCAGCTTCACCAGCATACCAATAGGATTTAAACTGTTTTGAATCTGGATCGACAGTGGTGACCTCTTGTCCCGTCGCAACTTGACAATTAGAAATCGATATCGAGGTCAATAAAAGTACTGCATAGCGCAGTGGATAAACTCTTCTCATGGGAGGGTGTGTTTCTTGTATTCTGAAACTCCCAAAACCTCCTCAGGTTCATCTCTAATCAGCTATTGCACTATACACGTATTGCCTCATCTTTCGTGCATAAAAACCACTGTAGGGCCAGTGTTGAGTCATCAGGATAGCTACCAACTCCTCCTCTGGGTCTACGAAGAAGTGAGTGTTGAAAGCACCATTCCAATACACTGTACCCACAGATCCTGATGCTTCACTTTCAGATAGGTCGGTCCGAATACCAAAACCTAATCCGAAGCCATTCCCTTTGCGAAACATATCTCCCACAAAATTCTCTGACATAAGCTCCAATGTCTTTCGGCTGATGTACTGGGTACCATCCCAAGAGCCATCGTTAAGAATCATCCTCGCGAACTTCATGTAGTCTTCAGCCGTACTGAATAGCCCATGTGTTCCGCCGAAGACGGTATTACCGCTCATCTCAGGATTAAAATCAGGAGCTGGAAAAACTCTCCCATCAGGCAACTTACTATGCAGTGTGGCTTGTCGGGAGGCCATTGACTCTGGAAGATTGTAACCCGTGTCAGTCATACCCAGAGGACTGAATATGCGCTCCTGCAAAAACTCCTCTGGCGTCTGTCCGCTGAACTTCTGGATCAGTAGGGCCAAAATATCTGGAGATGCGCTATAGTTCCATTGCTCACCTGGGTGTCCCATTAATGGGTAACTGGTCAACGCTGCCACACGAGAAGAGATATCTGCGTGCTCCTGGCCATAGAGTAGATCATTGACTGCTTTGTCATATCTGGATTCTCCTAAACCATGGGAATAGCCAGCTGCATGAGACAGTAGGTGCCATATTTTGATGGATCCCTTAGCTGGTTCCAGAGTAGGAATGGTATCTCCATCAGCATATATCGCCACCTGCAAGCTGTCAAAACCAGGTAGATAGTCAGATACATTATCACCTAAGAAAAAATGACCCTCTTCATAAAGCATCATAAAAGCCACAGAGATAATCGGCTTAGTCATCGACTGGATGTAGAAAATCTGATCCACCTCCATCGGCTCCTTGGATATCAAATTGTTGTATCCGATGGCCTTATGCTGGACGACCTCTCCTTTTCTCATAATTAGACTCACACACCCCGGAATCTTTCGATCATCCACTTCACTTTGCAAAAAGTCCGTGTACCGCTGAAGCCGATCTGTATTTATACCTCCCGCCTGCGCGATAAGTGAAGTAACAGCGGTGGACATGAAAAAGAGAAGAGCGATTCGAATCATTATATGCGATTATAAAGAGAGACGGAAATCTAACCAGAGTATACCAAGTCTGACGGTGAACTGCGGCCAAAATTTGGCGAATGATGATGTCTTAGTTCTGAATAGGACGACCATACAGGTCAAACTCCTCAGCTCCAGTGATTTCCAGAGTAACGAAATCACCTATCCTAACAAAATGTGCATTGGCATCGACGAGTACCTCATTGTCTACCTCTGGGCTGTCGTATTCTGTACGTCCAACAAAATATCCACCCTCTTTGCGATCGATTAAAACCCGCTGATGGGTACCAATCAAATTGACATTATGCTCGAGCGAAATCTCTCGCTGAATGTCCATAAGGCGATTTGCTCTTTCTGCTTTGACCTCCGAAGCGACATCATCGATAAGTTGAAATGCAGTGGTGTCATCCTCATGTGAGTACTGGAACACACCCAGTCGATCGAATCTCATCTCACGTACAAAGTCACACAGGTCTGCAAATTCTTCCTCGGACTCTCCCGGAAATCCAACTAACATGGTTGTTCTGATAGAAATGTTCGGAACTCTTAGACGTGCCTCCTGGACCAATCGTCGCATTTCCACCTGTGTGATCTGGCGCTTCATTCGATGCAGGACGGCATCATTAGCATGCTGTAGTGGGATGTCCAGGTAATTACATACTTCAGGGGTTGTCGCGATCGCATCTAACACGTCCAGTGGAAACTTAGTCGGATAGGCATAGTGTAGGCGTATCCATTCGATACCCTCGACCGAAGCCAATTCTTTGAGCAGACGCGCTAATTCACGTTTCTTATAGAGGTCTAACCCATAGTAAGTAAGCTCTTGGGCGATAAGCATGAGTTCTTTAATGCCTCTCTTAGCAAGCTCCTTAGCCTCTCTCACAAGCTCTTCGATCGGGCGGGAGACATGCTTACCTCTCATCAGCGGAATCGCACAAAAGGAACAAGTTCGATTGCATCCTTCGGAGATTTTCATGTACGCATAATGAGGCAAGGTGGAAATCTTGCGTTCGCCAATCAACTCATGCTTGTAGTCTGCATCGAATCGTGCGAGTAAACCTGGTAACTCCATTGTACCGAAGTAGGCGTCAACCTCTGGTATATCCCGTTCCAGGTCCTCTCGATATCGCTCTGATAGACAGCCCGTGACATAGACTTTTTGGATATCTCCTGCTTTTTTGCGCTCTACATTTGCCAAGATGGTGTCCACTGACTCTTCTTTGGCGAGATCGATAAACCCACAAGTATTGATGACGACTACATCTGCGTGATCCTCCTCATGTTCGTGGTACGCAGCGATATCGTTACCCTTCAGTTGGGTGACAATGTTCTCACTGTCGACGAGATTTTTCGAACATCCTAAGGTGATAACCTCGACTTTTTGGCCTGAATTACGTGTCTTCATGAAGCTGCAAAGATACGCTTACCAACTACCCATGCGTTAGGTCGACATGGGGAGGATGTTGGCATTGATCATTGTATTATTGGGATGCAGCCAGAGCTCGCTGGTGGCGCAGTTTGGTCTGAGAATCATGGCTACGCAAAACCATCTGCCAGAATTGGAGCGGCTGTTTAGTGAGCAGTCCGTTCAGTTTCCAGATCTTGATTTAGTCGGGAATGGTCTCGAGGCCAATCTCGATTATTGGTTTCGTCTCCAGGATTACAGGGTGGAATTCTTTCCATATCTCGGCTTCACCTCATTCTCCGGACAGGGTGCTAATCCTAATGAACTATTGGAGTACGACATGAATCAAATCGGTGCTGGAGTTCATGTACATCTCTACCCTTTTGACCTCGTGGGAGACTGTGACTGTCCGACATTTAGTAAACAGAGCGGTGTGTTCGAGCGGGGCTTTTTCTTGCTCGGAGGCTTAGGTATGGAGGCTACCATGGTAGGTGGACAAACCCAGACGGGCATCTCGATCTCAGACCGAAGAAGCTTCGACCCCGTGGTTCGTCTTGGGATAGGTTTTGATCTTGGGCTGTCTGACCTATGGACGATTTCGCCTGTCTTTCAATATTCCTATCTGCCTTTCTTATCGGCATCGCATATAGCCATGCCAAATGAGACTACTTCCACAACAACGGCATTAGGAAGACTACAGCTGGGACTTCGTATAGGTATCCGTGCAGACTATAGATCATAGCAGAGGTCCTTCATGAGGACCCCTGCCACACACCCAGCTATATCCTTCTAAATCGATATCGCTGTCTACGATCTCGAGAGGACCAAACGAGGTCATTACCATCGAAGAAGCATCGATTACCACGACGATCGACGAAGTAGCGGTCATTGTAGTTCGTATAGTAAGTCCATCGACCTCCTCGACGTCGTGCTCTAATGTCAGTACCATAAACTTCTACCGTGAGTGATAACCCACGATCATCGCAAAACCAGTTACCCGCAAAAGGATCACAAAACCGGGCACCAGAACGGTTACTTCTTAGTCCAGAACGTCCATCATTGTATCCAAATGGACTGTCAAAACCATTTCTACCTGGACTGAATCGATCTCGACCAAAAGATCTTCCCTCCCTAAACAAGAGCCGAGTGCGGCGATTACGCGGTTTGAAGCGTAGGCTTCCATTGTCCAAGAGGACGATCACACTTCCCGCACAATCATCAAAAACACCACGGCCCATCTTATTGTAAGATCGCCAGCGACGACCGTCAATGCGGACTCGAATGCTTCTCCGACGTTCTCTGATTTCTAAGGTGAAGTCGCCATAGTCATCTACCCAAAGACCTTCGATGTAGTAATTAGA
>JBCBIX010000086.1:0-12503 GCA_038523965.1 Bacteroidota bacterium
GTGATCACTGATAACCAGTGTTAAGACTATGTTTTGCTATTCCCCTACATATTAAAACTTTCTTTAATATCTGGTATGACTTTTGGACCTGGTCGAATCAAACGATCAAACTTCCATGAAAAACGGGGCGTTATCTAAGAAAGAGCAAGACATGATCTCGACGAACCAACAAGAGCTGTTAGGAGACTGCGTCCAAAAGTGGGATTCGTTTTACGAGGCTAATTATTCATGGATCTACGACATTGTTGTTTCCATCGTCCGTAACACGCTGACTGCCAAGACGTTAACCGACAAATTTATGAGTCAGCTTATCTTAGCAGTGCCAGAGGTTGTTGTAGATGAAGATCGAGAAGCCATTCTCAAAGAGCTGGCCTTAATGTTCCCCTACCTTGGAAAATCTGTATCCAAGGCAAAGGAACTCAGTGCAGGTCGACTTCTAAACATCTACTATAATCCGAACTAACGGGATTTCACGATTACTTAACCTTTAGCTGTTACGAAGGCAGAAAAGTTAATTTTCCAAGTTACATCTTGGAGTTATCCTCTAAGTACCCGTATCTTTGCCCTCCGCATGAAAGCCATGCACAAGAAATAATATCGCGGTGTGGAGCAGTTGGTAGCTCGTCGGGCTCATAACCCGAAGGTCGCAGGTTCAAGTCCTGCCGCCGCTACTACAAGCCGATTTGGAGCAATCCGAATCGGCTTTTTTGTTTCTCGTCTGATGCGCAGTCACTTGAAAATTGCGAAACCTGAGTCCTACATTTTGATAAATGTGATGGTGTTCAGGAGTCCTTCTGAAGACAGTATCTCGAGATGATAGGTTCCTGGAGTCATCCATTCTACTGACACTCTGGTGTTCAGTTTTCCTTGCGCAATTGTTTTGCCGAGCATAGTTGTGATATTATACTTCAAGTCGTCATGGAGCTTTTCCGATGAAGAGATATAGATCATGTCCGTCGCAGGGTTAGGAAAAACGGAAATATCTCTGTGTGTGCTTGTCTGAACAACATTTGTCGTAAACGCTGCCACTGATGAGGTTGGCGACTGTAGAAAGCCCTAACAAGCGCGTCTGACTGCTTGGCGTAATGCCGTGCTTGATTAAGATCAACGCGCAGATAGTAGTTGGAAAGCTCGATACCAGCCTTTACTCTTTCGATATCATCTTGATCAGATTCGAAAAGTTGAAGTAGACTATCCACATTAGTCTGTGCAAAAGGCACTCAAACGACGCCCGTACATAACAATAAAGCCAGAACCCAAGATCTCATCACGAGAAAGATAGGACTCTGTTGTCCCTATGCCTAATACCTACTAATCGGTATTCGATAACAACACACTCAGAACCAGCTTGTCGTCCTGCGTGTCCGACGACGTCTGGTTGTCTTCACACCCAGTACTCCGAGCAATCCACGTGTCAACTCTCTCGCCACTGTTCGACCCACTTGTCTTGTTGTTGTACTGTTGAGAATCTGCTCAAATTGACTTTTGTCAGCTCGACGACTGGAACCACGTCGTCGTGTCTGCTCTTGGTGATGTTCATCAGATCGCGCGTCCTCGATCTTTGCACTTAGGATCTCATATGCGCTCTCTCGATCGACCCGCTCCCCATACTTTTCGATAAGCTGCGATTGGCTGATCACATTCCGGATCTCACTTGCTGTAAGCACATCCATACGCGACTGTGGAGCACGTAGGTAGGCATGAACCAGCGGTGTGGGTCTCCCCTTGTCATCGAGTGCTGTCAAAAACGCCTCTCCGATGCCCAACTCTGTTAACAATTGCTCCGCATCATAGAAGTCTGACAGTGGGTAATTCTGAGCTGCGAGCTTGATAGCTTTACGATCCTTAGCAGTAAATGCCCGCAGGGCGTGTTGGATCTTGAGCCCCAATTGTCCCAGCACATCCTCAGGAATATCAGCAGGATTCTGGGTGATGAAGAAAATACCCACACCTTTAGATCTGATCAACTTAATAATCGTCTCGATCTGACTCAGTAGGACATCAGATGCTTCTTCAAATACCAGATGTGCTTCATCGATAAATAGACATAGCTTGGGCTTATCAAGATCTCCCTCTTCGGGAAAAGTGGCATAGATCTCCGCCAGCAGCTGCAACATAAATGTCGAGAACAGCATGGGTTTATCCTGAATGTCGGTGACTCGTAGCACTGAGATGACACCTTTTCCATCTTCATCATGGCGGAGTAAATCTTCTGGATCGAAGGATAATTCCCCGAAAAACACCTCAGCACCTTGCTGCTCCAAAGCCACGATTTTACGGACGATGGCACCCACTGACTGACTCGAGATGCGCCCATACTCCTCTTGGATCTCCATCTTACCTTCTCCGATAGAATAGTTCAAGACTTTCTTGAGATCATCAAGGTCAAGTAGCGGAAGGTCAAGATCCTCGCAGTACTTGAACAGGACAGCCAAAATCCCCTCTTGTGTATCTGTTAGGTTTAAAATCTTGGCGAGAAGAATCGGTCCGAATTCTGATACGGTCGCACGAAGGCGTACACCTCGCTCATCCGAGAGAGTCAAAAACTCGATCGGACTACTGTCTGGCAAAAAAGGAAAACCAATTAATTCGTGTCTCTCATCAATCTTCGGATGCCCCTCACTTGCGACCGCTAATCCACTTAGATCACCCTTGATATCCATGACCAATGATGGGACCCCTTGAGCAGACAACTGTTCGGCAAGGATCTGGAGGGTCTTCGTCTTTCCAGTACCAGTAGCGCCAGCGATGAGCCCATGACGATTGAGCGTCCCAAGTGGGATCCGGATGAAGTGCTCTCGTTGTACCTCGTTCTTATACTTTGCAGCGCCCATGATGATGGACTCCCCTTCGAAGTCATAGCCATCATCCATTGCTTTTAGAAACTCTTCTGTCTCGCTCATCTATCTTTTGTTCCAATGATTAATTCGATTCTGATATCTTTTCATACTAACAGGCCACAGGTTAATGTCAATACTCTCCTCGACCTTAAGCTCTGTAGTTTCATCAAGCAATCCGCGGTAGAAATCCAGTCCGGTTCGTTGTTCTACATCATCTACAGTGACAGCATAATCCATAATCGGTCGCTTGCTCACCTCATTTGGCATCAAGAATCCGATCGACTCTGGACTTGGATTGTCTCTGTAAATCACCTTATAAAAGTATGATGGAACACCTACCTCAGCATCACCGATGAATTCATCGATTCCATCCAGAACAGGCCCAGTCACCACCTGAACCTCTCCATACTTATATGCCCAGTCACGAACGGTTTCTTCTAACTCCCGCCAGATCCCACCATTGAAGGGTATCTTTTGTGGGCTCATGTTCGACATGTAGAAGGACTGTTTCATCGCCTCCTTACTGAATGCCATGTCACCAGCTGGTGCCATATGTCCTCTACTATACCCGGACCCTCGGTAATCATAGTAATCTGCTGATCCTGTAGATACCTGAGGGTCCTCCTCGAAGCGATCGGCCCGCTCTACATTGGGAATTCGGAGACTCTCTTTCGTCAAGGAGTAACTGACCCAAGCAGCTTGCTCATATTTCTCGACGTATCCGAGCGTGTAGTAGTCATGCTCCACCACTTCGACTGGACGACCTACAACCAGTAAGGTTTCGCTTGAATCGTCATAATTCATCCCACTTACGCTGACTGTTGATACATCAACAACTTTGGACTCAGGCTGAGATGTACCGAGATATCTCCATAAAACAACAAACATCACACCCAGTATACCCATCATGACGAACACACGTAGCATCAGACCAGTAAAGGGGTTTTTAGTTCGTTGATGATTTCTTCGGAGTTCTGGCATGATCAGATACCTTCGGCCTCGGCCTAATCTTGTAGGTTTAATAGTCTGCACTAAAAGTATAGAATGAGCCCTAAAACGGCTTTCATGATATCCCTGATCCTTGTGGTAATCGCCGAATTACCCCTCCTTGGTCAGACGCAATATCGGTATCTCACTCCCACGAACTTGGCAACGGGTCAGCATGGCTTGCTTAGTGATCAACCCGAATCTATAGTGATCAACCCATCATCATACCTGAAGGGTGAGTCCACGATACACGGGTTTATTACCGGTCGAAACTCGTTCGGTACTGACATATTCGGAGGAGTAGCGGGAGTCTCGTTGGATGGTTATCGACAGGGATGGTCCCTGCTTATGGGCACCTATGGTATAGAAGGCTTTAGCAGCAATGTGATACGAGGTGGCTACCGTCGAAGACTGTCACAGCATCACATCTTGGGTCTACAAGTCGAGTATCAAAATCAACAACGTGGAGAGCTCAGTAATTCTGCTCAAACCACGGCATCTCTTGGATTTAGTTCATTTTTAGATGAGAAGTGGTCTTATTCGATTGTGGTGTCCGAACTCTTCGGAGAGTCAAAAGACATAGCGGCAGTAACATCAGCGCGATATCAAGTCTCGGAGATTTTTGCGATTGGTCAAAGATTGCGTTATGAGGATTCTAAGATCAGCTATGCACCGAGCATTGACTATCAATTTATGGATGAGGCCTCACTGCTCATCGCTCACGATACACTGACGGGCATCTTAGCGTGGGGCTCGGAAATATCGTTGAACCAACAGTGGAGAGTTACGATGTCCTATGAGACGCGCTCTACTCTCGGCAACTCTACGGCTATTGGTATTAATTATCAGGTGAGGTAAGCAAGGAGCCGTGGGATTGTTGCCAGGCCAAGGCCAATTTTACGATAGCGCTGTAGCTTACGATCCCGTCTGCGATACCGTGTGACTTGAGGTATTGATCATAAATGAGATCACGAAGGCGAGGCATGATATCGGGGTATCGGTCAGTGTAAGCAAAGATATCTCGGTAGTCACTCTTGATCCTTGGGTCGAGACACTCGTCCATATCTCGAAATCTCACCTTATTGGTTCGGAAAGCATTTGCACGTAGATAGCGCCAGTATCCCATGTAGCCAGAGTAGCGGATTCTTGGGTTTTGGCTTCGTATAGTCCCCATGAGAGCAAAAAAGTTGCAGACATCCTCTCCTGTCCATCCATAGCCATGAGTCATCTCGTGCATCATCGTAAATGGGTAAGTGATCGGATGCAGACCGCCATCGATATGCCCTTCGCCTACAAATGGGAGATAAACACCGGCCGTACTGATCACCAATAAAGATCCTGACGGGCGCAGGGCACGGACACGTACTTTGCCTGTGGAGGGCAGCTCAATCTCATCAAACCATGCTACCAGGTCGTGCCTGACCTGTTGTTCTAACTGATGTGCGTCCCATTCTTTTGATACATCAGTGATGTTATTTCGAAGCTGAATAAGGGAATCCGTTACCCTCAAATATTCATTAAAAATCAACTCCTCATCGATATCAACAGTCATTACAGGAAGTCGATTTTTAACATCAGCTCTCTTGTAATTGAAGCCCCAAGTCCAATAAAACAGGACATAAAGCGCACAAAAAATTAATGTAAGCGATCGCAAACAACTCCAAAGTTTCCCCCACCGCCCTGTTGAACGTACCACGCTCCGGATCAGCATAAATCCGATAAGTAACAACAGTGCATACAGTAACGGAACTGGAGAAAATCCGAAAGTCCAATCCCATGACTGGCGAAACAAAGGGAAGATTCCTCTGCTATACCAGCGTTCCACGAACTGCGAATCGTAGGGAAGGCAGACATTAACAAACCAGGTCAAGACGACCAGTACTGGGAGTATCCATGTCCTCAGCGACCTCCATTTAGGAGTTACAGGTTCCTCTGGCTTGTTATGAGTTAGCATAATGTAATACGGAAGACGAATTCGAGCGAACTCAGCGTTTTTGCAACTTTGACTTCTTTAGCGATGTTCTCTTTACGAAAAACAACAAAAATCTGAACATATGGCATTTGAATTCACGGATACGAACTTCAAGGAAACAGCAATCGAGAAACCTGGATTAGCTGTAGTCGATTTCTGGGCTGAATGGTGTGGTCCATGTAGGTTAGTCGGTCCCGTAATCGACCAATTAGCAACTGACTACGATGGTAAGGCTACTATCGGCAAAGTCAATGTTGATGAAAACCCAGAGACATCCATGAAGTATGGCGTCAGAAGTATTCCTACCATCTTGTTTATCAAGGATGGAGAAGTGGTTGATAAACACGTGGGTACAGCGACCAAAGCAACCTTAGCTCAAAAGATAGATTCGCATCTCTCCTAACCAAGGAGTATTGTATCGAGAAGGCCCTCATCTACAGATGAAGGCCTTTTTTTTGAGTGATTTTCATATCGGTTAACGAATGTGTAACACCCACCTCAAGACTGTCTCTTTTATATACAGAGTTGTTTATCTACCTTTATATCAGTCAAATTTACATGATGAAAAAGCTTAACATATTATTCTATGCCTTCGTCCTAATCGGGATCAATGGCATCATCTCGGCCCAAGCACAAGCCGATGACACTGCAGTAGAAGAAGTCATGGACGGACCTATTATGGAGTTCAAGTCCCTCACCGTAGACTATGGTACAATCGAGCAAAACTCCGAACCGCTAAGAGTGGCAGAATTCACAAACACAGGCACCAAGCCATTGGTCATCAAGAATGCGCGTGGTAGTTGTGGGTGTACAGTACCTGACTGGCCAAAAGAACCGATCATGCCCGGGCAAACAGCAGAAATCCAAATCAGATACGACACCAAGCGCCTCGGAAAAATAAACAAGACGGTTACCATAACTACTAATGAAGAAGGCGCTCCTAAAGTGCTTAAGGTGGTAGGAACAATTAATCAGGCTATCGAAAAAGAAGAAAGCGTGCCCGCCCCATCGAATGGGCTAATCAAAAAGAATAACTAAGGCAAAATCGCCTTCACATAATCGAGAGGTCAGTAAACATTAGCCTGTTTGCTGACCTTTTTTTGTTTAACAAAGTGTGCTATCCATGCTCGTACTCTTGTCTCCTGCCAAATCGCTCAACGAGGATATTAACGTCGATATTGAGATGACAAAACCGAAGAATACGGCTGCTGCTGGTAAGTTGGTTAAGGTCTTAAGAGAATACTCTGAAGGAGACATGATGTCACTCATGGATATCAGTTCTTCCTTGGCCAAAGAGAACAGAAGGAGGTACAAGAACTTCAAGTTGCGTGGAGCGGCCTCACAGAGCACTCCGGCTGTTCATCTATTCGCTGGTGACGTGTATCGCGGGCTTGGAGCTGACGATCTTACCGTAGAAGAAATGACTTTTGCTCAGTCCCATGTCCGGATCTTATCAGGGCTGTATGGATTACTCCGCCCATTGGACGGGATCCAACCGTATCGCCTTGAGATGGGTACTTCACTGCCAACAGATCAAGGGAAAAACTTGTACCAATTCTGGGATAAACAGATCACAAATCAGATCAACGCATCCTTGCGTGAGCTGTCTGGGAAAACAGTCGTTAATCTCGCCAGTAACGAGTACTTCAAGGCTGTGCATCGCACTAAGCTTAAGGCAGACGTTCTGGATATCAACTTTAAAGAATGGCGCGATGGCGAACTGAAGTTCATCTCCTTCTCTGCCAAAGTGGCTCGGGGGCTGATGACTCGCTACATTATCAAAAACGGAATTACGGATACTGCGGACTTAAAAGGCTTTGACTACGAAGGCTACGGATTCAGTCCAGATCACAGTTCTACCAACTCCTGGATTTTCGTCCGTTGACATATCTGAATAGTCTGTGAGTGTCCGTCGTATGTCTATGATATTGGATTCTCTGCCGATAAGGAGGCGAGAGGCTTGAAGGTGAGTTTACCTTTGTATCATGGAGGAGCAACAACTCTATCTACGAGCCAAAGAACGAGTCCGCAAGCGTCGGAAGTTCTACAGTCATGCGATGTCGTGGGTAGTCATGAGTGTTTTCTTCATACTTCTGAATTTGGCTACTTCAGACTTCTTTTGGGCCATTTTTCCCATTCTTGGTTGGGGTCTCGGAGTCGCCTTCCATGCGATAAGCATATTCTCCTATGAGTGGGAGGATACGGAGGTAGACCGCGAATACGAAAGACTTCGCAAACGTCGTCAGCACAGAGCAGGAATCGACGATTTTGATCTCGGCGATGATGCCCCCGAGGAAAGCAAAGCGGCATGGCAAGGCAACGACTTCGTCTAAATCTATTCGAACATGGTTCGTCTCCCATGGACTTGGCAAATGGGACACACCAACGGGTCATGACCACGTGCCGGACAATACTCCCGTCCAAAAAAGATAATTTGGAGATGAAGCTTGTTCCATAACTCTTGAGGGAACAATCTTTTCAAGTCTTTCTCGGTGCGCTCCACATTCTTCCCAGTACTAAGCACCCAGCGATAGGCAAGTCGATGGATGTGTGTATCCACAGGAAACGCAGGCACTCCGAAAGCTTGCGACATGACAACAGATGCTGTCTTATGACCTACACCAGGCAGCTCTTCTAAGAGTTCGAATGACTGAGGAACCTCACCCGCATACTTCTCGACGAGGATCCGTGATAGCTCATGGATCGCTTTAGACTTGCGCGGAGATAACCCACATGGTCTAATAATGGCGCGGATATCATCTACGGATTGGAGCATCATATCGTACGGGTTATCCGCTAACTCCCACAGACCGGGAGTCACTTTATTGACTCTCTCGTCCGTACACTGCGCACTTAACAACACAGCTATAAGTAATGTGTATGGATCAGTATGATCCAGTGGTACTGGTACCTCAGGATACAGGCGCTCCAGTGTGTCGATGATGTCGTATACTTTCTCCTGCTTTGTCATATCTGAGTAGTCAAAAAAGACATCGTATCAATCCCATCAGCATAATCTCTCAGGCCGGGACGCTGACACTCTCCAAATGAGACTGTATGCACGGATGGCAATTGTAGTGTTGTGGATATACATTGGATTTCATCTATCTGTTCAGAAAGAAGCTTATCAAGCTCCATCTGATCATCATAGTATTCGTAATGCAGACAGGAGATTCGGGAACTCAAGTCGGGCGACTCCATTAGAATCAAAAAGTTATTCGTTAAAAAAGGTGTCTGTCCCAGCAAGTAGATCGCATTGGAATAGTCGTAGTTGTTCTTGTATTTGCTGTGCTCAATCACAGAACCAAAAGGAATAATGGCCTTAAAAAATCGATCAAAATCATATCCACGCGGCACATAAAGCTTACTCACGCTACGACACCCCATTCCGAAGTAGGTAAATACGTCCTGTCCAATTAACTCCAAATCCTCATTACTCTCATCTCCAGAAAGGACCGCTACTGAGCTCCTGTTGCCTCTAATAACGTTCGGGTACCGCCCAAAGTAGTGTTCAAAATGTGTCGCTGCGGTCTCTCCTCCAGTTGCGATAACTGCATCGAAGTCCTTCAACTGGTCATGGATCTCAAAGTAGCTTATTGATTGATTATCAATGCTTTGCAAAGCATCTATAAGCCCGGTAATGAGCACTCGATCCTTGGAAGAGAGCTTCAGAACGGCGGTATGCCCGGCCACGAATGTGCACAGTACATCATGCCATCCTACTAATGGGATATTCCCTGCGAGCACAAGTCCTACTCTGCGGCGATGGTCTGCCTGAATATCATAGTTGGCAACCCAAGACCTCAGCCGTCTTTCGTCCAAATATTGATCCGCAATAGCTCTAAGGCTTTTGCTCGTATTATCGATCGTAAACCACTGATTCTCGTTAAAAGCAGCCGCTTGTAGACTTGCCCAATGCTCTTGGTTATTTCTTACATGGCTACCCAATGCCGCAAGTGCTGTGATGCGATCTTCTAATGTCATCTGAAGGATTTATTGGACGAGAGATTATCCCTAACATTGACGCAAAAGTACGGGGATGGCGCGCAATGTAATTGGACTGATGATAGGGATGGCGGGAGCTTTTTTCTTGTATTGGACCCTCCAATCTGTAAATCAATTATTAGCCCCAGCTCCAGAAGAGCTAACCATGGACGATGTACAGGGCATGAAAGAGTATTATAACTCTATCCCACGCATTGTACACATGGTCGTCTTGGCATCTCATGCATTAGGGGCTCTATTGGCTGGTTTCCTCGCTGCAAAAATTGGTGAATATCCCAACCCTCTATTGCCTTATACCATCGGAGGGTTTCTAATGCTTATGGCCATTATTCGAATGATAGTAGTCCCATTGCCGGTATGGTTTATGATCACAGACGTCATCGTTCACATCCCCTGTGCATTGGTAGGTTATCGATTAGGATGGGCAAAAATCAAGAATGGCGCTTAAGAAACCAGAATCCACTGCTCATTACATCAGTATGCATCCTCATTTTGAAGGGCTGTTGCTCCGAATTGCGGGACTGATAGAAGAAACCGAACTACGCGAAGAGGTAAAGTGGTTTCTCCCAGTATATACACTGGATGGTAAGAATGTGATCGGTCTCGGAGCTTTCGCTGATTACGTAGGTCTTTGGTTCTTTCAAGGGGCGCTGCTCTCAGACCAGGCCGGAGTGTTAGTGAATGCTCAGGAAGGCAAAACAAAGGCCATGCGGCACTGGAACTTCAGGTCGATGGAAGATGTGGACGAAGAAATGATCAGAATCTATCTGACTGAAGCCATACAAAACCAAAGGAATGGCATGCAAGTGAAGGTAGATCGCACGCCAGTCACCTACCAAGTCCCTGAGGAGCTTCAAAAGCACTTGGACGAAGATGCGGCTCTACTTGCAAGCTTTCATGAGTTACCACCCTATAAGCAGAAAGAATGCGCGGAGTATATCTCTGAAGCAAAACGAGAGTCCACCAAAACGAATCGCTTGGCCAAACTCCTCCCTATGATACATGCGGGCCAATCTCCAGGGGATAAGTACAGATAGGTCAGACCGTTCTCATCATAACGGGGTCCCATTTAATGATACGCTCCTCACTCATACTAAGATTAGAGGCTAATGCCGGCCCAGCAGCGCGCATTCCAAATGTTGTATCTTCTATAAGCTTTGTTCCCTCTCTTACAGCCTTGATGAAGTGGTGCCAATGATCATAATGTGCGCTGTATCCATCTGGAGTCTTATACACTAACTCGCGTGGAGATTGCATTTTCATCTGCGGAACTGGATAGTTCGCAGCATACCATGCCTCATATTCCTTTTGTTGAGCCGCGGAGAACGTCGCATAAGAGTCCCAGCCTCCATAGGTTGGCCGTGTATCTACTGGATTACGTTCGATTTTCACTCCATCCCAACCTAAGGTCATTACTCCTTCTGATCCGATGAGCCTTACAGAAGATCCTCCTCCAGATCCATCGACGAAGTTGACCCTCATCTGAACATTGAAGGCTGGATGGGTATCTGCAGATGGATAGTCTAACAAGGCCAATGTGATATCTGGTGCATCTCGACCATCCTTCCAGAATCGAAGACCACCAGTAGCATAGATCTTTTCTGGTCCATCGGAGGAGGTGATCACATGTAGAGCTGTGAACAGATGGACGAATAAGTCTCCCGCTACGCCAGTCCCATAGTCTCCATAATTTCTCCATCTGAAGAATCGCTTCTCGTCATACTCCTGTTTGGGAGCGTCTCCCAAGAATGAATCCCAATCGACAGTGTCCTGTCCTGCATCAGTGGGGATGCTATATTGCCAAGCACCATTTGACGAAGCTCGATCATACCTGATATCCATCAATACTAATTCACCTATTTCGCCTGCTTCGTAGAGCTCTTTTGCTTTATGCGTATCTATTGCACTGGCGTATTGACTGCCGATTTGAACTGGCAAACCACTTTTTCGCTCAGCCTCGATCATCCCTCTACCCTCTTCGATGTGGTGCATCATTGGTTTTTCACAATAGACTGGTTTCCCAGCTGACAGGGCTGCTTTGAGCATGTGATCATGCCAATGGTCAGATGTAGAAATACATATCGCATCGATATCGTCACGATCCAGCAGTTCACGATAGTCTCGAGTGACCACCACATCTGACCCAAAAATCTCCTTCATGCGAGTCAGACGTCCAGAATAAAGGTCGCATCCGGCGGCTATCTCCACACCGGGTACTTTGTTAGCCTGTCTGGCATTGCTAAAACCCTGTATACCGCATCCGATGAACCCAACTCGGACTTGATCATTCGCAGCGTATTGTCGGACATTCTGACCGATTGATGGTCGGATGGTACGGACTTCTCTTGCCCCCTTAGCAACTCCTGCCAATGCGAAACTTCCAAGTGATGCTTTTTGAAGAAAACCGCGTCTGGTATGGTGAATCATAGTGTTTGCTTTATAGAAATATAGTAAGATCTCAACTTCTCAGTACATCTGTTTGCGCTTCGCCGAGTAAAGCCAATCCATTGCTTGCAGAATCACCTTGTGGCAGATCACGCACTTGGGTTTGAAGGAGACTTTTTGGATACTTTTAAAGGGTTAAATCCAAGCACTATGCCTCATCATTTTTGTTGGTCGATCAGTTGGGTCGTATTAATCCTATTCGCAGTTTCTCTGGATGCTCAATCAAAATTTGAAATTGAATATGAAGAGTCTAC
>JBCBIX010000087.1:0-12377 GCA_038523965.1 Bacteroidota bacterium
CTGGAGCCACTTCATGACATATCAAGCATAGATAGGCTTAGTCCTCTCCTTGAGTAATTCAATGACCTGTTCCTTAGATTGATATTGGTCGCCCATATCTACGACATGGGAGGCAAGTACATCATATCGCTTACACATCAGAAGAGCCCACACCATATGAAAGTCAAGGCCTTCATATACGATAGCTTTTTCTAAAATGTACTTCGACTTGTTCTTGAGAAAGTCACCAGGCATATCAGTCCAATGCATATGGGGTCGTAGGTGATGGCCTATGTGATAGCCATCATTAAAGCATTTACGGTTGTAGGCATTGTTGATACACGTAATACTGTTGCGATAACTGTTAGCAGGTGCATCTGCATCAATAAAGGCATGCTGGGCCCAGTTTCCAGCCATCATCGAGAATCTTACGATCACCATAGGAACAACAAAAATCCAGATCGCCGCTTTCAAATGAATGAAGGACGTCAGCACACATAGAATTATAAAAAAGGACTCGCCACGAATTACCTTATTAAAAAACTTCGTGAACTCTTTCTTTTTAAAGTAAACCGCCAACTCATAGATGCCTGCGACAAAGAAATTGGAAAAATATTTTAGAAAGTCAACAAAGCTATCCCTTCTAAATGGCATCGTGCTGCTCTTATCAGCATGTAGATTATTCTCCGCATGATGCATGCCAATGTGATGACTAAAGTATGTCTCTGGCGACTGCCCCATGAATGGACCAAGAACCCACGGGATGTAATAATTGGCCCACTTGTATTCATGCTTGAAGAGAACTCGGTGACTCGTATTGTGCAGCATGAGAGTATACGGACCTACAAAGTAGATGATCAATCCTGCATACACAGCCGCACCAAGCCACCACTGCCAGCCTTGTATTACTGACGAGAACAGCAGGATGGCCATCGGTATAATTAGTGCTGTAATCTTCATACAGAGATAGACGAACGTCAGATCTCGTGGATCCTTTATCATCAGCAGAATCTGACGATCCAAACCTGGTATAACCCGTTGACTGCGATATCCAGGGTCAGTTATGGTGCTGAGTTGTCTCATGATAGGTGAATTGTAAATGGAATCGTTCAAGCAGCGCCGCAATGTAGCCTAACCTATATCCACCACCTGAACAATGACGTGACAAATCTCATCAATCAGGCCGAATCGCTTCAAGACCAGACACCCCAACCTTCCAGACAAACACAAATCACAGCTCCAAGACTCGATGAGTCACACCTGCGAGATACTTATGGATCGCAGTAAAATCTTGTCTACTCGGGTCAATCAAATCAGCACTTTTGTGTTCTTCGTAGCCAAATCAAAGCATACACCAACGAATGAGACACCTACACTTGACAAACGAGGTTTCGCTAAGTCCAATCACTCCTAATGATGCATCGGTGGTATTGGATCTCATGGTCAAGCTTTACACAAGTGCTTACGACTATCTCTGGACTGACAGTGGGTATCATTATGCCAAGACTACATTTAGCCGGGACGCCTTGATGAAAGACTTAGTTAGCTCGAATACCTCCTATGATTTCATTGATGTGGATGGAGTACATCAGGGGATGCTTCGCATGTGTTGGAATCAGTCCTTTGCAGGATTAAATAGCCTTAAACCAGCTAAACTGCATCGCATCTACCTGACCAAAGCTGTGAGGGGACGCCAGATCGGGCCGCTGCTCATGGACTATATCTCTGAGACGGCCCGAAGTGGAGGGAATACTTGTCTGTGGTTGGAAGCTATGACGGTATCTACAAAAGTCATTCAATTCTATGAGCACCACGGGTATCAAATCCATTCTCACATCCAATTGGATCTACCTTACATAAAACCTGAATCGGCTGGTATGGTACGCATGGTAAAGGAGTTATAATCAGAAATAACAAACATCCAAAATTTACAAATTCACATTTGTCTTGATCAGCTGTTTGCCTTCCTTGCCAAGGTACTTTTTGGGTAGACTTTGTTGGATGACGTCTTTAAGTTTCGAAAGCTTTGTGGTTTTTATGTTGTTCGGTAGGTGAACGATACTTATCTCTCGCACTCGTTTGGGCCCTTCTAATTTTTTGATCATATCCTCGTGCTCGATGCTAAAGTGCAGAGTTGTCAACTCTGGCAAGAATGTTAAGCCTCCTTTGAATTGGACAATTCTACAAAGGCTTTCGATCGAATTACTTTCAAAATAGAAAAGATCATTTGACACCTGGCGCCGTGCGATATCGCAGATGTTATCCACTTGATCTCGAAAACAATTGCCCTCCTTAAGCAAAAGCAAATCTTCCAACGGAATATCTGGCACGGCTATGGTCTGTTCTTCAAATAATGGATGCCCTGTCGAGACGAATAGTCTAAACTCTTCGTAAAAAAGTGGAGTCTTAGTTAAGGGCACCTTTGATGATATTGGAGTGGAGATAATCCCAGCATCGAGGGTTCCATCTTTTATTCCAATCACGATCTCCTCTGTTAGCGCTTCTGTGACGTGAATTTGTAATCGAGAATACTGATCATTCAGATCTGAGATGAACAATGGGAGGAGATATGGCGCCAGAGTAGGTATAATACCAAGCCTTATATCTCCAGCAAACTCCTCATGAAGCTCCTGCGCCAGTGACTTCAGCTGACTAAATTGGGTTAAGAGTAACTGCGCGCGATCCAAGAAGATTTCTCCTTCGTATGTCGGACGAATGGCATTACGAGTGCGATCAAAAAGCTGGAGATCCGTCTGATCCTCAAGCTTGCGTATCTGTACACTTAAAGCGGGCTGCGATATGCCGAGCGATTGAGCAGCCTTCACGTAGCTACCATGTTGACGCAACGCCATGGCATAGTACAATTGCTGAAGGGTCATATAATCCAATCTTATTGAGATCTAAATATCAATAAACTACGCCTATAGAGTTGGTTTGGCTCTATTATCTTTGCGGCGGACTAAATCTCAACCGATGCAAAACTTGTTTGACGCGATCCGGGCCATGGACTTATCAAAGGTCGCTCAGATACTCAACGATAACCCGAAGACCGCCAATAGTACCGATCCCAAGGGATTTACGCCACTCATCTTAGCTGCATACGTCGATGCTGGAGATATCGTGGATCACCTCCTCGATCGAGGTGCTAATATCAATGCACAGGACGCAATTGGAAATACCGCGCTAATGGGAGTTTGCTTCAAAGGGAATAAAGACCTCGCCATAAGGCTGATTCAAAAAGGAGCAGATATAGACATCTCTAACCACAAAGGACAGACAGCCATAGACTATGCGAGGCAGTTTGGGCATGATAACCTCGTTGATCTCCTCAATTCTCATTGACGAATCAGAGTGGTTTAACGTGGTATAAATAGAAATTCTAAATCGACTGCTGCGAGTCCCTCTTTTCTCCGACCTTCGCCGCTCATTAATACGTACCCCAGTGACACCATTCGAACAACTCGGCCTGTCGGCACCAGTGCTTCAGGCCATCCAGGAATTGGGGTTTGAACAACCCAGCGAGATCCAGAGTAAGGCAATACCAACGCTCATTGGAGAGGATACTGACTTTATCGGCTTGGCACAGACAGGAACAGGTAAGACGGCCGCCTTTGGGCTTCCGCTCATCGAACGTATCAAACCATCGATGCCACACACCCAAGGTTTGGTTCTCGCTCCAACCAGGGAGTTAGGGCAGCAGATCGCCGAACAGCTTAAGCTATTCAGCAAACATACTCGCGGGGTCAACATACTCGCTGTCTACGGTGGTGCACCTATCGTCAATCAAATCAAAGCACTTAGGAAGCCCCAGCATATCATCATCGCTACACCAGGCCGTCTCATCGACCTTATCAAGCGTAAATCAGTGAAGCTTGATCAGCTCCAAAACCTGGTACTTGATGAGGCGGATGAGATGCTGAACATGGGATTCAAAGAGGAGATCGATAACATCCTAAGCTACATCCCTCAGGAGAAGCTCACTTGGCTGTTTTCTGCGACCATGTCTGCCGACATTAAGCGTATCGTGGACACCTACATGAATGACCCTGTAGAAGTCAAACTGGGTCACAAGAACGAAGTCAACAAGAATATCTCGCACCACTTCTCAGTGGTGAAGCAATCCAATAAGGTTGAAGCGCTCACCAGATTTTTAGATGTCGTACCCGAAATGCGGGCGGTTGTATTCTGTCGCACCAAGCGAGATACCCAAGAGGTGGCAGATCAATTGGTCTCTCGCAAGTATCGCGCTGATGCCATTCACGGTGATCTTAACCAGCGGCAGCGAGATCAGGTCATGCGTAAGTTCAAGAATCATGACCTCCAGCTCCTCATCGCAACAGATGTGGCAGCACGCGGGATCGATGTAAATGATCTGACTCACGTCTTTCATTTTAACATTCCCGATGACATCTCCTACTATACTCACCGCAGTGGCCGCACAGCGCGAGGTGGAAAAAAAGGAGCCTCGATAGCATTCGTGACCGGAGGAGAATCGCACAAAATCAAGCGATTACAAAAACAGCTTAGTATCAGTTTTCAAAAATTACTGATTCCAAACTCTGCTGACATTCATGATATGCGCATCGAGAATTGGTGCCAAGAAGTGCTGAACACCCATACCAAGCATAAGATCGACGAGGAGCTTTTAGAAAAAACACTGATCCTATTCGGAGGGCTTTCTAAAGATGAATTAGTCGCCAAGCTGCTCCTCATCGAATTGCAGAAACTGACCAGTACGTCCTCTCGGGATCTGAACGAAAAGGCTCCTGTACAACGACGCAATGAATCTCGCCGTGGGGCAGGACGTCGTAAGCCGTATGATCACCAAGCCAAACACCAAAAGAAGGGTAACTTCAAAAAGAAGAAAAAGAAATCCTACGGCCCACGAAAAAAGTATAAGGGATAGTTTCCGTCAGTTTCTTGATCCAAAGATGGCGCTACCGATGCGAACCATCGTGGACCCGCACTCGATCGCAATATTGTAATCTCCGGACATTCCCATCGACAGGACTTGCAATTGTTCCATGTCATCTGGAAATTGTTCCTTCATTGCAGATTGGAAATTTTTCAATCCGCTAAACTCTTTCTCCACTTGATCGTCTTCTTGGACGAATGATGCCATGCCCATAAATCCTTGTAGGTAGACATTCGGATACTTGCCAGAAATCAGGTCGCCGGTAAGCACCTCTGCCTCGGCTGTTGACAGTCCGTATTTGGTCTCTTCTGTTGCAATCTTCAATTGAAGAAGGACATTGATTTTGCGATCATTTTTAGCCGCTTCTTTTTGAACAGTTTTGAGCAGCGCTTCTGAGTCAATGCTGTGGATCAAATGAACAAAGGGAGCGATGTATTTGACTTTGTTTTTTTGCAAATGTCCGATCTGATGCCATCGTATATCATTTGGCAGATCTGCGGCCTTATCGACCATCTCTTGCACACGATTCTCCCCAAAATCCCGCTGTCCCAAATCATAAACTTCTAAAATCTGCTCAGACGGCTTAGTCTTGGACACAGCCACGAGGGTGACTCCCTTGTTCTCCAGCTGGTTGATTAGACTTTTTGTATCCCTCATATAAAAGTAAAACGTATCAGTCCTCTGAAAGGATTCGAGAGAGGAGCCCCTTTAGTTGCTTTGGGTCAGCATTTCCCCCTGCACTTCGCATGGCAGCTCCCATAAAGTATCCGAATAATGCCCTTTTACCTTTGCGGTACTGCTCCACTTTCTCAGGTTCTGCTGCCAATACTTCTCTAATGATTCGGGCGGCGATATCCTCATCTCTCTTGATCAAAACATTGAGTCGCTTGGCCTCGTCAAGAACGTCACAATCGGGATTGCTGATTATGACTGGCCATAATCGTTGAGCTGCCGTGGATGCCGCCACCTGGTCGGTCAGAAGCAAATCGAGATAACTTAGAATTGTAGATGTATGCAGGCGCGCTCTAATTGCCCCGTCCGTCGGGAGGTATTGATTCAACAAAAAATTCGCAATTAAGCGCGAATCACTGATTTCGCCAACCAGCTCATCGAACAGTTCAATATGACTACGATCCTCGATGATTTTATCGACATGTTCTGCTGATAAGCTATGCTCGTTCATCAACCGATGCTTCTCTTCCCACGGCATGGCAGGCATAGCAAGGGTGAGTTCTTCTAATTCGGCGTCGGTGATTCGCACAGGGACAAGGTCGGGGTCTGGAAAATATCGATAGTCAGCTACGCCTTCCTTCTCGCGCAACACTTGCGTGACTAATCGATCAACATCAAAATGCAGCGTCTGTTTAGAAAAAGTAACCCCCTCTTCCAGCATCTGAATTTGGCGCTTTGCCTCATACTCTACTGCTAACCTGGCAAACCGTTTAGAATTCAAATTTTTAATCTCACAGCGCTCCCCAAGCTTTGTAGTTCCCCTCAGCTTCACCGAAACATTACAATCACAGCGCATGGACCCCTTCTCCATATCGGCATCCGAGACATCAATATATCGCAGTAGTTTCTGCAACTCTGCCATGAACGAAAACACCTCCTCACCAGAACTGAGACAAGGCTCGGTAACCAATTCTAAAAGAGGTGTCCCGGCGCGATTCACATCCAAAAGTGAGTACTTGGGATCTATATCATGGATGTTTTTTCCCGCGTCCTCCTCCATATGAATGTGATGGATTTCCACTTTCTTCGGTCCCGACGCTGTCGTTATTTCCAACGATCCACCGATACAGATGGGCTCATTGTCTTGTGTAATCTGATATCCCTTGGGCAAATCTGGATAGAAGTAGTGTTTGCGATCAAAAAAGCACAATTGGTTAATCTCGCAACCTAAGGCCAAGCCCAACTGGACGGCTTTATGCACATGTGCTGCATTCGCTACGGGTAGGGTACCTGGATGAGCCAATGAGACAGCAGATACGTTAGTATTTGGCTCATCGCCAAACGAGTTTGCATCACCGCAGAACGCCTTAGATTTCGTATTCATCTGAATATGCACCTCCAATCCAACTACGGTATCGTAGTTCGCCATAGACATCATTTGAAAAATAGAAGACTTGCCATGCCCACAAACACCAAGGATAGCATGATGATTATAAAACTGGCAAAGCCGATAAAACAATACTTAAAAAAGGTCTTAATCCAGCCCTGCCGATAATAGAATTTCATAGACAGAAATAGAAAGATTCCTGAGATACCATATGCAATAGCCCAAATCGAACCATTAATACTCGCAAGCCCATCCTCACGCATCAAGTATGCTCCACCTAATACCGCGGATGCCACTAAGAGCCCCGTGCTATTCACATGAAATAAGAAGATCAAGTGCTCGACATAATAGCGGCCACGCCTGATATAGATCAATTTCAATAAAAGACCAGTTAAGAAAATAGACAGAAAAACACTCCAGATAAGCGCTCCTAAAGCATGTCTAATGGCACCTACGGGCTCCCTCAGAGCGCGGACCAATTGTGCCAAAAACAGCCGCTCTCTAAACGTATCCACGGGATACTTCTCTATAATCTCAGGTATTGGCATCTCATACAGATCAACCTTCTCTAACTTAAGAGCGTCTAAATCGAAACCAAGTATATCTCCCTCTATGTCAGAGTATCGATAGGTCGTATCACCGATATAGTCATCAAAAATCTCTTCAAAATGCGCCTGCTCAGCTGGACTCAAATCAATTGTATCCTTCAGAGCCAGATAGTCATCGTAAAGCTCGATTCTTCCAATCTCGCTGATAGACTTATTCGTCTGTTCGATTAATCCATCGATGTCAATGATATAGTTTAACACTGCCACATGTAGAATCAAAATGACAATGAAAAAACGAATGGGATTAAGAAACTTCTTCCGCTTACCTTCTATAAAACGATTCGTCAAATACCCCGGAACCAACACATATCGAAGCGATCGATAGAGACTATTGTCCAAGTTGAATATACCAGCAAAAAATTCTGCAATGAGTGAGAACAGTGACAACTTAGATTCATGCACCTTCTGCCCGCAGTTCGGACAAAAATTATCCTCTGGGGTCAGTGATGAACCACAATTAAGACAATAGCCCATGTTCTGATGACGGACACCTCTCCGTCGCCAACCCGCTTTAGCTGCAAGCCATAGAAGGATGGAATTATCGTTCATGTATCGAATCTACACAAACACTGGAACGCAGCGATTATTCTACGCCCAATCAACAAGGCGAAACGACGAGTAGTCACCTACGTCGTTAGTTCCAGCCATTATATGCCTCTGTACATCAGCACGTTAGGCCAAGGCTCCGGCTATCGCCTGTGGCTGTATGGCATGGTGGGACACGTTGTAGGAGGCTTTACCATCACGGATGACAATGATCTGGGGCGACTCGTGACGCACTCCATAACGATCTGCGATAGCGTTGGATACAGCCCGATACGACAGTAGATCTAAGTAGTATAAGGTAGCGTCGTCAGGTATCGCCTCCCAACCTGACTCCAACCGATTTTTAGCTCCTGCGGAGATGCCACATGTCGTACTGTGCTTAAAGATGATAACAGGCTGTGCTTTGGACAACTCATCAATCTCTTCTAATTGAGAAGTACTTGTCAGATTCTTCCAGTTTGTAATTGTATTGGACTGGCTCGCACGAAGTCTATCTAAGAATCCCATGACGTATTTTCTTTGTGTTTCTATTTACGTATAAACCTCCATCCATTTTTGAAAGTTTCATCAAACCTGCTGAGTGGGGATCAAATGTTCTACCCAAGACAAAGTTAAGCAGACCTTAACTTGCCCATGTGTCCACCACAATTCTTGCATCTGCTTGGGTTACTGATTATGGTTACCTCGCTGTATTAGCCGGTACGTATATCGAAGGTGAGATCTCTTACTTATCCGCTATGGCCGCAGCTCGACTGGATCACCTCAATCCCTTGCTTGTCGCCGCTTTCGCATGGCTCGGCGGCATGGGACGGGATATCACGCTGTACACCCTCGCTCGTCAAGGCCATCGCCAAGATTCTCTGATCCAACGCATAGGTCCGAAGCGCATCGATCAGATGAAATCATGGTTGGAGAACCGCCCCTTTTGGTTGCTGGCCTTGCACCGTTTTCTCTATGGCCTTTCTACTGCAGCGGTTATTGCCATGGGATTTGTGGGCATGACCTGGTCTACCTTCTTGAAGCTTACTTGCTGTGCTTGTTTCCTCTGGGTGTTGGGCTATGGGTTAATCGGATATCTCCTGACTGGGTTTGTGGTAGAATATGTGTTATGAGTTAAAATGAGAAAAACTCTTCAAGTGACCCACTTGCTGCCGGAGATCACTCTTGATATAGCATAATAACATTGGTCGAAACGTTTTTAATGACTGATGATTATCATCACAACTCTTTGGCGAACATTGTCAATCACTTATAAAACTAACTCTACGCCATCCTGAATTTACTCAGTTCTATATCATTGGAAGATGACAGACTTCCTTTTGTTTGTCCCACTCCTCTGGATGTTTAAAAATATAAAACCACGTGATCAAATAGATATGCAACTGAGATGTAATTTAAAAAACTTGCACATTCGCTACTGGCCTGATAACTAATCAAAATGCATTAGGCCATAGAAAATCCGAGATGCAACAGCGTACACCTCGGAAATTATACAATGCAAAGAAAGGCAAGGATAAGTACAGTTACTTTACAATTGCTTGAGCAAGAAGAACCTTTTCTTTCGTTCCTGAAGACACCATCCGTGAAGAGCTACATACCGGCTTACATGTGACTGGCGCACAATTGGTTGGTTTGCAGTTCGCAGGCTTGCAATTCTTAGGTTGACAGTTCTTAGGCAAGCAATCATCAGGATCGCAATCAGAGCCGGCCTCAGCCTGCAGGGCATCGATAGGAAGGCCTGGCAACGACGCCAAAATCAAAGTCTGTGAAAACAAACTCGTAAGACTAACGCCTGCAGTGGCACCCGTACAGTCAGGCTTGACTACCTTACATTGGGCGACCTTTGACTCTTTCTGACATGGGAGTGCCTCCTGTCCAGATAATTGGCTAACGATCAGCATAGAAGCCATTATTACAACGGCAATTGAAATTAGGTTTCTCATAATTATAAAATTTGATTCGCTCAGATCCGCTGAGCTGCCGGTTAATATGAGAGTAAGATGTCTCTAACCGTTTTGCACACCTGTTTTTTGGTTGTTACGCACTTGTTAAGCGGCTGTTAAGGCAGTGGGCCATACCCTGTCCACAGTAGTACTTTGTCCCCATGAAGGGGATTAAAATTCCACATCTCATATTTACTGCAGCGCTCTGTTGGTTAGTACTCATCGGCATTCAAGTCAAATGGATCAGCGATTCTAAGCATCTGATTGAAGAACAGTTTGATCAAAAGGTATCCTTGGCGCTTGCCGCTGCAGTCGGTTCTATGGCTCCCGAAGAACGGCTAAAGTGTGCCCCTCCCCAGTCTAATATGATTTGCCAACCCATGAACAGAGCGTTGTTCTCAGCACCTCAGGAGGATACAGTAGAAGCCTATGATGATACAGCAATTAGAGCAGCAGTTGACCAGGCTTTCTTATTCTATGATATCAACATGCCATATGTGCTTCAAGTAGCATCCTCATCTTCACCCGAATGTCAGACCACATCTCCTTACTGCTGCGCGATTACACCGTTTGAACATAAATCTTTCGCTGTCGGAGATGATGCGGCAGGGACAATGCTGAATATTACTTTCCCAGGTAAAAAAGCCTACGTACTCAAAAAGATATGGTGGATGCTTGTAGCGTCTCTATTTATTCTACTTTTTGTTCTGGTAGTATTCATACTTGCTGTAAGATCTGTTATCCATCAGCAGCGAATCAGCCAATGGAATATTGACTTCTTTAATAACATGGCCCATGAATTCAGAACACCACTGACCAATATTAGTCTTGCCGTCCAACGCCTTGTAAAAAGAAAACCAGACTTAGCTGAAGACAAATACCTCGGTGTAGTACATAAGGAAGGAGTAAAACTCGGGGCCCAGATCGATCGGGTACTCAGCATAGCCGAGTTACAGCATGACGGCACCTATCTACAACCTGAGAAAATCGATCTAAAAGAATTACTGAACCAAGTCATAGCTGACATGGAGCTTGCTATCCAAAAAACCAAAGCTAATGTTTCTATTCACGCAGAGTCAGCACCTGTTATAATAGGTGACCGATTTCACCTTTTGCGAGCTTTCAAGAACTTGATAGACAATGCGCTTAAGTACACCGATGTAATACCCGACATCAATATTGAAATCAAAGAAGAAGACGAGCAAGTCATTATGACGTTTAGCGATAATGGAATTGGAATCGCCAACCATGACCGAGAATTGATTTTCCAACGCTTCCATCGCATACCGAGGGGCAACCAACATGATCAAAAAGGTTTTGGGTTGGGTCTCTCCTATGTCAAGATGATCATAGAAGATCACAAAGGGCAGATCCGTGCTCTTACTAATGCAAATAGAGGTAGCAGTTTTGAACTTACTCTTCCACTTTCCTAAGTAAGACAACAAGGGTATGATGAAGACTATGAGTATGAATCAAAGCATAACCACAGCGAAGCATCAATTACTCCTTGTTGAAGACGATCTCAATCTTGGCTTTCTTCTTGTCGACTATTTGGAAGAGGCAGGATATGGTGTCAAGCTCTGCCGTGATGGTATTTCAGCACTTCGCAAGTACGAAGAACATCCATATGACCTTTGCATATTAGACGTCATGCTCCCCAAAATGCAGGGTTTCGAGTTAGCTAAGAGGCTTCGTGCCTCTCATCCGGAAGCGAAATTTCTCTTCGTCACTGCAAAAAGTATGAAAGCTGATAAATGCATCGGATACGAGCTTGGAGCTGAGGATTACATCACAAAGCCATTCGACGAAGATGAGCTCGGCTATAAAATCAAGGCCATTCTGCGCCGTACCATGGAGTCTTCGCAGAAACAAATTCAGGTTTATAGTCTTGGAAACTACCACTTTGATCCTGGTAAACAGGAGTTAGTGCATGGCGAAAATGTAATCCGGCTTACGGAAAAAGAGACAGCAGTTTTACATCTGCTTTGTAAGTGTCAAGGTCAAATTCTAAAAAGAGATGACGCCGTAGAAGTCATCTATGGGAAGCGTGATTACTTTCTTGGGAGAAGCTTTGATGTCTTTATATCCAGGCTTCGAAAACATCTGAAGTATGACGATCGGGTGCGCATCGAAAATGTATATCGCGTCGGCTTTATTCTCAATGTCGAGTAAAAAGAAACCTTGAGAAGTTACTCTGGCAAGCTTTAAACTATACCCAAGAGCAGGATCCATCATCAGTGCTTTGCCAATGTTTCCGTCCAAGCATATTCACATTAATAGCGGGAAAAAATAAACTCTTTCTAAAGATTAAAAAACGATCGTCTTAG
>JBCBIX010000088.1:0-12290 GCA_038523965.1 Bacteroidota bacterium
CAAGGACATGTAGATCGAATTTCAGAATCATTCGAGATTTACAGCGATGCGATCATTTCCAAAGACTTCAAGACTGCCGTGAGTAAATCTCATCCGGCTATCGTGGAGTTAGGCGGTGGAGAAGTTTATGTCATCGATGATCTACAGCGGGATCATGACATGTATGCTGCTATTGGTGTTCATACCATTAAGATGGAGGCAAAACAACCTTCTAAGGTTATCGAAGCTGGTAATGAGCTACATGCGATGTTACCCGTGGAACATTACATGAAGACTCCTGTGGACACTACACAAACAACTCAGTACTATCTCGCTGTGTCGCGAGATGAGGGCAGCTCATGGTACTTCGTCGATATGAAACGACATGATGAGTCAAGTATCAAGGTGTTCTTACCTAACTATGATGACCGACTGAACGTCTATCTACGACAATGATCTAATCGCGATAGATTACTACGCCGTCAGCCATCATCTTAAGTTCTGTCTGTGGCTCAGTTATGGCGGCGATCTCTTCCTTAGAAGCTCCCTTGTCTTCCGCGTAGTGTCGCAATTCTGAAACAGGCGTAACACTGGCGTAAAGATCACCTCTGACTTGCGCTTTCATCCCTCCGGACTCCAATGGCACGAAGAAGCCGTAATCTTTGAACTTGATAAATATCGAATGCTCTCCTGATTCGCTCTCGAGGCTCATCCAGCATCCCTTGGCCTGACACACCTCGGTGATATGACCTGATAAGGTCACCTGTAGGGTGTCTTCTGCCGACACCTGATCGATGACATCGTCGATTGTGACAGCGTCTGCATTAGTGATATCCTCTCCAAAGACATTCGGGCCATTGGAAGTAAACTCAGCAAGCTGGCCGAACGAAAAGGATGAACAAGTGAGTAAGAAAAGGATGGAGAAAAAATATTTCATCTTAGAATTTTGAGTCTTTGTGTAATGCAAAGCTATTCGCAGATCTCTCTGAATGCAACTTTAGGGTTTCACGACTATTTCGATAATACGATAAACGAATATGAGTCCACTCGCATGGGGCCTTGTGGCTTCGCTTCTGCTTAACCTTTTGATTTTTCCAATTGCCTATCGCCTGCAGACGGATAAGCTCACAGATGTAACCTACTGTCTGAGTTTTCTTGGCCTGGTCATGTATGGGATGATTGTTGGAGATGTTGCTTCTTCGTTGAGTAAGGTGATGGTTAGCGCCTTAATTATCATCTGGGCCTTTCGCCTGGGTGCATATTTGTATCGCCGTGTTTCGATATTAGGTAAGGATGATCGGTTTGATGAGATTAGAGTTAGTCCGAGGCGATTTCTGCGTTTTTTTGTGCTTCAGGGCTTTAGTGCATGGGTAATTGCTCTTCCATTCCTCTACCTCTTGCTCAGTCAAGAGCTGGAGTCTGAGGTTCACATGGTCACGGCAGCTGGTCTCGTGGTGGCAATTGTTGGTTTGATCTTAGAAACAGTAGCCGATCATCAGAAGTCAGCCTTCAAAAATCAACCTGGCAATCGAAATCGATTTTATGATGGAGGGTTGTATTCATGGATCAGATATCCCAATTATTTGGGAGAGATGCTTTTCTGGATTGGCATCTTCATCATGAGTATACCAGTTCTATCTGGATGGCGATGGTTAGCAGTGCTTAGTCCGATTATCATCATTCTACTTTTACTATTCGTCTCCGGCGTTCCATTCATTGAGAAGAGTCGGGACAAGAAGTATGGTGATGATCCAGACTATCAGCAATACATATCTGATACATCTATTATCCTACCCGGTGTCTACTGATTGGTGCTACCACTCCAAGGTATTGGCTCGCTTTCGAATTATTTGACGTTGGTTTGAGACGTCAGGACATGGTAGGGTGCCAAAAAATCTGAGGAATCCCACCTTTAAGAATACATAGGTGTCATTGTCTTGGCTATTGCCTCGTTGACGGCCGGGTTCGCCGATACCAGGGGATAGGGAGCGGTCTGACAGCGCCACGGCAATGTCACCCCGTGTCTGTCGCAGTATGTCCAAGTCTGGATATACACCACTAACATCATCGAGATAGTCGGTCTGGGTATTGTGTACACCGAGCTCAACATTCATACTCCAGTCCAGGCTGATATCCCACTTCATACCGATGCCATATGTAATAGCTCTTGAGAATTTGCTATACTCTCCGCGTATGGCCTGCCCTTCGGTACCGAAGTCTCTCAGATTGTAGGTGACACCATCCAACTCTGCCGTAGGACTAAAGCTGAATAACGAGAATCCACCAAACAAGTAAGGGGTATAAAAGTCCTCTCGGCTGCCATGGAAGTAAGGGAGAAAGTTAAACTCCGCCTGGAGAGTCAGGTCGTAGATGTCCGAGGCGAAGCTCAGGTTTCGTTCGCGTTCGAATGTATTCGTTGAGTTAGCATCCGTTCCAGATACCTTACCATAGTTCAGAGAGATCTTAGTGGAGATACGCTCGTCAAAGTTGTAGCGCCCACCGACGCCAAACATCAGTCCGGGATCTTTAATAGTCAGGTCAGAGTGGAGGTCTCCGAAGTACTGACTCGTACCGAACCAACCACCCAGTTCGAGGCCTTTTTGACCACTTAGATGGTGTGAACACAAAAAGACCAATACAAGTACACCGAGTTTCATCATGAGACCACGTAACAACGATAGCTCGAAGTTGATATTTTAATAGTCATCCTGGACGCCGATCGCACTTGAGATGAGTTACCTATGCAGCACGATACCCACAAAGTAAGATATGAGCATGCCCAATTTGGATAATGTCGAGAAGTTTCTGAGACCACCAGTCACAGCAAAAGCTCTCATCTTTGATCTGGATGGAACGTTGGCGGACACTATGCCTTTACATCTACAGTCGTGGCGGCAGCTGGGGCAGATCCTTGGTGTGCCCATCAAGGACAAAATGATCACAGACCTGGCTGGAACCCCTACTCCTGAGGTCGCACTTGAGCTGAATAAGAAGTTTGGATGGTCGTTGGACCCAGTCGGAGTACAACGACTCAAAAATGAGACCTACGCCCAGCTCAAGTTACATGCTGGCCCGGTAGAGCCGGTCCAACATGTCTATGCTCTGGCAGAAGCCTATCGTGGACATCTTCCGATGTCGATCGGTACAGGCAGCACACGAGCCAATGCAGATGCGGCAATTCGTGATATGAACATGGCTGATTGGTTTGTCACTGTTGTGACCGCGGAGGATGTCACCGCTGGTAAGCCTGTCCCAGAGACCTTTCTCAAATGTGCCGCGGCTATGAACGTAGCACCTGCCGAGTGTATACTCTATGAAGATGGGCATAGTGGCATTCGAGCCGGACTTGCGGCGGGCATGACAGTCATTCATGTAGAGACTCAGGAGATATTTGAGCCGTAGTACGATTGTATCGCTATTGGTGGCTTTTGTTTTTCTTTAGGCACCTAACTAACAGCCACTTAGCGATCCTTTGACACTCGTAACTCTTATCACAGATTTTGGGACTTCTGACTACTACGTCGCCCTGCTCAAAGGGGAGATTCTAACTCGTACAGGGGATTGTAGGTTTGTAGATGTCACACATGACATTAGTCCATATGATATCATGGAAGGCGCCTTTTATCTAAGGTCAGTGTACAGACACTTTCCGAAGGGTACGATACATGTAGTTGGAGTGCATACATTCTATGCTGAGCAAAATGAATTGCTGGTATTTGAACATAAAGGCCACTTTTTTATAGGACCTAACAATGGGTTATTTTCACTGGTCCACGATCAGTTGGATTCGAAGCATATGGTAGCTGTTCCGATGGCAAACCAAGTCGATCTCTACCTGGCAGCATCTCGTATCATAAGTCGAGTATCTACTCAGGCGCCACTGGATGATATCGCTCATCGAGTGCAGCGTTATGATCAAAAGATTGCCCTTAAGCCTGTAATCAACTCTCATCATATACGCGCCACCATTATCCATGTCGATAGATTTGGGAATGTGGTAGCTAACATTGATAGAGCCACCTTTCAGACGATATGCGGAGAACGGATCTATGCGATTTATTTCAAAAGTGCCGATCCTATAACCCGCCTTTCTTCGAGCTATAGTGATGTCACCGTTGGCGATGTGTGTGCATTTTTTAATGACGTCGACCTGTTAGAGATCGGAATTAATATGGGCAATGCGCACCAGCTGCTCAATCTGAACAAGAATGAAATGATCCAAATTGACTTTCATGATATCCCAGACTAAAGGTGATTTGAGAGTGCTATCCATGCAGGACTATGACGTCAGCTTTGGTTCAGCAGGAGCTTCACTTAGAAAGATTCTGGACCAGCAGAAATACAGCCAGCGAGTGATTATCGTGGATGAACATACACGACAGCATTGCTTATCCATTTTGGATAAGAACCTTTATGATCACATCATCGAGATTCCCTCAGGCGAGCGTCACAAAACGATTGCTACATGTGAGCAGATATGGGCAACAATGGCGGAATATGGTTGTGATCGGCATAGTCTTGTGATTGATCTGGGAGGTGGGGTCATCGGAGATATGGGCGGCTATGCGGCGAGTTGCTACATGAGAGGTATCGATTTTATCCAGGTGCCAACTACTCTCTTGTCACAGGTTGATGCCAGTGTTGGAGGGAAATTAGGAGTGGATTTCAAAGGGTACAAGAATTTCATTGGTCTATTCGCTCATCCACGAGCTGTCTGTGTGGATCCCAGTTTTCTTAAGACACTGCCATACCATGAGCTCCGAAGTGGGTATGCTGAGATGATCAAACATGCGCTGATCTCAGATCGCGATAGTTGGATTAGACTAACAACCGCAACAGACTGGACGTCCAATGCATCAGCGGAAGAGATCGCCACGTCTGTGGGCATCAAGCGCCAGGTGGTACTCGATGATCCGAAGGAGAGAGGCCGAAGGAAGATTTTGAACTATGGGCATACGATAGGTCATGCGATTGAGACCCTATCCTTCGCTCATGATCGGCCCTATTTGCATGGCGAGGCGATAGCGATTGGGATGGTCGCGGAGGCTTATTTGTCTCATCACGCCTGCAAGTTGTCAGCGCGTCAACTTGATGAGATCACAGAATATATCAGAGGTGTCTATGATGACCTACCTGTCCATCATCTGGATCATGTGAAGGAGATCAAAATGCTGATGAAAAAAGACAAAAAGAACAGAGACGGATCTATCCTGTTCTCGCTGTTAACCGAGATTGGCTCGGCAATTCATGATATTGAAGTCAGTGATGCCGCCATAGGAGATGCATTATCATACGCTCAGTCGACTTGGCTTACTTGAACGTAAGGCTGCTAAGCATCTGATCCATGTCTGACCTTAGGTAGTCGACAATCGGAGCTACACTATCAGAAACTACTTTTTTATCGAAGTAAAGCGACCCTCGCAAGAAGTGATTGTTTTCATCTGTGATGAAGAATTGGTGCGGACTGGCTACAGGCCCGGCTATCGAAAAAAGTAGACCATTATGCTCTGCGTTTGTGATGGGATCCTCCTCCCTGAAATAGGCCTTGACATTATGCTTACTAACCATCTCATAAGCATCATCGACAAGAGAACTTAATGAGTGGTCTTCATCGATCGGATAGTAGCTACAGTGCAACGTAGCATTAAGCGCTGGCCAGTGGACATCAAACCAGCATCGGTTACCACCTTGGTCCGTCTGCAGTCCGATCTCAGTTCCTACTGGCAAGGCCCAACTGAAAGGGCACGTCTGGATGTCAGCCCTATTATAGACTGCATCTGGTAATTCCAGTCGGGGATACATGCGTTTCTTAGGGGTGAGCACAGGGTCATGATCACATGAAACCAACAATCCCAGTGTCATACACAGTATGCATGGCCAATACTTCATATGGTGATGTTCACTCGTTCGATCCTTCGCTTATTGACCGCCAGTACTTTCAGCTTAATGGATTTATAAGGGATGACTTTATCCCGTTTGGGAATGCGTCCCTCAAGCTCCAAGATGAGTCCTGCGATCGTATCGGCATGCCCCTTGCCTTCGTCAAAAAGTTGGTCTTCGAGGTCAGTAATTCGAATGACATCGTTGAGAAGAGTTTTTCCTTCGAAGACATAATTGTGATCATCGATTTTAACGTAGTCCACCTCCTCTTCGATATCGAATTCATCCTTGATGTCTCCAACGACTTCTTCCATAATATCCTCCAAGGTTACGATACCGGAGCTACCCCCGTATTCATCTACCACAATACCCAGATGGGTACGTTTGAGCTGAAATTCCTTGAGAAGGTCGTCGATCTTCTTCGCTTCTGGGATGTAAAGAACTTGTTCTCGGATGAGCTGATGCCAAGGGTAGTCATGGTCTTCTTGGGTATGCCCCAATAAGTCCTTGACATACAGAATACCGCGGATATTATCAAAGTCTTCCTCAAACACTGGCAGTCTCGAGAATCCGCTTTGCTTCACAATCTTCATCACATCGGCAAAATCTGACGAGGTGTCAATACCAACGACATCTACTCGAGACTTCATGATTTGTTTAGTCGTAACATCTCCAAACTTGATGATCCCTTTGAGAATGTCTATCTCGTCTTGGCTTTCTTCTTCTGTGACGGTCAACTCGATCGCCTTGTCCAGTTCACGTCGGTCAGCGCTATGCGTCGATTGTAGGCGTTGACGATAGACCCGCTCTTCAATCTGTGCTGATGACTTGATTAGCAGCTTATTAAATGGGAAGAATACCTTTCCCAAAAAAGACAATGGACCTGCCATTAGCTTGGCGTGCCTGACATTATTCAAATTCGCATAGATCTTGGGTGCTACCTCTCCAAAGAGAACCAACAAGAAGGTAACCGCCACGATTGTCACGAGAAAACTCAGGATCGAAGACAGTTGCATTTGACTGATCCAGCCAAGGTGAACCTGTTTTTGCAGATAGATGGCCATCTTGTTAAACACATCGTCTGAGATCAAAGTCCTTAACAAGGTCTCACTGATAATTACGATGGCGATATTGATAAAGTTGTTGCTGATCAATATCGTCGCAAGTAGATACCTGGGCCGATCCTTAAGCTTGATTATGGTCTTCTCTGCACGAGAAGATTCAGTAGTGAGCGTCTCTACATCTTGTGGGGATAATGAAAAGAATGCAACCTCACTGGCTGAAAGCAACGCCGACCCAGCCAACAGGACTAACAGTAAGACAATCAACAATCCTGGAGAGCCAATGCTGATTAGAACAACTCCGTAACTCAATAAACCCGAGAGAAGGGGGTCAGGATCCAATGAAATTGATTTGGTGAGCGAAGTAGAGGATGGACATATCAGAAGGGTAGGTCATCATCCACTGGAGATATGGTCTCCGTTTTAGCTGTTGTGGTCGGTACTTGTTCTTGAGGACTGGGAAATTCAGTGTTGGGTATAGCTGATGCACCAGATTCTCTTCGTTCTAACAGTCGATAGGTAGCGGCTACAATTTCTACTGTTGTTCGTTCGACACCTTCCTTGTCTTGCCACTTTCGTGAGGTGATTTTGCCTTCGATGTAGACCAGATTACCCTTAGTAAGTTGTTTCTCGGCACGTTCTGCCATTGCACCCCAGCATACGACGCGGTGCCACTCGGTGCGGGTCTGCCACTCATTATTTCTGTCTTGGTAGTTTTCATTGGTCGCGAGCGAAAAGCGAGTCGCTTTTCCTCCTCCCTCAAAATGTCTGATCTCAGGATCCCCTCCAAGGTTTCCGACCAGTGTAACCTTATTAATCATAGCAGTAGCAGGCTGGAACGTAAAGATAAAGAGAATTCAAGAGGCTCCTGAGGATAGAGATAGGAGTTAAGGTGATGTGCTAATTATGCCTGATGTGTCCATATCATATAAAACTGTTGAGATAGCTTCTGATTGGGATTGCAGTGATCTGGAGTAAATCCGCCACCTCATGAAGTAGTCTCATCAATCTATCAGCAGCGGTTGGACTGAGGCGATCACGGGTAAACATGTGAAGCAGATCTGCTTTGTCAAGGCCGGATCTACTATTGTGAAACGTATTTAGAGTAGTCATTGATGGTTCGAAAAGATATGCTGGGTGTAGATCTGACCGAAGGTTTAGGTGCCGAAGTATAGACTTCGCTGTGCCATAAGGATTGACATAGAGATCTTCGTAGTGGATCACCATTCCGCCTGTGGCTTCTACCTGGGGTATAGTGATATCGGCCGATATAAGCCACATCACGGCTATTCTTCCGAGACTATCATCTTCATCAGACAGCAACTTCATGAGCTTAGCCACTTGATCAGGAGAGTACCGTGGGTAGATGGCTCGGTTGGAGAAGCTGTCCCAATGCCAGCTCCAGCCAAACTCTTTCCAAAACCTTGGCCTTCCGATGATAGAGGAGATCACGGTGAGAGGGTGGCGAATGATGTAGACAAGCTGAGCGGAAAGTGCATCTACCAAAGGCATGATCGAATGATTCACACGGATGGATTTAAAGCCAATCACATCACAGTGCTCCCAGATATCATCGATGTAAGATTGAGGTAGTTGCTCGATCGGTGAGCGCAGGTGATTTCGCAGGAGCCATCGGTCTGGATTGTGTTTTTGGGCGACATGATTCCACTGAGATATAAGTTCGTTGGTGATATCTATTGCATTCACCGTGTAGCAGATCTTTCCACTACTCCGACATACAGATGGATGATATGGCTCGAAGAGAATAAGCCCCCCAGCTGCCTTGGAAATAATGTCGGACAACCACGTCGTACCAGAACGACCAAAGCCGGAGATGACAATAGGTCGATTACTCATAGGTTCGCGATCTGTATATGGTACATAAGCCAGGCAATAGTAGGGCATTACGACGACGGAGGCTGATCAGAGTGCTTGCACGGGGATGGACAGCGTTTGTGACCATGTCATTGTTATATCCTAAGCCTCAGACTCTTCCATCACCTACGTCAATTCCGCATTTGGATAAATGGATTCATATGTTCTTATACTGGCTTTGGACAGTCTTAGTCTTGCATGGGTGGCAAGAACGAGCGACTCACACGAAGTTGATCTTTGCTTTGGCGGTGCATGCAGCTTGCACAGAATGGATTCAAGGATTGATGCCTAACCGAAGTGCGGATATCTATGACTTTATGGCTGATATGGTCGGAGTTATCGCGGCCTATGCATTGATGTCTTTTCTCAGAAGACACACCAAAACATAGGCAATGATCATCTAATAAGTAGTGCGTTCAGAAGTAAAATCCGAAGCACAAAATTCTACTCTTTGAGGACAGAGGAAAATGTTCTTTTGAACCCTTTTTGAGATAATTGCTATTATTATGCTCACTCAAAATGAGAGAGCTATTATTCATTTGAAAACAATCCGATAATTATGACAGATTTCGCGTTAACGGGTTCGCAAGTGATGATCGGCATGGCCGGTTTGATCTTTGTGATTCTGGGTCTGGTCTTCGCTTTACGGACTGTATTTGGGAAGAAGGAAGACCTCCAGCAGAAATATGCGGATGGTACCGTCTCTCCACTTAAAGCGCGGACAAAGTATCCTGACGTCGACGTCTTCAAGCACAGCGGAACGTTCTTTCGATTAGGGTTAGCATCTGCATTGGCGCTAACTGTATTGGCTTTCAGTTGGACGACGTATGAGAAACAGATTGATGTATCTCAATACAGCCTCGAGATTGATGAAGAAATCGAGATCGAGCCTCCACGTACAGCTGAGCCACCACCTCCACCACCTCCTCCACCACCACCGGTGATCGAGGAAGTTCCAGAGGAGGAGATCGAGGAAGAAGAACAACCGGAGTTTGAGGATCAGACAGTCGAGGAAGAAACCGTATTTGAGGAGCCGCCACCACCGGAACCCAAAGACGATGCACCACCACCACCACCGCCGCCACCGCCACCGCCACCAGCACCGGAAGTGGATGAGATTTTTAAGGTGGTTGAGCAAAAGCCACTCTTTGGTGGGTGTACTGATCAGGCCTGTTCTGACAAAAAACTAATCGAGTATCTCTACAAGAATCTGAAGTATCCGGCGATCGCCAGAGAAAATGGGGTCGAAGGAAGGGTATATCTTCAGTTTGTTGTAGAAAAGAACGGTAAGGTGACCGACGCCAAGATTGTCCGTGATATTGGCGCCGGATGCGGCGAAGCAGCCCTTAAGGTCGTCAATAACATGAATAATCTTCCCCAGGCCTTCGAACCAGGAAAGCAACGAGGAACTCCAGTGCGCGTGCTTTTCACGCTACCAGTAACCTTCAAATTGGAGAGTTAAGAAAATACAGCACAAGAATTGATAAAGGGTTGTCTCTCGGGAGGCAGCCCTTTTTTTGTCACGAGGCTAAACACATAGATAATTTTCATATATAAAAAATCATTTATATCTTGCGCCTCAATCGAGGTAGACTCGAGACATCCCAATCCGGTCAAGAAGTAGTTTTCTTATTTTGAGACCTTAGTCGAAAGAGCCTGAGTTTGACAGCAAACTTGGGCTTTTTTTTAGCCCCCGATCGTTGCCATTGATTCACTAACTGGCACATTCAATCTGCGTTTCTCTGCTTCCCATCCATCTGCAGCGCGGTGATTGATCGCTGACTGGATAGCGTGTATTAACTCCATGTCCGATGCACCTTGCCTCATAAGGTCACGTAAGCTCATCACGCCATTATCATAGAGACAAGTCTTGAGATCACCCAAAGGAGTGATACGGAGTCGGTCGCATGTACCACAGAAGGTGCGCGAATAACTGGCGATGATACCAACCGTACCTCGATATCCGGGGACTTTGTAGAGCTCCGCGGTCTGGCCAGTCTTTGGTAGTGTAATCAGATTAGGATGAAGGGACCGCAGATGATCGAGGATCCTACGGTGGTCCCAGGTACCATGATCAGCATGTATACCACTCCCGTTAAAGGGCATTTCCTCCAAGAAGCGCACGCTGATCGAATTGTCTCGAGTAAGTTCGATCATTGGCGCGATGTCTTGGATATTAGTCCCATTCATCACAACCATATTGATCTTGACGGGGATTTGAAGAGCCAGCATTTCGTGCAGCGCCGAGATGACCTCTGTTAGATTATCCCGTCTTGTAATCTTTTGGAACCTATCGTGATCCAAGCTATCCAGACTGAGATTAATGGAGGCGATCCCCAGCTCATGAAGTCTCTTCAGATGAGGTCGAATGAGAGTTCCATTAGAAGTGATGTGGACGGAAAGTTCATCAATGGAGCTTATGACCTTGATAAAAGACATGAGGCCTTTGCGGAGGAATGGCTCGCCACCTGTGATTCGCAACTTGTTTACGCCATATAGAGACAGGAGCTTGACCAGACGAACCATCTCCTCATAACTCAGCAAATTGGACTGAGCTGTATACTGGATACCTTTTTCTGGCATGCAGTAGTAGCAGCGCAGATTACATCGATCAGTAACAGCCAGACGCAAATAGGTCATCTGGCGTCCGTGGTTATCGATGAGAATATTAGTCAATGGTGATCCTGGCATGTTGGTCAAAGGTAGGGCAATACTATCTGCCGCTTCGACCTGTAGAGGTATACATGAGCGGTTTAAATATTAGGATTAATTATAATATTTATATTTATGTGAAGTTTACCATTTGACTCCTTCACCCTGTATATACCAGGGGCTCCAGGGGTATATGACGGGTGATGACCATATTGATCGAAGCGTTTTTTCTATCCTTTACGATATGTTATTTGGCTATGCCAAGTATCATTAGGATTGCCACGGATCGCGGTATCCTTGATATACCCGATGAACGCAAGGCTCATCTACGGCTCACGCCTTCACTTGGAGGGATTGGAATTTTCCTTGCTTTTGGTCTGACACTTCTGCTCATGGCGCCTATGTCTCAGTTACATGAACTGCGCTTCTTTTTGATAGCACTTGTCATTATCGTAATCATTGGAGCTCGAGATGATTTGGCACCGCTAAGTCCTTGGATCAAGTTGTTAGGGCAGCTCCTTTCTGCTGGTATTCTAATGGTATTCGCGGACGTTCGGATTCAGGACTTAGGAGGCCTGTTTGGGATTTACGCGATAACCACATTTTGGTCGTATGTCCTGTCGGGGATAGCTCTCATATTCTTGATCAATTCGTTTAATCTCATTGATGGTATTGATGGGCTTTGCTCATCGGTGAGTTTATTGATTTTAAGTGTTCTTGGCGTTTGGTTTGCAGGTTTTGGAGAGTCATTGTATAGTTTATGCGCCTTTGCTGCAGCAGGATCGGTGATTGCTTTCATGCGATTTAATATCACCCCATCCAGGATCTTTATGGGAGATACAG
>JBCBIX010000089.1:0-11850 GCA_038523965.1 Bacteroidota bacterium
CCGTTAGCTTTTTTTCCGGTACTGGAAGGTTTACACTCCTTTGTAGAATTCAATGATAGGGAGGGACTACAGTCAATAATGCAGCATCTCACGGTTAAACAGCAGAACTTATTAATGAGATATATTCGGTTGGAGTATCAGTTGCTCGGTATTGGAACTTTAGTGGGTAGCATCTTGCTCATTCTTAAACTAATAAGATCACTATGGAGGCAGATGAAGTATCAAGAGGTTTAGACCCAGTCGAGGAGTTTAACGAGTACCGCCATCGGATGAATAAGGAAATTTCTTCATTCGGGCATAAGAATCTAAATCGATTCTTCAATCTCGATACTAATACGTACAAAGAGGGAGCACTTGATGTAAAGACTAAAGAATTATTGGGCCTTGTGGCGAGTATGGTGCTTAGGTGTGATGATTGTATAAAGTATCACATTGGCACTTGCCATGAAATTGGCGTAAGCAAAGACGAAATCTTTGATGTGTTTATGGTGGCCAATTTGGTTGGCGGTTCAATTTGTATCCCACACACTCGTAGAGCACTGGAGTACTGGGAGGCATTGGAGGTTCGTTAGTTTGAGGCCAATTCCATAAGTGTAGCACACAAAATAGCTCCGTAGGTTCCAGCGGCATATCCAAGTACAGCTAAGAGGGCGCCCACCGGGGCCAAGGTTGGAGAGAAAGCATTTGCCACCACTGGGGCTGATGCAGCGCCACCTACGTTAGCCGTGCTTCCGACAGCAATGAAAAAGTAGGGTGCTTTGATCCATTTTGCAATTACTATCAGTGAAGTAATGTGAATGGTCATCCACAAAGCGCCAATTGCAAATAGTCCTGGATTTTTGACGATATCCAAAACGTTCATTTTCATCCCAATTGTAGCAACTAAAAAATAGATGAAGAATGAGCCAAAGGAGGAAGCTCCTACACCCTCAAGTCTTCTTGCTTTGCTAAAACTCAACCCAATCCCAATAGAAGTAGATATAACAACAATCCAAAAGAATGGGGACAGTAGTGAGTTTAGACGTAATTCTTTAATGGTACTGGCCGAAGACTCCAGCAGTGGAACTAATAGGTCGGCACCTAAGTGTGCTAATCCAGTAGCCCCAAAAGCAACCCCCATGATAGCGTAGACATCTGTAGTTGTCATGGTTCTGGTCACCTTTTCCTTGTAATCAGCTACCCTCTTCTCCAATTGATTAATGGCACTTCTATCACTGGCTAACCAGGCATCAATTCGTTCTTTGTGATTGACTCCATAGAGAAGGATTCCGAGCCATGTATTTCCGATTAATATATCGACGATCACCATGGTAGCAAATAAGGAGTCGCTCACCTCATAAATTTCTTTCATTGCAGTCTGATTGGCTCCGCCACCGATCCAGCTCCCTGCAATTGTCGATAGCCCTCTCCACAGGTTTTCAGGATCACCAGGGACTAAGCCAGGAAAAAAACTAAGAATTATCAATACTGAAATCGGGCCTCCTAAGACAATGCCCAAGGTCGCTGTGAAAAACATAATTATCGCCTTCTTACCTAATCCCAGTATGGCCGGAATATCAACATTCAGACAAAGCAGGACTAAGCTTGCAGGAAGGAGATATCTCGAAGCGACATAGTACAGTTGGGATTCTTCTGAGCTAATTAACCCAATAGGCCAATGCAACAACGCCGGCATGAAATAACATAGGACGAGTGCGGGTACAAAGCGGTAAAACCTTAGGAAAAAACGGTTTCTGGATCTGGATGTATGCATGATCGTACCCAGGACGATGAGTAGGATCCCTAATGTTATTGCGTCATTGGTAAATGGGAGTTTTATCATAAAATCTGCTTAATCGATTCGACTCGAGCATCGATGATGTATCGCGGGTCTCAGGAGTCAATATCTCTATATTTGGCGGCTCAACCGTTGCCCGCGTCTATGAAGCTCTCGTACAACTGGCTTAAACAGTATATCTCTTTCACCGAGGACCCCATATCTCTTGGAAGTATCCTAACGGCTATAGGGCTTGAAGTTGAAGGAATTGAAACTATTGAAAGCCTACCTGGAGGACTTAAAGGATTGGTGGTTGGCGAGATCATCACCTGTCAGAAGCATCCCAATGCCGATCGATTGTCTTTAACCACAGTCAATATTGGTAAGGAGAATAATCTCCAGATTATTTGTGGAGCGCCAAATGTCGCTGCTGGTCAGAAGGTGATTGTCGCTACTGTAGGATGTGAACTCTACCCATCAAACAATGAACCTTTTAAGATTAAAAAGGGAAAGATACGTGGCGAGGTCTCGGAAGGAATGATCTGCGCTGAAGATGAGATTGGTGTTGGAGAGTCACATGATGGAATCATTGTGTTACCAGAATCAACTGAGGTGGGTATTCCTGCTGCTCAGTACTATGACCTTCGAGAAGACTATATTTTTGACATTGGACTTACTCCAAATCGATCGGATGCAACTTCTCATATGGGAGTTGCGAGAGATTTGAATGCATACTTTTTGTACCACAGGGAGGAATCGAGCGAGTTGATTGAACCGGATACGATCGAGTTAAACCAAGTCGACCCGATCCGGATCGAGGTCAATGTTGTTGATCCAATCGGATGTCCCAGGTTTTCTGGTGTCAGTTTTTCTGATGTAAAACTTAAGCCATCACCTGATTGGATGCAAATTGCCTTACGATCAGTTGGTGTCCGACCGATTAATAATGTTGTTGACATCACCAACTATGTCCTTCATGAAATGGGTCAACCACTTCATGCTTACGATGAGAGTTTAATCCCAGGCTCCACCATCAATGTGAAATGCGCTGATGCAAAATCTCCTTTCATAGGTTTAGACGACAAGGAGCGTATACTAACCGATCAAGACCTGGCCATTTGTGACGGGAATGAGAGACCTATTGGTTTGGCAGGAGTTTTTGGGGGAAATTCTTCCGGAGTTCAGGATACTACCACCAAACTTTATCTCGAGGCTGCCCACTTTAATGCCATCCAGGTTCGAAAGACAAGTACCTATCATCAACTCCGCACCGACGCGGCTAAGGTTTTTGAGAAAGGATCAGATCCAAATCTAACCGCCAAGGCCTTAGAACGTGCAGCATATCTTTTAGTGACTTATGCGGATGCCAAGATCAACTCGGGTCTGACGGATGTCTATCCTACAATTATTTTACCGAAAGAAGTTGTGGTTGATCTCAATCGAATTAACAACGCGATCGGCATATCCTTGACGACTTCTGAAGTTGATAGGGTTTTTAAAGCATTGTCCTTTGATGTTAGTCAAGTCGACGGATCTACCTATCACATCCAGATCCCAACGAATAAGGTCGATGTTACCAGAGAAGCTGACGTTATCGAAGAGGTATTGCGAATCTATGGATACAATAATGTTCAGATTGATCATCGTATCAGAAGTGCGATGTTGCCCTCTCAGGGATTGAGTAGGCATCAGCTTAGAAATGCGCTGGCCGAATCGCTCAGAAATTCTGGGTTCAATGAGATGATGGCGATGTCCCTGACCAAATCTTCGGTCTATCAGGAAACACCATATGAAAAGCATCTTGTATTTGTCAATAACACGAGTAATGTTCATCTCGATGTTATGCGGCCGGAGATGATGCTCTCATCTCTTCAGTCAGTTCAGCACAATGCCAATCGCCAACAAGTAGACCTCAAGTTGTTTGAATTAGGACGCAGCTACGCGCATGTGCATGGCGTATTTGAAGAAAATGAGTATTTAACCATCGTTATGTGCGGACGGGCTGCAGCTGAGTCATGGAGAACATCTTCTGACTTTTCAGCCTACCCTGATATCCATCGCATGGTTTTGAAGCTATTTCGTCGAATAGGAGTTGACAAGTACCAACAGCGCGATATAGAGGATTACAGATTTGCATATGGCCTGCAGTTCCATCGAGGCGATATGATCATGGCCAACCTTGGTGAGTGCTCATCGGCAATGAGAGAAAAGAATGGTGTTGATGTGCCCGTTTTTTACGCCGAAATAAATCTCGATTCATTGGCAAAAATGGTCGGGAAAAGTAGTCTGAAAACTGCGGCGATATCGAAATATCCTTCGGTACGAAGGGACATAGCTGTCGTTATTCCTAAAAGCACCAGTTATAACGATATCAGACGCACCGCAGTGAAAGCTGGGGGTAAGCTCCTTGCAGAAGTTAACCTTTTTGATGTCTTCGAAGACGATAGTGTACTGGGCTTGGATTTCAAGAGTTATGGTCTGAGCATGACATTCATCGACATGGACTCAAGTCTAAAGGATAAGCAGATTGATAAAATTGTGAACAAGGTTGTGGCGGATCTCTCGCAAAAGTTGGGGGCAAAACTCCGCTAAATCAGCCTATCAAGATGAATGAACTGACTGACAAGATTGAAGAACTGGAGATCATAGTGCTTCGTGCTGTTGACACCATACGACGGGCTAAAAGTGAAAAAGGTATATTACTTGAAGAAAATCAACGTTTAAAGCAAGAATTAAATCAACTACGAGAGAAGAGTAGTGGTGATTCGTTTACGTCGATAGTAGATGGATCACATGGTGCAGAGGTCGTGGGGGTAGAGCGAGATAAAAAGATAAGACTGATTAAGCAAGAATTGGACACCTGTATCTCCGAGCTGGAGGATTGTATTACCAACCTCCCAATAGAAGGATAGGCCTATGCAAACGGTTATACTTAATGTCCTTGGTCGAGATTATCCAGTCAAGTGTTCGGATGATGAGCATAAGCAACTCATGGCTGTAGAGTCGAGATTAGATCGGCAACTCAGCCAGTATCGCCTGAAGTACGAGCAACTTGATCATCAAGACTGCCTATCGATGGCCCTGATCGAAATTCTAATGGATCGAGCAGGTTCCACAGAGGGTAAATTGGTGGAAGAACATCGAGACAAATTAGATCAGTTAGCCTCCCTGTTGTCTGCTGAACTTGTATAGCACCCTTCTCTCATGTTGGTCATTTGTCCGAATCAGTAATGGTTCAGAACATAACCATCATAAACTAAAGACAATATGGATCCGATATCTATCATCATTGGCTTAGTCGTCGGTATAGGCGGAGGAGCAGGTGTAGCTGGCTTCCTTTCTAAGAAGGGTGAAAAGGCTAAAATCGAGGAGACCAATGCCAAGGCAGATCTAACCATTAAGGAAGCTAAGCTTACCGCAAAACGTATTGAAGAAGAAGCGGCTCTCAAGGCTGAATCGATCCTCTCAAAGGCAGAGGGTAAGAATGAGAGTATCAAGCAGCGCAAGATTCGCGAAGCCAAAGAAAAGTTCGCCAAGCTGAAAAGCAACTTCGAGACTGAGAAATCAGAAAAAATGGTTTCTCTCAAGGAACGCGAAATGGAGATCAAGTCACTCGATAAGGAGCTTCAACAAAAGAGAAGTCTGTTCAAAAAAGAAATCGAGAACATAGAGTCCCGCGAGTCAGAAGTCAAGGCCATCAAAGAAAACCTTGAGAAGCAACTCAAAATCGTCACGAAGCGAAAAGATGAACTGGATACTGCCAATGAACGCATCATCAAGCAACTCGAGAATATTGCAAAGATGGATGAGGCATCAGCCAAAGAACAGCTACTCGAAGCAGTAAAGGCGAAAAGCGAAACTGCTGCTATGGCCATCCAGAAAGATATCATTACAGCCGCTAAGGAAACTGCAAATAAGGAGGCAAAGAAAATCGTCATTCAAACCATACAGCGGACTTGCGCGGAATACACGATTGAAAACACTGTCTCAGTCTTTAATCTTGATTCAGATGACATCAAAGGTCAGATTATCGGTAGAGAGGGTAGGAACATTAGGGCAATAGAGTCAGCCACAGGTGCAGAGCTTGTAGTGGATGACACTCCCGAGGCCATCATTATCTCAAGCTTCGACCCAATACGTCGAGAAATCTGTCGACTCTCGCTGAAGAGACTCGTGGCAGATGGCCGAATACATCCGGCCAAAATCGAAGAGGTCGTAGCAAAAACACGAAAACAGCTTAACGAGCAAATTAAGGAGATAGGTGAGCGAACTGTCATTGACCTGGATCTACATGGATTGCATCCATATCTGATCAAGATGGTTGGTCGCATGAGATTTCGATCTTCTTATGGACAGAATCTACTCAAGCACTCGATCGAGACGGCATATCTCTGCGCCAATATGGCTGCCGAGATGGGCATGTCTAATAAGCAAATCAAGATGGCGAAGCGAGGAGGCCTTCTCCATGACATTGGTAAAGTCTCAGAGGAAGAGTCGGAGTTACCTCACGCATTGCTTGGGATGCAGATCTGCGAGAAGTACAATGAACATCCAGTAATACTCAATGCGGTTGGTGCTCACCACGATGAGATCGAGATGAATAACATCATCTCTCCTATTGTCCAAGCCTGTGATGCGATATCTGGAGCACGTCCTGGTGCTCGAAGAGAAATCTTGGAGAGTTACCTCAAACGGATAGGTGAGCTCGAGGAGTTAGCAATGAATCATGACGGTGTACAAAAAGCCTACGCTATACAAGCCGGTAGAGAACTACGCGTGGTTGTCGAGAGTGAGAAGGTCACGGATAAGCAAGCAGAGGATATTTCATTTAAAATCTCTCAACAGATACAAGACGAGATGCAATATCCTGGACAGGTGAAGGTCACGGTGATCCGTGAGATGCGCGCCACCAGTTACGCGAGGTAGAGGGCACATTCGCGTACTAAATGTCGCACCTCGAATAGGTCCAAAACATACAGCACGAATTCTTTTTTTGGCGATATATAATATGCTTGTAGTGAGTCTGAACGCACTATTTGTTCGGCACAGAGGCGTGATTTAGCTCCTTGGAGAACAGGGATCTTTTTTGGGTGCTTGATGCTGATCGAAGCCTCTATTTATGGCTACCTTTGCGCGGATTTTAAAAATCCTGTTTTGATGCACCGCATGATTTTAAGGCCATTCTGTCTACTTACTCTGTTAGTGACTGGTATGATAGCTTACGCACAGCACGATGATCATAGTGGACACGAACAGGATGATCATCATGAAGAAGCTCATCATGATGGGGAGCACGGCGATAACAACGGCCATGCCCATGATGCCGAGTGTGGAGAACATGATCATCAACATGGACCATACGATCCGAAGGCAACAGCTATGCATCACATTGCTGATGCCAATGTCTATACCATCTTAGATTTTGTACGAATTCCCCTTCCATGTATCCTGTATAGCAAAGAGACCGGTTGGGATGTATTTATGTCATCGAAGTTTGGTCCTGGTCATCATGATGATGGGCATTATGCCTATAACGGTTATGTGCTACATGAGGGTAGTGTGATGAAAGTTATCGAGCCTGGTTTTCCTGCAGTAGGGAAGCACGAGGTTGGCGGTTTCAGTTCAGATCATGGTGCCGACAAGACTCAGCATTTTGTCTGTTACCAAGGGGAACCACAACTATTAGAGGCTAAGACCGTGTGGGATGGTGGAATACTCGGAGGAGGTGTGACCAGCTTTTATGACTTCAGCATGACGAAGAATGTCGTGTCTATGATTCTTGTGTCATTGCTGCTATTCTTTTTGTTTAGATCTGCAGCAAGAGGGTATGCTGTGCGTGAAGGTGGAGCACCAAAGGGAGCTCAGTCGCTTCTCGAACCTGTTGTGACTTATATCAGAGATGAAGTTGCCATACCGTTTATCGGCGAGAAGCAATACATGAAGTTCTTACCGCTATTACTAAGTATGTTCTTCTTCATCTTGGGATTAAATCTCTGGGGACAGGTTCCATTCTTAGGAGGAACGAATGTCACGGGTAGCTTGACGCTGACAGCCATATTAGCCATCATCGTTTTCTTGGTATCTAACTTTAATGGAAACAGACACTATTGGCAACATATTTTTTGGATGCCTGGAGTGCCAGTCTTCGTAAAGCCTCTTCTCGCATTCATAGAGCTATTGTCGCTGTTCATTAAGCCGTTGACCTTGATGCTCCGATTGGCAGGAAACATCAGCGCAGGTCACATCGCTATAATCAGTTTCATCGGACTGATTTTCATTTTTGGTAATAGTGGAGAGAGTCTTGGTGGAGGTGTGGTTGGTTCTGTATTGTCCACCCTTCTGACCATGTTTATGATGGCCATCGAGTTAATCGTGGCCTTTGTACAAGCATTTGTATTCACACTGCTATCGGCATCCTACATCGGTACAGCGGTAGAAGAACACGAACATCATTAATATTCACATAAACAACATTTGACATGACTGGAACATTAGCAGCAATTGGAGCAGGCTTAGCAGTGATTGGCGCTGGACTTGGTATCGGACAGATCGGTGGTAAGTCAGTGGAGGCGATCGCTCGTCAGCCAGAAGCTTCGGGAGATATCCGCGGTGCTATGATCTTGACTGCCGCCTTCGTCGAGGGTGCAGCACTGGTCGCGATTCTACTATCGATCTTTTTTCAATAGACGATCGCATCAGGCGAATCAACGTATCAGAAGATAGGAGGCAGCGGTTGGCTGTTTTCTGTCTTCTTTTTCTATCACGTCGATGAGTAATCACTGCAGCATATCTTAAGAAACATAACATGATGTCTTTATTCCTTTTTGCCCCTTTTCAGCCTACTCCAGGTTTAGCGATTTGGTCGCTTCTGATCTTTTTGTTGTTTTGGTTTGTGATGGGTCGTACAGCCTTTAAGCCTATTACTGAAGCGCTGAAGAAGCGCGAAGATGATATTCAGTCTGCTCTGGATGAGGCAAAAAAGGCTCGTGAAGAAATGTCTAATCTTCAAGCTGAAAATGAATCACTACTCCAGCAGGCTCGCGAAGAACGAACTGCTTTGCTGAATGAGGCAAAGGATATGAAAACGAAGATTATAGCTGAAGCTCGAGAGAAAGCTAAAGCTGAAGCAACCAAAATCGTTACCGACGCCAAACAAGAAATCGAGGTGCAAAAGAAGGCGGCACTCGCGGAGGTAAAGAATACTGCCGGAATGATGGCCCTCGATATCGCTGAGAAGGTGATTCGAAAAGATCTTAAAGGTAATCCTGAGCAAGAAGCCTTCGTCAGCCAATTGATCACAGAGATTAGTTCTAACTAAGTCAAGTTATGTCCGTCATCCGCATCGCAGGCAGGTATGCCAAGTCACTGATCGAATTAGCGCAAGAGAAAGGGGAGCTTGAGGAGGTTCTTAGTGATATCCAAGGATTTAAGGACGCCATGGCCAATCGTGACCTCCAATTACTCGTGAAAAGCCCAATCGTTTCTGCAGACAAAAAACTTGGTGTTTTTCAGGCACTATTTGGTGGGAAGGTCAGTGAGTTAACGTCTGCATTTTTTGACATCATCATACGTAAAGGTAGAGAGCAGTATCTACCAGAGATAGCCACTGAGTTTATCTCACAATACAAACTTCTTCAGGGTATAACCAGTGCTGAGTTGACTACAGCATCGGCAGTAACTGACGCTCAGATGGAGGAGATAAAGAAGCAAATGATCCACATCGGTGCAGCAGGAGAGAATGTTGAACTGTCTACTAAGGTGGATCAAGATATCATCGGTGGGTTTATTCTTGAGATCGGGGATCGTCTTTACGATGCAAGCATACGAACCAAGTTGGCCGAAATGAAAAAGTCTTTAATCGACAATACATATATCAAATCTTTATAAAGTAAGAAGCCATGGTAGGTATAAAGCCAGACGAGATATCCGCGATCCTTAAGCAGCAGCTTTCAGGATTTAGCTCAGCGACCGAACTTGAAGAAGTCGGAACAGTGCTCCAGATCGGTGATGGAATCGCCCGTGTGTATGGGCTTACTGGTGTCCAGGCTGGAGAATTGGTTGAATTCGAGACAGGTGTACAAGCTATCGCCTTGAACCTGGAAGAGGATAATGTTGGTGTGGTACTCTTAGGGTCTGGTGATGGTATCCGAGAAGGTGCTACTGTCAAGCGCACGCGAAGGATTGCCTCGATAAATGTTGGTGAAGGATATGTCGGACGGGTAGTCAACCCACTTGGAGAACCAATCGATGGCAAAGGGCCAATCACTGGGACTACCTACGAGATGCCACTCGAGCGAAAAGCACCTGGAGTCATCTACCGTCAGCCAGTAAATGAACCACTACAGACAGGTATCAAAGCTATAGATGCAATGATTCCGATCGGTAGGGGCCAGCGGGAGCTAATTATTGGTGATCGTCAGACGGGGAAGACAGCTATCGCGGTCGACACGATCATTAATCAACGTGAGTTTTACGAAGCTGGAGAGCCTGTTTTCTGTGTGTATGTCGCATCAGGACAGAAGGCATCAACTGTAGCCCAAGTGGCCAAGGTATTAGAGGAAAATGGTGCAATGGACTATACCGTCATTGTATCATCGTCAGCTGCAGACCCTGCTCCTCTGCAATTCTATGCACCATTTGCTGGTGCTGCGATTGGAGAGTTTTTTAGAGATACAGGAAGACCCGCTCTGATTGTGTATGATGACTTGTCAAAGCAAGCGGTAGCTTATCGTGAGGCGTCATTATTGCTGAAGCGCCCTCCTGGTCGTGAGGCCTACCCCGGTGATGTATTCTACCTGCACTCAAGACTCCTTGAGAGAGCCGCCAAGATTATTGATAATGACGGTATAGCCAATGATATGAACGACTTGCCAGAGAGTCTAAAGTCGGCGGGTATCGTCAAAGGAGGCGGATCATTGACCGCCTTACCAATCATTGAAACCCAAGCCGGTGATGTCTCCGCCTATATCCCAACCAATGTGATTTCGATCACCGACGGTCAGATATTCTTGGAGTCGAATCTGTTCAATGCAGGTGTTCGTCCCGCGATTAATGTGGGTATCTCGGTATCACGTGTTGGGGGATCTGCTCAGATCAAGTCCATGAAGAAAGTGGCTGGAACCCTCAAGTTAGATCAGGCCCAGTTTAGGTCTTTAGAAGCGTTCGCCAAGTTTGGATCTGATCTTGATGCTGCAACTCAATTCGTACTTGAGAAGGGTAAACGAAATGTTGAGATTCTAAAGCAGCCGCAGTATTCACCTGTACCTGTCGAGAAGCAAGTAGCGATCATTTACTTAGGCACCAATGGTCTATTAAAGGATATCCCTGTCGATCGCGTAAAGGAATTTGAGGAATTGTTCTTGACGACTCTCGAGGCCAAAGAACCTGAGGCATTAGCCACATTTAAATCCGGTAAGCTATCTGAGGAAGCGGTCGCATCAGTAAAGGCTGTTGCTGCGGATTTAGCAGCGACGTTTTAATTTTTAATCGAGCATCTTAAGATGAGTGGACAGCTAAAAGAAGTACGCGAGCGGATCAAATCCGTGAATAACACGCAGCAGATCACAAAGGCCATGAAGATGGTGTCTGCCGCTAAACTCCGACGTGCGCAGCAGGCCATCACTGAGATGCGTCCATACGCTGAACGCCTCGACCTCATTCTGAAGAACATTTTGTCCAGTATGGATGCAGATGATGCAGGCACCAGCTATGGAGTTGAGCGTGATATCGAGCGGGTACTCCTCGTGGTGGTCACATCCAATCGTGGTTTAGCCGGGGCATTCAATAGTAACATCATCAAAGCTGCCGTGGCCAAGCTGAAAAGCTACTCAGCTCAGCATGCTGCTGGTCGTGTATCCATATTGTGTATTGGAAAAAAAGGTTTTGACTACTTCCGCAAGAGGTACAATGATGTAACCATTTTGGAAGATTACGTTGACCTGTTTAGTGATCTGTCTTTTGAGAATGTTGCACGAGCGTCGCAGCTGGCTATGGATGGTTTTGAGAGTAATGACTACGATGTAGTTGAGGTGGCTTACTCTAAATTTAAGAATGCCGGAACACAAGAATCCGTTTGTGAGCGCTTCCTTCCTGTT
>JBCBIX010000090.1:0-11746 GCA_038523965.1 Bacteroidota bacterium
ATGCTACTCAGAAGGTGTCGAACTCGGACCGATCGGCGATTAGCGAATGACATCATCGCACCAAAACCGACTATCCTGGTTCGTGTAACAGTTGGATAATCCAGATCGCTGGTCAGTGATGAGGTATCCATCATCTTTAAACTCGAACATCAGCGATAAGGTATCCATCTGCCAGGTAGATAGATCTGGATTGTAGGTACCCATCTTGCGATAGTAGTTCTTCTGGATTTGAAATGCTTCCATCAGAAGAAGTCTTCTCTCCTGATCTAATAGAAGGTCCTCTTCGAATTGTAAAGGTTCTTTATCGAAGATCAGATAGCCCCAATACTCAGGTGTATGAAGATTAATCTCTGCGTGTGGACTCCATGTCCAGTACAAATTGGAGTCTTCTTCTAATTTAAAATATTGCCCATCTTCTATCTCGGCACCCCACTGTACTCGAGCCAGATTCATCCGCCATATGCTGCCGGACTGTGGCGGAAGAGCTTGACCATAATACTTTTCTAACCCTGACCATGGGATTGCCATCTCGATGGACCAGAGTGAGTCCTGATCCGATGGATCGTTTATTGTGTGATACACATGAGTAGCAGTTTTGAGGCCTTCGATATTGTCAGGATTGGTCGCCTTCGGGTTTGCACGATATGGTTTGGGTAGGGAGAGCTCCCATATGGTGTTTAGCGGATTGGCCTGAAACTCATAATAGTTGACATGATCGCCATCGGGATCTAAGAATAGCTCGAATGCACAGTCAAAATTGAAAATTGCAGTGTTCTTCTTGGTTTGGCTCGCCCAGATATGTGTGTCCTCCAGATATGCTCCAACATATAGGTAGTCGTCATCATAGGTCAGTTTCACTTGCGTATCATAATATGGATGTGGGTTAATATCACCTTCGATATCGCCAAAGGTTTCGGTCCATTTCGCACCGGACCACGCCAAATCTTCCAGTTTGCCGTCGACGTCAACGGGCTGTGCAGATCTTTGGATGACATACTTTCGTGGTAAGTCTGTCTGTGCGAAAAGTATCACAGAACAGAGCAACAGAAAAACACACATGTAATACCTCTTCATGGCATCGAAGATCACAGAATTCGCCCTTCAAGAATCGCCCTTTATAGAACTTAACAAACTCTTGAAGATCACAGGGGTCATCTATTCTGGTGGAGAGGCGAAGATGCTGATAAGGGGTAACGAAGTCTCAGTGAATGGTGAAATCGAACAGCGACTACGACGGAAGTGTAGGCCAGGTGATATCGTGGAGGTTGGAGAGTATTCGATTCACTTATCTAAGTGATGCAGTGGATCCAGGAGGACTGTTGGATCCATTCGTATTGTTCGCTTCAGAAGGTTTTGACGTAGTAAGGTGATCCATTCATCATATTGCGCTAAACGGGTGCCTAAGGTTTTCATATGAGCAGTGTCTTGCTGGCAGTCGATCAGGAGGACTCCCTGATCGAACAAGTAAGACGCCCCAACGAGAAAAGCATACTTCGAGGCATTAGATCGAAGGGTGAACATCGACTCGCCGCAAAAGATGCTGCCAACTAATACACCATAAAAACCTCCGATCATCTCTTCGTTATCCCAGACCTCAATACTGTGCGCATGGCCAAGCTGATGAAGGTGCTTGTAGGCTACCATCATGTCACCATTGATCCATGTTCCTTCCTGTCCGTGTCGAGTTATCTGAGCACAGTGATCCATAACTGTAGAAAAGTCATGATCCAAAGTAACTCGCCATGGTCGCCGTCTGATCAGGCGTCTCATTGATTTACTGGTGTACAGAGTTTCGGCTGTAATAATGGGTCGCGGTGACATAAAGAACCACTGCACAGGATCTTCGTCAAACCAAGGGAAGATGCCCCACCGATATGCCAGCAAAAGGCGCTCTGCAGATAAATCTCCTCCCCACGCCAAGAAACCCTGCTCACTACGCAGTACGGGATGAGGGAAGTAAATGATGTTAAGAGACTTGGTTGTATCGGAGCTTTACTCCTTTTCTTGGTAGGATTCTATGACAGCAGACAGACCTCTGGAGACAAGTTCGTCCTTAAGAGGCTTTAACTCATCGTATGGACCTGTTTTCACAGTTGCCTTTCCTTTGTAGTGGATGATGAGAGATAGCTGTTCGGACTGCTCGAATGTATGCCCACATACTTCTATAAAGCACTGGATCACCCAGTCAAATGTATTGTGATCATCGTTATAAACGATCATCTCCGAGCGGTCAATCACCTGAACATCATCAGTGATTGTCAGCTCATCGGTATCGAGATTGAGAGTAGGAGTACTATTCATGGAGTTCATTCGATTAGGAAAGTCGCTTAAGCGCTTCCAAAATTCCTGCGAAGTTAGGCTGTTGGCCTGCGTCATCCAAGACTTCAGCATATTTGACAATCCCATCAGCGTCGATCACAAATGCGGAGCGCTTCGAGACACCTTTCAGATCGAGCACAAAGTCCTCATATAAAGCGCCATATGCTCGACTCACTTCCTTGTTGAAGTCACTCAGCAAAGGGAACGAAATCTGTTCTGTCTCCTTAAACTTCGCCAATGTAAAGGGTGAGTCCACGGAGATCCCAAGGACATCAGCATTCAGATTGCTATACTCATCCAGACCTGAGCTCACGCTGCATAATTCAGCTGTGCAGACACTGGTAAACGCGAGAGGGAAGAACAGGAGTACGACATTTTTTCCTTGGTGATCTTCTAAAGTGATCGGTTGCGTATCTGATGCACGTAGAGTGAAACTGGGTGCTTTATCGCCTACATTAATCGTCATGTCAGGATCCATTTTGTTAGCTCAATAAAAGTAGAGATAAATACTTTGTTCACATTTATTGTGAGGGCCTCACTTGGTGCTACTAAGGATGCTTTTCATCGAGTAGAGCCCCTCAGAGGAAGTAACATGTTGAGACCAGAATTAAGATCCTATTTCTATCTCCATCTATCAGTTTTGCTCTGGAGCTTCACAGCTATCCTTGGGGATTTAATCGCATTGACAGCAACAACTTTGGTGTGGTGGCGTGTTGCGCTCACCACGGTGATTATGATGTGCCTACCGGTCGTATGGAAGGCGGCTAAATCGACCACACGAAGACAAGTGATGACCCTATCTGGAATAGGAGTGTTAGTTGCCATCCATTGGTTATGTTTTTACGGAGCTATTAAGTTGGCCAACGCCTCTGTCTCGCTTATCACCATGGCTACGACCACGCTCTTTACTGCCTTTTTAGAACCATTGATTCGACGAGAATCGGTCAGCAGACTGGATATATTATTTGGTGTCTTGATTATCCCTTGCATCTACCTCACCACTACTGGTATTGAACGAGGTATGATTCTCGGATTTTGGGTGGGTATACTTGGGGCTTTTTTGGCAGCCTTGTTCGCAGTATTTAATCGGATTTGGAGTCAGAATACCTCTCCTTCGCTCATCACAACGATTGAAATGGGTTCTGCATGGATATTCCTATCGATTATACTCGGCATATGGTTATTAATGGGAGACATGCCGCAGTTTGTTCCTTCTACGATAGATACCATTTACCTACTCATTTTGGCAGTGGGATGTACGGTGATTCCTTATATCCTTCATCTGAAGGCATTTGAGCATTTGACAGCTTTTGCGTCCAACCTGGTTATCAATCTTGAGCCCGTCTATGGTATTTTACTTGCCTTTTGCTTCTTGCAAGATCATGAAGAGTTGGGTATTCGATTTTACTATGGTGTAGGCTTGATCTTCTTAGTGGTAATGATCTATCCCTCCTGCAAGCGTTACTTTGAACTCCAGTCTCAGATAGCTATCTCAGAATAATAACCTCTGGCTTGTGATGTCCCCAATACCTTTTATCTGATCAGGGCCTCTGTATGTGGATGGACGGATGATGTCACCAGTTGCCTTTATGAAGTCCTCTGAGTTATTCGCAAAGCCATAAGTATTAGGTCGCTTGACATCTTTTGAAATCTGATAAGCAACAAACTCACTGGGGTCAAAAGGACGAAAGAATGCTTCTAACGATTCTCGAGGAGTGTCTGGTGCAATCCATAGATCAATGCTATCATCTGGAATGACAACGGGACTGCGATGATGACCGAGTAGCTCACAGAGCTCATTAGCCGAGGTGGTAATGATCGCGAATTCAATGAGTTCTTCTCCCGTTTCAGGAATCGGTCTGCTCTGCCAGATTCCTGCTAACAAAAACGTCTCGCCGTCACCTCGCCGCACCAGAAACGGATGATTTAGCTTCTCCCTTTTTGGTCCTTCGATGAAGTAGTTTACTGGGATTACACATCGATTAGTCTTGATATTCTTCCAAAAATTGGAATCAAATATTCTATACGGGCCTCGATAGGCTGGATCATCCTGTTCATTGAGCTGCTTGCCATTCTGTTTGCCCTCACATCGTGCGTTAAGTGGGGCAAAGGTTTTGGATTTGCCAGAGCTTCGATCCGAGAATACTCGGGTGTACCCAAAGCTGCCACGCACCATCTGTTTATCTCGATTGATAAGTGGTCCATAGATGATGATGGAGGCATTCGAATGACTGACATTGTAGTTAGGAAGTATGAGAGGAGCCTTCTTTGTTTCCTTAGCCATCTGAATCAATGACGTTGTATCCAGCTTATCCCACCCCAGATCTGTGTGTACGACGTGACCGATGGATAGAACAGCATCATACTTATCCGCCGTGATTTCGGCATCAGTAAGCTGGCTGTAGCGTCCACACATGAATAGATCAGTTTAGGCACTAATGAAAAGAAAGTCCCAACATTAGACGACCCACTGTCGTAGGTAATTATAACTCTGGAGCAGAGCGCGATGCTGCTTATCTAAGCTGCCTTCGTAGGCCCGATCCTCGACCTCGACACATACAGGTCCATCATATCCAACGCTTGTAAGTGCAGAGAAGAACTTTCCCCAGTCTACATCTCCCATGCCAGGAAGTTTGGGCTCATGCCATAAGTTGGGATAGGAGAATGCACCATGATAGTTCAGTGCTTTATGATCGATACGGGCATCCTTAGCATGTATGTGGTGAAAGCGCTCATGATATGCTTCGATCGTTTCTACATAGTCCATACGTTGGATGATGTAGTGAGACGGATCAAAGTTGATGCCCCAAAAGTCCGAAGGGATGTCATTGAAAAGGCGATCCCAGATCGCTGGAGTAGTGCCTAAGTTGAGACCACCTGGCCATTCGTCCTCTGTGAAAAGCATTGGACAATTTTCAATGCTTACGTATACTTCATTTGCTTCAGCATAGGACATAATAGTTTGCCAGATTGCTTTTACTCGAGCCCAGTTCTCATCGATTGTTTTTTTGGGATCTCGCCCGATAAAGGTGTTGACAAATCGGATGTCAGTCGCCACTGCCGCATCGATAAGCTTGTAGATATGGTCAATATATGTCTGAGACTGCTGAAGATCTGAAGCAAGTGGGTTGGGATAGTAACCCAGACCGCTGATGAACACTCCTGTCTCTTGTTCTAATTGTTGTACTGTCTCGATATCCTGATCACTCAGGTTAGCCACATTAAGGTGGGTTACACCTGCATATCGACGTTCTACTTTTCCCTTGGGCCAGCACATAATCTCTACGCAATCGTAGTCCATATCGGCTGCGGTATGAAATACTTGTTCTAAGCTTTGGTCTGGGAGAATAGCTGATACAAATCCAAGTTTCATAAGGGAGATTTTGCTGGACATGTTGATGATGCCCTTAGTTTATCTCTGATAACATCTCCTACAGGTCGGTTTTCTATTTTACTTTCCAGCCAGGAGATGATATCTAAGTATAAAAATGATCTTCTTTCAAAGGGGTCCTGCTCCAAGGTCAATAAGTGATCTCGCAACTTTATAAATTCTTGCTGAACATCCTCTTCGGCAATTCTTGGAATTCTTCTGACGAAGTTTAGAATCGTTCGAAGTACTTTATCTAATTGCTTGATTTTAGATAGGTACCGATAGGTGGCTCTTATCTGGTGATTCACGAGAAGTACATTGCCCAATTCAAAGTGGGCAATTAAATTCAAGATTCGAGAGAAGGCCTGTATGTCCTCTTTAAAGTTGGGGTAGATTCTATTTGTGATTTTATTTAGAAGTCGAATGCTGTCTTCCCACTGACCATTACAGAAGTAAATGCTTGCCATTTTGTAATGGAAGAGAATGATTCGATTCAGGTCCCAGTTGTGGGGATTCTCGATAAGCAAGTCCTCTACATTTTTTACATACTGAACTCCCTGTTCAAAGTCGCCGGTCAGGAAAAACTGGTTTATTCCATGTGTGTGTTCGATCAGCTTAAAGGTTCCGAGTTCGTCACGATTCATGCGGGCCGCATGCGATTCAGTCAATGAGAGTAGCTCCATATAAGTGGGACCGAAGCGCTCGTATTTTTGCGCCATAAAAAGCGAGTTGAGCACATTATGTAGTCCCTTGATATACATGGTCAACTCACGATCAATCCATTCAGGTTCGCTATGATAGAGCTCAACCCATCGCTGCGCATATTTGAAATTATTTGCAAAATCCTGCACCATATTGTAGTACCATACATGGGACTGGTACAAGTACAATTTGCCATAGAAATCTAATGATGTAGGATCTGCATCAGGCAGGTTGTTTCTAAAGAAGTCAGTGACGAAATCAAAATCTCGTTCGTCCTTCACATAGCCGTACTGCAGATATAACCCATAAAGTGATAGCGACAGGTTAGAGAGCCTATGATTGATGTTGACATGCTTCAGTGCATCTAATGTTTGTGACTTTAATGCCTTGGCCTTGGGATGCATTGACCCGGTGATGTAAAGACCCTCGATATGTTTTTCTAATTCGAGGATCAAGAGAACAGACAGATGATAGTCTGATTCGAGTGCTATTTTTTTCGTTTTTTCTAAGATGTCAAGGGCGGCATTGTAGAGCCCTTTTGCGTGTAGGATGACTGCATAATCGATATTCTCTCGGATGGTGATCGATAGCTTGCTATTCTTTTTCTGCTGACGCAGGCTGGCCAACAACTGTTTGTAAAGGTTGGACTTGATATTAGATAGTTGGCCTTTCTTAATGCCGGGGATTCGCTTGAGAATAAGTTCTTCGTCATAGCTACTGCTCTTGTCCAACACATCGAACAAGCTCAAGAAGAGCACATCACCCTTGTGATTATTCTTGTTGACTGCCATTCTGAACTGCCGCTTTTCGGCGGGAGTCATCCTGTCGATGAGATGCATGAGATGTTCAGTAGACCGGTAAGGCATCGTAAATATTAGATGGTTAAACTACTGATTATCAATAGTTTAACTTTGATAACATTCGCTTAATGTATCGTAAATGGGTGGATAATTGATCTGATGATTGTACCCTGAGTAAATACATTAGATGCAAAGATCAAAATAACCCCCGATGTCACAGCGACGGATCCACATATTTGACACGACTCTTCGAGATGGTGAGCAAGTTCCAGGTTGCAAGCTTGACCGCGATCAGAAGTTGCGTTTGGCAGAGCGTATTGATCAATTGGGAGTGGATGTCATTGAAGCAGGCTTTCCCATCAGTAGTCCAGGAGACTTTGAAGCTGTAGCCGAAGTTGGTAAGGTGGTCAAAGAGGCCTCAGTCTGTGGACTTTCTCGGGCCGTGCAAAAGGATATTGATGTCGCAGCAGAGGCATTGCAAACGGCAAAGCGACCAAGGATTCATACGGGTATCGGTACTTCTGATTCTCATATCTATGATAAGCTACGTTCGACTCCAGAAAAAATACTTGAACGAGCGGTAGGAGCGGTTAAGTTGGCTAAATCCCATGTGGAGGATGTCGAGTTCTATGCTGAAGATGCCGGTAGAACAGATAATGCTTTTCTCGCTAAGGTCATCCAAGAGGTGGTGAACGCTGGAGCAACTGTACTTAATATTCCAGATACTACGGGCTATTGCCTTCCTGAAGAGTATGGTGCCAAAATCAAGTACCTCGCGGATCACGTGGAGGGTATTGAGAACTGTGTGATTTCCTGTCACTGTCATAATGATCTTGGATTGGCCACAGCCAATAGCATCGCAGGAGTACAGAACGGCGCCAGACAAATCGAGTGCACGATCAATGGTATTGGTGAACGAGCTGGAAATACCTCATTAGAAGAGGTGGCCATGATTATCAAGCATCGTCTCGGCGAAAACTATTCAACGGGGATCATCTCCAAGATGCTCAATCCGATTAGTCGTGAAGTTTCCTATGAGATGGGTATGGCAGTCCAAGCCAACAAAGCGATCGTAGGAGAGAATGCTTTTGCCCATTCGTCAGGCATCCATCAGGATGGAGTGATTAAGGAGCGATCTACTTATGAGATCATCGATCCAAAGGAGGTTGGACTTGACCAATCACTCATCGTTTTGACAGCAAGATCAGGTCGCGCCGCGCTGGCCTACCGGTTCAAAAACATGGGAATCAATCTTACGAAGCGCCAACTTGATATGGCCTACAAGATTTTTTTAGAGGTGGCAGACGCCAAGAAAATGGTCGAAGACGTAGACCTCGAAGTCATCTGGAATAACGTCGACAAGGCTGTCGCTTAAGACATCTCCGCAACACCATTCTTCAATCAAACAAGAGAAAAGTAGAATGAGCAAAACCCTATTTGATAAGATCTATGACTCCCATGTGGTCAACTCGACTGAAGGGGTGGACGTGTTATACATTGATCAGCACTTTATCCACGAGGTTACGAGTCCTCAGGCATTCGACGGATTAGCGCGACGAGGGATCGATGTTTTTCGACCTACAAAGACGTTAGCAACACCAGATCATAATGTTCCAACAATTAATCAGCATCTGCCGATCGACGAACCTCTGTCAAGAGCTCAGGTGGAAAAGCTTTATGCTAACTGTCAGGAATATGGTGTTCCTATTTATAAGTTAGGAGATGATCGTCATGGCATCGTGCACATCGTTGGTCCAGAGAATGGAATCACAAAACCCGGAATGACAATCGTCTGTGGTGATAGCCACACCTCGACTCACGGAGCATTCGGGAGTATTGCGTTTGGTATTGGTACCAGTCAGGTCGAGCAAGTACTGGGTACACAGTGCCTCATCATGAATCGTCCCAAGACCATGCGAATCACTGTCGATGGTAAGCTATCAAAAGGGGTCTATAGCAAGGACATCATTTTGTATATCATATCAAAGTTGACAGCAGCAGGCGGTACTGGCTATTTCGTAGAGTATGCGGGTAGTGCGATCCGAGGTTTATCAATGGAAGCACGAATGACCATCTGCAATATGAGTATTGAGATGGGAGCACGAGGCGGGATGATTGCTCCTGATGAAACTACCTATGAATACTTGAAGGGGCGAACTTTCGCCCCCCAAGGAGAGGAGTGGGACCGCGCTATGTCCTATTGGAAGACTTTACACTCTGATGTTGGGGCATCATTTGAACGCGAAGAGAGCTTTGATGCTGCGGAGATCACACCGATGGTTACGTATGGTACTAATCCAGGTATGGGTATCGGAGTTCAAGACTCCATTCCGAGCACCAATGGAGTGGCGACTGTAGAGAAATCACTCCGATACATGGATCTCCAAGAAGGCGAATCTCTACATGGCAAAGAAATTCAAAATGTCTTCATCGGCAGTTGTACCAATGGTCGTATCGAAGACCTCCGATTAGTAGCGGACTACGTCAAGGGAAAACAAAAGGCTCCGCATGTTAAAGTGATGGTGATACCTGGATCCAAGCAAGTAGAGCGACAAGCTATCGACGAGGGCTTAGACAAGATTTTTGCAACAGCTGGTTTTCAGCTTCGAGAACCTGGATGCTCGGCCTGTCTGGGAATGAACGAGGACAAGGTTCCGCGCGGGGAATACTGCATATCAACCAGCAATCGCAACTTCGAAGGGCGACAAGGACCAGGAGCACGCACCATATTAGCGAGTCCGATGATGGCCGCAGCCGCAGCTATAGCAGGCAAGGTCGTGGACGTCAGAGAACTTCTCTAAACCTGAACACTAAGGCATAGTCACAATGGAAAAATTCACAACTGTAACATCGACTGCGGTCCCATTACCAATCGAGGAAGTGGATACAGACCAGATCATACCAGCGCGATTTCTAAAGGCGCTTACCAGAGAAGGCTTTGGCGATAATCTGTTTCGTGATTGGAGATATGATGCTCAGGATCAACCGATTACAGATTTTGTTCTCAATAATCCGACATACAGCGGTAGCATCTTAGTAGCGGGCAATAATTTCGGTTGCGGTTCGAGTAGGGAGCACGCCGCCTGGGCGATCGGTGATTATGGCTTTCGAGTCGTAGTGAGCAGTTTTTTCGCCGACATCTTCAAGGGTAATGCGCTCAACAATGGTATTCTGCCGGTACAAGTGACTCCAGATGAGTTAGTCAGCATCTTTGCCGCGATCGAGCGAGATGCAAGCACAGCATTTACGATCGACTTGGAACAGCAAACATTTGTCATTGAGGCCACGGGTGCTGAATTCTCGTTTGAGATCGGTTCTTACAAAAAGATGTGTCTGATTAATGGCTACGACGACATCGACTTTCTGCTGAGTAATCGAGCGAAAATTGAGGCTTTCGAGACAACACAAGTGAGATTCTGAATAACAACAGAAAAACGAACATGGCAACTCTACAGAAAATCGCAATACTCCCCGGTGATGGTATCGGCCCTGAGGTGATGTCCCAAGGCATCAAGGCACTCAAAGCCATCGAGGAGAAATACAACCATAAATTTGAGCTCAAGGAGGCCCTGATGGGCGGGATCGCTATCGATAGGACAGGACAACCTCTACCTGATGAAACCTTGGAGATCTCTCTGGAGGCGGATGCTGTTCTACTCGGAGCGATTGGGACGCCTAAGTACGCTGATCCGACGATGAAAGTACGTCCTGAGCAAGGACTGCTTGGTCTTCGTAAGGCCCTGGGCTTGTATGCCAACATCCGTCCTGTTAAAGCATATGATAAGTTAGTGGGCCTATCTCCGATTAAGAATGATCGCATTAAAGGCGCTGACTTTGTAATCTATCGCGAACTCACTGGAGGAGTATACTTCGGGACATCTGGCCGAAATGAGGATAACTCCATGGCCTATGACACCATGTCATATGAGTCATATGAGATCGAGCGTATAGCCCATGCGGCCTTCAAGACTGCGATGAATAGAGAACAGCGATTGTGCTTGGTTGATAAGGCGAATGTTCTCGAGTCGTCAAGATTTTGGAGAGAGACTGTAGATCAAGTTGCTAAGGACTATCCGTCTGTGGAGTTGAGCTATCTCTATATCGACAACGCTGCGATGCAGATGATACTCAATCCAACACGGTTTGATGTGGTCCTCACAGCCAATCTCTTCGGAGATATACTATCAGATGAAGCCAGTGTCATCGGAGGGTCACTGGGATTACTACCATCTGCTTCCATAGGTGACGAGCGATGTCTGTTCGAGCCTGTACATGGTTCCTATCCCGAGGGAGCAGGTAAGGATATCGCCAACCCTACCGCAATGATTCTCTCAGTGGCCATGATGTTTGAGCATTTTGATCTTCATCAGGAGGCTCAGGATATCTATCGTGCCATCGAGACATGTATGGACAAGAGTATTATGACATCTGATCTAAATCCTGATGTGAGTTATAGTTGCTCTCAGTTTGGAGATATTATAGAAGCCATAATCATGGGAGAGGAAATCAATTTGAAAAGTGTACGGCAGGGTAGTGCAAGTATTATTTGAATCTG
>JBCBIX010000091.1:0-11685 GCA_038523965.1 Bacteroidota bacterium
ATCGCAAGCTGAAGGCTTAAGCCAGACATTGATCCGATCCTGCTGGTGAGGCTTGAGGATGTTTTCGAAGGCATAAGAGGTAACGTATGACAATCCTGCAAGTGTGGTGAGACCGCCAAGTATTGAGGCTTTGGCGACCAATGGTTTTCGCTGCCCAAAGAATACTGCAGCCCCTAAGCAAATACTGATATCCAAGACAACCGCGTACCTCATGAGGTTGTATCGATGCGCCAGGATATTGGCCAATAGAAGGGTAATACCCACCAAGGCGATAGTAGTCCTCGATTGATCCAAGTCTAAGAGAGCAAACAAGCCGAGCAAGAAGATCCCTGCGCTCACCACATAAAACCCAAGTGTCATGGATAAAATCAGTGTCAAGAAGGTTGCTGCGGCTATGATGTAGTAAGATGTCGGCATCCCCTTGCGATAAAATGCGATCAAGAGGGAGCCAAATGTCAGAGCAGAGCCTGGATCAGGCTGAAGGATGATAAGAACTGCAGGAGCAGCCATAACCAATAACAGTTGGACCTGGGACTGCCATTGATCTAATCTGATCCGGATCGAACTGAGTAGGCTCGCTGAGTAGATAGCCGTCGAGACCTTTACCAGTTCGCTGGGTTGGAGTGATAAGGGGCCCAGAATCAACCAAGACTTAGCGCCATTGATCTCGGTACCGACAACGAGTAATATCAACAGTGTTAACAAACCAAGGATGTAAAGCGGGATGCTGAGGGTATTCCAAAAACTCCAATCTATATTGACCAAAACGCCGACGGCAAATAGTGAGATGATAGACCAGATGAACTGACGTCCGAAGGCCGAATCTATGGCCCACATGGAAGTTCCTGCAACATCGTGATAGGTCGTCGCGTAGATCATCAATAGACCCATGATGACCAGGGCCAAATAGGACCCCAGCAAAAGCCAATCAAATTCTTCTCTTTGAAACTTACTCCTCGACATCCCAGGAGAACAGTTCTGACTTCAGAATGCGATCCCTGAATGGAATTACAGTCGAAAACTCCTTCTTAAACTCCTCTAACAAAGGCTCAACATCGAATCTATCTTCAAACGCACCGACTTTAAGAGAGTAGTATGGTGCCTCGTATTCCTGCGAAAATTGATACTGAGGATAGGTCGTTTGAAACTTGTACTTGGTACTCTCCAACTTCCTGCGATCAGTTGTGCTGATGATTTTAATTCGCCAGCCGTCGATCATGTCTTCTGTCTTACCCATGGTCACATAGTGCTCCATTAGAGCTCGTATTTGGGGCTGCTCGTTGAATGTGACTTGAGCTTGTGCTGGGGAGGCTATCCATATAAGTACCAGGATCGCACAGATAAGTTGGAATAGTGAATTCTTCCTCATGATCCAAAAATGCACTTTCTACTGGACTGTACTCGGCTCGATAGCCTCAAGGCCACAACGTAAATAATTGAGATAGCCCTCAGTCCCTTCCTTATATCCGCGAGGGTTCGCAATCACCTGTTCATCCGGAGTCACCATGACATACAATGGCTGAGTAATCTGATCGAAGTTGACTTCCTGGAAGTCTTTCCACTTGTTACCTGTGTTGCGCAATTTCTCTGATGTATTCTTGGATAGGAGAACCTCTTCTAATGGTGCTCGATCATCAACGTATAGTGAGATCAAAACATAGTCTTCATTCAGATGCTGGCGAACACGATCATCGATCCAGATGTATTCCTCTGTCTTGCGACAGTTTACACAGCCATAACCGGTGTGATCAATGAGGATGGGTTTGCCTTGTTCCTTGGCATAGGCTAATCCCTCGAAGTAGTCTTTGAAGCAATCGATACCGTTGGCGCATTTGCCAAACGAAGGATACTTAGCCTTGATAATCGGATCGACTTCGGGCTCTTCTAAAAAGAAATTGTAACCACTGGGAGGTGCGATCCCACTTAGTAACTTCGGAGCATCATAGCTCTCGATGTCTTTGTTGTAGGTGAATCCCATCGCCAGATATGCTGCCAGTGCTAAGGAGCCGAACGAATACACATACCGACGGATACTGATCTTCTTAAATGGGCTGTCATGAGGGAACTTGATCCATCCAAATCCATAAGCGGCCATCCCAAGGGCGACCAAGACCCAGATACCCAAGAAGAGTTCGTAGCGCAACAAACCCCAATGGCTTGTCAGGTCAGCTACAGATAGAAACTTGAAGGCCAAAGCGACTTCGATAAAGCCAAGAACGACCTTGACTGAATTCATCCATCCACCTGATCGAGGTAGATTATTCAAGAATGCAGGGAAGGCGGCAAACAAGCCAAATGGCAGCGCTAAAGCCATGGAGAAGCCTAACATCGCAACAAACGGTCCAGTAGGATTAGTTGCAGACTGAACCAACGCTGTACCGATGATCGGACCAGTACAAGAAAACGACACAAGTGCCAGCGTGAAGGCCATGAAAAAAATGCCGATCAAACCTCCTCGGTCAGCCATGCGATCAGAATTGTTCACCCAACTACTGGGGAGCTGTATCTCATAAAAGCCGAAAAAGGAGAAGGCAAAAGCCATGAAAATGAAGAAGAAAATGGTATTCGCTATCCAATTTGTGGATAGTGAATTAAGTGCCCCGGCACCAAAAACAGCTGTGATCAGCAGCCCCATTCCGACATAGATTACGATGATGGAGAGCGCATAGATCGAGGCGTTTACCCAGCCTTTTCGTTTTGTATCCTTTGTGAAGAAACTTACCGTGAGGGGGATCATTGGAAAGACACATGGGGTCAATAAAGCAAGAAGGCCACCTATAAATCCAAATAGATAAGTCCATAACAGTCCCTTATCCTTAGTATCTGCTTCACCACATGCGGCCATTGGATCCACATACGTCTCGCGAAGCATGGGGCGAACCTGATCGATCATCTTAAGTCCATCGCCAGTCGCTGTTGCTACAGGAGCAACTGCAGAAGTTCTCGTAGTAAGTGAAAACTCGACATCTGTTGGTGCAAGACACTTCTTGTCATCACATGCCATGTAAGTAAGAAAACCGGACACAGCATCCTCGCCGACGAGTCTAAAGTCTTGAGTGATCTGGTATGGTGTCCCACCACGGAACTTAACCACATCCATATCAAAGATCTTGTCATATCCCGCTTTGCGATCTCCGACTTCTGTAGCCTCACCGATCAGGTCAAGATTCGCAGGGTTTTCATAGTAGATGGAAGTTGGGATTGGGCCTCCCTCATCGATAAACATCGAATAAACGGTCCAGCCCGTTTCGATATCTGCAGTAAAAGTCAGCTGATGACTGTCACCACTACCTTCAGCTATGCTGTATGTCCATTGGACGGGACTTTCGGAAGACTTTTTTTTTTCGGAGGAATCAATGTTCTCTATAGATGCACGACCCTGGCCGCCGCCGACTGTAGATAGGTCAAAAGAGAAGTCGACATCAGTTGGCGGCAGACACTTTTCATCATCACAACACATGAAAGTGAGGTATCCAGTAATGGTTTGATTGCTCTTTGCACCTGTGATGCGTTGCACGAGTTTGAATTCCTCATCAGAGAGATACTTGATCACATTGATGCCAAAGAGTGGGTCATTCCCTTCTTTTTTATGTCCTGACTCTTTCGCATCTCCTTCCAGATTAGCTCCACCAAGATTTTCAAAAATCAGAGTTGTCGGAACCGGACCTCCATCTTCGAGGAACTGTGAGTAAACAGTCCAACCTGTCTCGATATCCGCTGTAAAGACAAGGTCATATACACCTTCGGCTACTTTCTCAGCAGACCATGACCATGATACAGGGGACGAATCTGCCGCCTGAGTAGATAAAAACAGAAGGGAGAACAGTAAAGTCAATGCGTTGTTAATCATAGTAGGTGCTGTGTGGATGGAAGCCATTTTCCCATCCTTCGTATGAAAGGCAAAAATAAGGCCCAGTTAAGCCAGCTATCTTCAGCTTTAGAAAATATTAACCGCGACAACCATCTCTTATGATTTCAGATGTAAGTTGATCGGGCAGTGGTCGGACCCCATAATCTCAGTATCGATAGTGCTGTCTTCGACCGAGGTCAAGATTCTCTCATCCACTAAAAAGTAGTCGATACGCCAGCCTACATTCTTCGCTCTCGCGCCAAATCTTACTGACCAAAAAGTATATTCTACCTTCTCGGGATACAGATTCCGATAGCTGTCTACTAATCCTACTCCGAGTAGCCCATCCATCCCGTCGATCTCGACCTGTGTGTAGCCAGAAGTCTTGTTGTAGTTAGGCTTAGGTCGAGCGAGATCGATGGCTTCGTGTGCTACATTGAAATCTCCAGTGACGATAATAGGTTTGGTCTTTCTGAGTTCGGTTAGATAAGAGGCAAAAGCTTCATCCCAAGTGCTACGGTAGTCCAGACGTTTCAGCCCAGACCCACTATTCGGCACATACACATTCACCATTGTGAAGTCGTCGAACTCTGTTGCAATGACCCTTCCTTCTTGATCGTGCTCTTCTATCCCGATATCAGCGGAAATGCTGAGGGGCTCACACTTAGTGAGAATAGCGACGCCAGAATACCCTTTCTTGACAGCACTATTGGAGTATATGTGGTAGCCATCCAAGTCTTGAAGTGCCTCGGTGACTTGATCATCTTGAGCTTTGGTTTCTTGAAGGCAGTAGATGTTAGCCTGGCTCTCTTGGATTTGATTGATCAGATCCTTTTTGACGGCTGCACGTACACCATTTACATTCCAAGAGGTGATTTTCATAGACATCTTCTTTTTAACCATCCAAAGATAAGCGGGTGATGAACGGCACTTCCTATCATTATCATCACAGATGGGAGAGGGACAATACAGATCGAGACAGTTTGCGGATTTTAGATCAAGCCGAACAGCCATTGGTTGTATCCTTTTGCTATCACTGGCCACACTCTTAAGCCTACTTGCCTATGTGATCATCCCGGACGGTACTCCCAATGCAAATCGTCAGATCCCCAGGCTCGCCCTTCTATCTCCGACGTCCATCGAGCAGTTTGTCATGCGAGGACAGAGTTATGAGGTGGAAAAAGTCTCCCTGATATCCAGGATGCTAAGCGGACAACGGGATGATGTGATATTCATTCCAGTTGATGACATTAGGAGCACCCAGGGTCAGCTTGAGATATCACACGAAGGTGTCATCAGCTATCAGGATATGGCTGAACTAAAGATGGATGGTGAACTGCCTGAGATTATTGAGCGACGGTTTTGGTTTGGTACCGACAAGTATGGTCGGGATGTGCTGAGTCGTCTTGTCCTTGGTCTCAGAGCATCCTTATTTGTAGGTTTTCTGGCGGTCATCGTATCACTGTCAATAGGAGTGTTTTTGGGTAGCATGGCAGGGTACTTCGGAGGTTATACAGACCGATTGATTATGTTTCTGATCAATACCAGTTGGTCGATTCCAACTTTGCTGATGGCCTTTGCGATTATTTTGGCCTTGGGCAGAGGGTTTGGAGTTGTCATATTGGCGATCGGGCTTACGATGTGGGTGGATGTAGCACGAATTGTTAGAGGCCAGGTCTTACAGACGAAGAGCGAATTGTATGTCCAGGCGGCTAAGATTAGCGGCTATCATCACATACGAATCATTGCCAGACATATTTTGCCCAATGTTTCTGGCCCCATCTTGGTGATGGCTGCAGCAAACTTTGCCACGGCCATATTGGTTGAGGCGGGACTGAGCTTTTTGGGACTTGGTATCCAGCCTCCGACTCCTTCACTTGGAAATATGCTGCAGGAATCCTACGCCTATGCCACAGGTGGCTTTGTCTATCTGGCAGTATTCCCGATCCTGACCATAATGTCTTTAGTCCTCTGCTTTAATTTGTTAGGCACCGCACTCAGGGACGTGTTTGATGTTCGTAGCGGTTGATTACGGTCAAAGGAAGCAGCGAGGAGTGGGTCTATTGTGTTTTAATGCCGATGGCTACTCTCTCTTTGCCATCAGGACTTTCGAAAACTGCCGTCTGGTGGTTCGATTTACGCTCATACTCGATCAATTTATAACCCTGGCTCAGCAGGAAGTCGGCGATACCACTATCGCTTATTTCAAATGAGCGGTGGACCTCATCACTGCCCTCGGGTTGGTCGATATGTGTGATGACCTGTCGCTCGGTGACAGTTAGCGTTTCTGTGAAATTATCTGGGTCATAGACGATAGATGTGTCTAAGACTGTCTCCACTTTGAGATTAGAGAAATTGGCGTCTTGGGCCCGAAGGGATACTCAGACAAACAAGGAAATACAGAAAACTCCAATACTTCTTGAACACATGGCGTAAATTTTTGGAAAATGAAAAAAGAACAATAGAAGACCTCTAACGTGGGCCAGGCATCGTTTCTTACATCGTTAACAGCAGAAAATAGAATACGCGAGCTGGATGAGCAGAGAACTTGCCGCATTAGAAAAGTTAGAGAAGGAACTCAGTCTGAAAGAGCTGCAGATCAAGAGCCTCCTAACCATCACCCAAGCGATTAACGATAATGTGGCCGCGGACGGCCTGTTCAATATGTATCGATCCTTTCTGAGCTGGGAGATGGGTATCACAGACATGGGTCTGTTTATCCCCTCCGAAGAAGATGAGGAAGACTGGTACTGTGCTACCCAGATCAACAGTAGTAGCGAGAAGCAGGAGAGGCTTGAGACGGTGATTGCCCATCTGTTCGAGTACAAACGGCTGCATACCATCAAGGATGGAGATCCCTCGGAACTTCAGGACTATGATATCATCATACCAGTCTTTCATAAACAAAAGCCGATCGCTTATTCGATAATAGGTGGCATCAAGTCAAAGGAGGACCTCTACAACAAGATTCAGTTTATTACGACGATCACGAACATCATCGCTGTTGCGATCGAGAACAAACGGTTGTTCAGAAGGCAGATCGCGCAAGAGCGCCTTCAGAAGGAGATCGAGTTAGCCAGCAATGTGCAGCAGATGCTAATCCCACACGCACTGCCGATCAATGCAAATTATGAGGTATCCACGATCTATAAACCTCACTTCAATATCGGTGGGGATTATCTCGATTTCATTGATTTTGATAAAGGGCGTTTCGTCTTTTGCATTGCGGACATATCAGGCAAAGGTGTAGCAGCCGCACTCTTGATGGCCAATTTTCAGGCGATGATCCAGAGCCTCATCTTCCAGTATCGCGACTTGGAGACTTTCGTCTATGCACTAAACGAGACTGTGTTGAGGGTCACCAAGAGTGATAAGTTCATCACCTTTTTTATCGGAGAGATCGACCTACGCCAGAAGACACTCAAGTACATCAATGCCGGCCATTATCCTCCGGTGCTCTACCAGAATGGATCGATTAAAAGATTGACCAGTGGGTGTACGGTGATAGGCATTTTTGATAGTCTACCAGAGATCCGCGAAGAAGTAATACCCATAGAAGAAGGTGCACTTGTCATGTGCTTTACGGATGGCTTGGCCGACTTGACCAATGAGGAAGGCCAGTTTTATGAGGACGAGATGATCGAGCGTTTTGTCGCCAAGAATGGACAACGCAATGCCATCGAGTTCAATGATTCCTTGCTTCGCGAGATTGATGACTATCGAGGAGATCAAGTGTATCCAGACGATATCGCAGTCATTACGTGCAAAGTGAAGAGTTTCGACCTGTAGGGTAAGGGCATAAGGTCAGCGCATATGCAGTCCCGTGATTACATTACATTTGGCAACCATTAATCTTCTACACAATCTGAGGTATGGCTAAGGATAAAGACCCTAAAGCAAAGGCACTCCAACTCACTCTCGACAAACTCGAAAAAACCTACGGGAAAGGCACGATCATGCGTCTGGGAGATAAGCAGATTATTGACGTGGAGGCGATCCCAACAGGATCGTTATCTCTCGATATTGCTCTTGGTACGGGGGGATTCGCAAGAGGTAGAATCGTCGAGATCTATGGTCCTGAGTCTTCTGGTAAGACTACTCTGGCCATACATGCGATCGCAGAAGCGCAGAAGCAAGGCGGGATTGCCGCATTTATAGATGCGGAGCATGCATTTGATAAGACCTATGCCGAGGCACTTGGTGTAGACACTGCTAATCTTCTAATCTCCCAACCAGACAATGGAGAACAGGCGCTCGAGATCACAGAGAATCTCATCCGTTCTGGCGCGATCGATATCATCGTCGTAGACTCTGTCGCAGCCTTAACACCTCGGGCAGAGATCGAAGGTGAGATGGGAGACTCTAAGATGGGACTACAGGCCAGACTTATGTCTCAGGCACTGCGCAAGTTGACAGCGGCGATAGGGCGAACAGGCTGCTGCTGCATCTTTATTAACCAGCTGAGGGAGAAAATCGGTGTGATGTTCGGTAATCCTGAGACGACTACAGGTGGAAATGCCCTTAAGTTCTATGCGTCACAACGTCTTGATATCCGTAAGTCTGGATCATCCATTAAGGATCGCGAAGGCAATATCGTTGGTAATCCGATTAAGGTCAAAGTGGTGAAGAATAAGCTGGCTCCGCCATTCCGCCAAGCCTTGTTTGAGATCACCTTTGGCAAGGGAGTTTCTAAGACTGGAGAGATTATCGACCTCGGTGTCGATCTCGATATCGTCCAAAAGAGTGGGTCATGGTACAGCTATCAGGGGACAAAAATCGCTCAAGGAAAAGAAGGTGCGAAGCAGTTCTTAGAAGATAATCCAGAGGTTGCACTCGAGATCGAGACGAAGATCAAGGCTGCTTATAACCTGACCGCAGAGGAGCAAGTCGTTACCACGACAGAATAGAGCGAGATTGGCGATTATCCATGAGGTCCATGGGCATGAGCTCCGGCTTTTAGCCAGTCGGGCGATCTACTGGGCTGAACAGCGAATACTTCTGCTGTCTGATATTCATCTTGGCAAGGTCGAGCACTTTCGGAAATGGGGGATAGCGCTCCCGAGGCGAGCAGCATTAGATAATTATGCTCGTCTGGAAGATCTTATACACAGCGTGGATATCGAGCGCGTCATGATCCTTGGTGATCTCTTCCATAGTGACCTGAATCAGGACTGGTATCGATTCGCGGAGTTCATACAGATATTCTCAGACGTTTCATTTGAGCTGGTCCTGGGGAATCATGACATCATTGGCATGGATCGTTTTCGATCTGTTCTCCAACAAGTGCATGAAGATCACGTCGTCATCGATGGGCTTCTGTTGTCGCATGAGCCAATGCAAATGGATGGGTGCTACAATCTCAGTGGGCATATCCACCCGGGTGCAGTCGTTCACGGACGTGGAAAACAGCGACTTCGACTACCCTGCTTTTATTTTGCAGAGCGATATGGGGTGCTTCCAGCTTTTGGAGCTTTCACGGGGCTACATGTCTTAGATCCGAAGGCCGCTGAGGCCATCTATGTCATCGCCGAGGATGAGGTCATCGCTCTCTAATTCAGAAGCCCAGATTTTAATGGATACTTTCGCATGAACTGATTTCTTTCCGAGGTAGGAAAGGGACATATACCTCGACAACTTGGCTACAGAAACCCAACTCAACGTCTTTCATGATGAATTCATGCCGCATATCGATGCGCTGAAGACATTTGCTTTCCATCTGTCATACAATGAAAGCTATGCTGACGACCTGGTTCAAGAGACCTATATGAAGGCGTATCGATTCATCGATAAATACGACGCAGGAACTAACGCCAAGGCGTGGCTGTTCAAAATACTCAAGAACGCTTACATCAATGATTATCGGAAGAAGAGTAAGCGTCCTACCCAGGTAGATTACGAGGAGATCGTCACCTACCACAACAGCGAGTCTGCAGCTGGACCAGCTTACATGGATCTTCGGCAGGAACTCTTTGACAACATGATGGGAGATGAAGTGACGATAGCGATCAACTCATTGCCCATCGACTTCAGGACCGTGATCTTACTGTGCGATATCGAAGGATTTACGTACGAAGAGATCAGCAAGATTGTAGATGTGCCCATTGGAACGGTACGATCGAGATTGTTCAGAGCTCGAAACATGCTTAAGGAAAAACTTAAATCCTATGCTCAAAAACGTGGCTATCATGACTATCGAGGTAAGAAAAAAGGAGGCCAAAAGGAGGAAGAATAGCCGTGTAAGTAGCCCGTTGAATATCTGTTAGAGGTTTATTAAATTTGGAAAGCACTTAGTCGACAAGCGTCTTCTTATGGAAAACAAAAGCTTACTCAATTACTTCTCTACGCAAGTTCATCTGTACCTCGATAATCGACTCAATGCTGATAGCGAAGAGAATCTGTTGAAAGCGTGCGATCAAGACAATGAGTGCAACAAGCTCTTCCAACAAGAGAAAACGTTCCGTGACTTTGTTAAGAATAACGTCAAAAGACCTTGCGTCTCAACAGATGTCCTCAAGCATATCAAGGACAAGTGCTGCTAACACAGCCCAATCGTTTACTTAATCATCCCTCCGTATCTCCCTACTCATCAGTCCGACCCGGGTTGTTGTAGTTTTGCGCACATTTTGATTTCATCTTATGCTCGATAAGCTCGAAGCCATACATGCTCGTTTTTTGGATCTGCAGGAACGTCTCAGTGACCCTGAAGTGGTCTCTGATATGAAGCTATTTACCAAGCTCAATAAGCAGTACAGTGATCTAAAAGAGATCGACGAAAAGTATCAAGAGTATTCCAACGTCTTATCCAACATCACATCAACCGAAGAAATGCTGAAGGATGATGATCAGGAGATGCGTGAGATGGCGCAGGCGGAGCTGGAAGGACTTAAAGCCCAGCGAGCAGACTTAGAAGAAAAGGTTAAGTATCTCCTGATCCCAAAAGATCCTGAGGATAGCAAAGACGTCGTATTCGAGATCCGAAGTGGGACTGGCGGTGATGAGGCGAGCATCTTCGCGGGCGATCTTCTGCGGATGTATCTAAAGTATTTCGAGACACTTGGATTCAAGCATGAGATACTATCGGTTAACGAAGGGGGCGTCGGTGGATATAACAAGATTGTACTTGAAGTCTATGGGAATGACGTTTATGGACAACTCAAGTTTGAATCTGGTGCACACCGCGTTCAGAGAGTTCCAAAAACTGAATCGCAGGGCCGTGTGCACACCTCAGCAGCTACTGTTGTCGTGCTTCCTAAGTTCGAAGAGGAGGACATCGATATTCGAAAGGACGAATTACGCACAGATACCTTCAGAGCAAGTGGTGCTGGCGGACAGCACGTGAATAAGACGGAATCAGGTGTACGTTTCACCCATCTACCCACAGGAATCGTCGCAGAAAGTACAGACTCGCGTTCCCAGCATAAGAACAGGGAGATCGCATTACAACGGCTCTATACAAAAGTGCGTGAAGCCCAGAGAGATAGAAACCAGTCAGAGCAAGTAGCCAAGCGCAAGTCCCTCGTTGGCTCTGGTGATCGATCTGACAAGATCCGTACTTATAATTATCCTCAAAATAGAGTCACCGACCATAGGATCAATTTGACTTTATACAGCTTAGATAAAATCATAGAAGGAGACATCGCTGGAGTGGTCGAAGCTTTGCAAGTAGCGGAGAATGCTGAGAAAATGAAAGCTGGCGAAACACTATAGCCTCTACTGTTGAGTTATCGGCGGCAAACCTTCGCCAATTTATGTCTGTTAGATATATTCGCAACTCGCCCAGAAGCGGGACCTAACCGTAATTGCATAATCTAAAACTTACTAAGGATGACCTTGCA
>JBCBIX010000092.1:0-11435 GCA_038523965.1 Bacteroidota bacterium
GCAGATCTTGTGTCAAATATTAATAAGAAGAAGTACGGAGCGGCGATTGTTAATGCGATTAGTATCTATGAGAATGTCATTACAGATGAGTCTAATGTGAGCCTTAAGAATTTTGAGATGCCTCCCGTATCTAAGGGTGATTACGACAATGCAAAAAGCCATGTAAGTAAAATATTAGAGTCTAACATTCAATTGGAGTGCAGGAAGAAAAAGTGTGAATTGTCTAAACGGGAGAGTAAAATGTCAGAGGCGTATCAAACGTCAGTGCGAGAGGCAGAACTAATGATTCAAAAATTTGTGCCTGACCACACATTAAGTACTGGAGATTCGGTTGAGCTAAGTAAGATTGTGAGCTATGATACGCAGCAATTAAGACGAAAGGTGCCCAGTCGTCTTTTGAAGTACGGCACCTTCGTTGCGAATATCCTGGAAGCTGAGGACTCAGATGATGTTGCTGAAGTCTTAGATCAAGCGGCACTTCCCGTAGGTTCATGGCGTATCAAGCGAAATTCAAATTTGAATGTATCCATTAATTCATATTTGGGAGTAGAGTATTCGTGGTTTCATGGTCAGGGTGAAAGGCAGAATGGACTTGGGGTATCTGCCCCAGTGGGCGTGACCGTAAGCGGAACCCCCTGTAATGGACTTAATCTTGGAGGTCACCTATCACTACTTGATCTTGGTGCAATCACTTCGTTCCGATTTAATAATGATAGTTCGGAAGTCGCAGATATTTTTCTAAAAGAGATTATTGCACCAGGGGCGTTTTTTGCATTTTCCCTTCCTGGGCTTGGCCCGCTAACTATATACACGGGATACCAGTGGTCGCCTCTTTTGAGATCTGCCGCTATCGAGGAGAATGAGGTCGCGATTGATCGGGTTGGGAGATGGCAAATTGCAGCAACGGTTGATATTCCGTTATTCAATCTTTTCAACCAACCTAAGGATGATCAGCCTAAGGAGTTCGATTTGTCAGATCCGCCGATTAGTACATACGATAACTTACAATCTTGGTCTGATGACTAATCTGTGATTAAGCTAATCTTTTCATTTTAAGAAAATTGCTTTGACTTAAGGTCCAGTGGAAATTGGCTTCAGTTGGCTGAAGTGCTATCTTCCTCCGTACTATGTCGGACCTGAACATCAAGTCTTGGGATGCTGCAGATCGACCTCGCGAGAAAATGATGCTCAAGGGAAAATCTGCACTCTCCGATGCCGAGCTCATTGCGATTTTGCTGGGCTCAGGCTCGCGAGACGAGAGTGCAGTGAACCTCGCAAAGCGCATCTTACGAGATAGCGGGGATTTGAATCGTTTGGGCAAGTGGTCCCTGGCCCAGCTTATGGAGTACAAGGGTATCGGTGAAGCCAAGGCAATCACCATTAGTGCAGCACTCGAATTGGGACGACGCAGACAAGCCCTGTCACCAGAAAAGCGGCCATGGATGAGGACATGCAGTGACGCATATGCGATTATGGCCCCTTACCTCGAGGATTTACCACATGAGGAGTTTTGGGTGATTCTCATGGATCTTAAGTCACGGCTCATCTCGACATCTAAACTTAGTCAAGGTGGTGCGGCCGGGGTAAGTCTTGATGTTCCTCAGGTATTCGAAGCTGCCATCTCGGCTAAGGCAAAGCGCATTATCCTTTGTCATAACCATCCTTCGGGTATTCCCAACCCCAGTCAGCTGGACATCGAGCTGACGCAGCGGCTTATCGACGCAGGAGAGATTTTGGACATCAAAGTCGTCGATCATCTCATCGTCGGTGAAGGCAAGTACTATAGCTTTACAGAGCGAAAAGTATTCGGTAGTGAGATCCCAGAAAACTGAGGCCAGGGTCGCCGCAGCCATTATGACATGCGTTCTCACGAATTGACTGCCATAACGTCATTTTTGAGAAGTTCTGAAGGCAGTGGTTTCAGATTTGATACTCCAAGAGTCATTGTATGACCAGAATTAAAGACATCACATGACATACGACAGTTTCACGGTGAAGGCTCAAGAGCTCATCTTAAGAGCACAGCAGATCGCTGGTGGTTTGGATCAGCAGTCAGTAGACACTGTCCATCTGTTAAGGGCACTCTTTGAGATTGATGAGCAGCTGGCTCAGTTTCTTTTTAACAAGATGGAGGTCAACGTCATTCAGCTGCGCAAGGAGATCAACAAGGCGATCGAGGCATTCCCTAAGGTCGAAGGCTCTGACAAGCAGTACCTAACGAATGATGCAAACAAAGCCCTTGCTAAGGCGAAGAAGCAGATGCAGAAGTTCGGTGATGAGTTCATCAGCGTAGAGCTCATTCTCTACGGAATCGCACAGGGCAACGACAAAGCCTCACAACTTCTTAAAGATGCTGGCGTAACGATCGAAGGATTCGAAGGTGCCATCGAGCAGTTGCGTAAAGGGCGCAAAGTCACAGATCAGCATAGCGATAGTAACTATAACTCGCTGAAAAAGTATGCGATCAACCTTAATGAACGTGCTGAGTCAGGCAAACTTGATCCGATTGTAGGTCGAGATGAGGAGATCCGTCGGATCCTCCACATCCTCTCCAGACGAAAGAAGAACAACCCTATCCTCGTCGGCGACGCAGGAGTTGGGAAGACCGCCATCGTTGAGGGTATCGCATGGCGTATCGTAAAGCAGGACGTACCCGAGAATCTTCTCAGTAAGCAGATCTACAGCCTTGATATGGCAGCTTTGATCGCTGGTGCAAAATTCAAAGGGGAGTTCGAAGAACGGCTGAAAGCCGTGATCAAGGAAGTAAATGATTCGGCTGGAGAGGTAATCTTATTCGTAGATGAGATTCACACATTAATAGGAGCAGGAGGAGGTAATGGTGCCATGGATGCGGCCAATATCCTCAAGCCCGCCTTAGCACGTGGTGAGCTCCGTACAATTGGAGCCACCACATTCGATGAGTACCAGAAATACTTCGAAAAAGATAAGGCACTCGTCCGTCGATTCCAGGTGGTACCCATCGATGAACCAAGTGTAGAGGATACCATCTCGATACTTAGAGGAATCCAAGATAAGTATGAGGTCTTTCACAAGATTGATATCCTTGATGAAGCCCTCATCGCTGCCGCTGAACTCTCCCACCGTTATATCTCGGAGCGCAAACTACCGGACAAGGCCATCGATCTCATCGATGAGGCAGCCGCAAAATTGAGGCTGGAGCTGGACTCAGTGCCTGAGGAGATCGACGAGCTCGATAGACGGGTACGACAATTAGAGATCGAAAAAGAAGCGATCAAAAGAGAAAATGATGAGAAAAAGCTTAAACGAATTAACAAGCAAATCGCAAATGCCAAAGAAGCTTTAGAATCGAAGAAGGCCGCTTGGCACAGCGAAAAAGATATCGTCGATCATATTCAAGCGATTAAGAAGCAGATCGAGGAACTGGAGCATCAGGCTGAAAAAGCTGAACGAGATAGCGACTTCGAATCGGTGGCAAAGATTCGCTACGGAGATCTCAAGGAAAAGGAAGCAATGCTTCGCGTGGCGGAAGAAAAACTTCATGAACTACCTGAGGATTCTCGATTTACGAATGAGGAGGTGACAGGCAATGACATCGCCGAGATCGTCGCTCGATGGACAGGTATCCCTGTCTCGAAGATGCTACAGAGTGAGAAAGACAAGCTTCTCAATATGGAAGCTGAGATAGGTACCATGTTAATCGGACAAGACGAAGCCGTGGTTGCCGTGTCTGATGCGGTGAGGAGATCGCGTGCTGGTCTGCAGGATGAGAGTAAGCCCATTGGTTCATTCATTTTCTTGGGGCCCACAGGTGTAGGAAAGACTGAATTGGCCAAATCTCTGGCCAAGGTCCTCTTCGATGATAAGAATGCGGTGACACGCATCGATATGTCAGAGTACCAAGAGAAGCACTCGGTATCACGATTAGTGGGAGCTCCTCCCGGATACGTGGGCTACGATGAGGGAGGTCAACTGACGGAGGCTGTTCGTCGGAAGCCTTATTCGATCATTCTGCTTGATGAGATCGAAAAAGCACATCCAGACACCTTCAACATCCTTCTTCAGGTACTTGATGATGGTCGCCTTACGGATAACAAAGGCCGTATTGCCAACTTCAAGAACACCATCATCATCATGACATCTAATATGGGTGCTCAGACAATTCTTGAAAACTTCGAGGATCTACAAGAGGTAGGAGAAGAGCATCGGGCAGATATCATCGAAACTACCAAGGTGGAAGTCTTTGAATATCTGAAGGAAAATCTGAGACCGGAATTCCTCAATCGGATCGATGAGAAGATCATGTTCCTTCCCCTTACGAAGGAAGAGATCAAACGCATCGGAGACCTACTGCTTAATGGTGTTCGTAAGAATCTGGCTAAGCGAAACATGAGTATCGAAGTGGATGAGAATGGGATGTCCCTCTTAGCAGATATGGGTTATGAACCGCAGTTCGGAGCGCGCCCCCTCAAGAGAGTGATCCAGCAAGAGATCGTCAATGAGTTATCCAAGTTGGTACTCAGTGGACAGATGTCGGATGGCGATTTGGTTCGGGTGTCAACAGATGCGAAGGGGTTCACATTTGTGATTGAAGAGGGTGTAGTCCAGGAAGAGGAGTGATCACCTTATGAGGAGACTGCGATAATCCAGTCCCGTGTTTTTGCGGGAGCGATGACCTCGTCGATTTCCAGATGAGCCGCCATATTAATGGCTCGGCCACGATGATACATGTCTTCGACCATCTTGTCGTAGTACTGTTGACGTTCGCTTTCATCCTCGATAGCTGCGAGCTCCTTGCGGAAACCCAGTTTGACAGCTCCTTCAATCCCCATAGCACCAAATTGGCCCGATGGCCAGGAGACTATGGAGGTGGCCGCATGAAAGCTACCCCCTGTCATCGCCATAGCTCCCAATCCAAATCCTCGACGGAGGATAATAGCGTAAATGGGCACGTTAAGCGTAGCAGATACATTGAACAATTCGCCTGCGGATCGTACGGTTCCCTCCGCCTCAGATGTTGGTCCTACCATTAGGCCTGGACAGTCCACAAGACTGAGTATCGGCAGCCTGTGGCGATCACAAAGCTGGAGGAAGTGTGTCATCTTCTTCGCAGCTGTATTGGTGATGGCACCTGCTTCTTTGCGGCAGTCGTTTGCCACCAGACCGTAGCACTTTCCCTGGATACGAACGAGGGCTGTAACAACGGATCTACCATATCCCTGTCGTAATTCGAGCATGCTGTCAGTATCGCATATGGTTTGGATAATCTCCCTAACCTGATAGACTCTGCGTCGATCTTGCGGGATCATCTCTCTTAGCTTCTTTTGGTCATCATAGTTGAATGATGCGGAGGCCCCCTGGAAGTAGCTCAGCGCCTTCTTGGCTATGTGCATAGCGGATGTATCATCGACTACCAGGATATCTATCACACCATTAGAAGATTGAACTGAGACTGGTCCGATTTCTTCAGGTTGATAAGATCCCAATCCTCCACCTTCGATCATTGCCGGGCCGCCAAGGCCAATGGAAGAGGATTTGGTGGCGATGACGATGTCTGAGCTGCCTGCCAGCGCCGCATTTCCTGCAAAACAGAAACCTGTTACAACAGCAATTCGAGGTGCGACATTTCTCATGGCGGCATACTTGCTAAACGTCATGATGTTCAGACCAGCGATGATGGGAAAGTCGATATCACCGGGACGACCACCACCACCCTCAGCCAATAGTATAATGGGTAGTTTCTGCCGTAGTGCGATATCGAGCATGCGATCCATCTTCATGTGATTGTAGACACCCTGGGTACCAGCTAAGACAGTATAATCATAGGCCATGATTAAGGCCTTATGTTGGCTGGACTCGATGGAGATACTGTTAATAGATGCAGTGCCTGTGATGAGGCCATCTGTTGGCGTTCTTCGGATGAGATCTTCTTCGCTTCGTCGCCCTCGCTGAGCAGCGATTACCAAAGAGCCATATTCCTGCCAGCTGCCTTCATCGATGATGAGCTCTATCGATTGTCTTGCTGTGAGATGACCACTTTTTATCCTCTTTGCGATAGCATTAGGTCGCTCCTCATCGCTTAGTAAGCGGTGTCGATCTTGTAGCTCCTGGAGGTCTGGACGTATGTTTTCTGGACGTTCTGGCATTAGGGCTGAGGATAACTCTGCATAGTTGCGATAAGCCCTCCATACTCTATGGACATCGTTCTCAGCTTTGCTACCTCCAGGTATTCTGGGTCTTGGAGCATTTGGGCAAAGTGATCGATACTTGGATAGGTCACCAAGAAAACTACCTGAGGTTCATTCTCTGAATCCCCGATTAGCGTACTGTGGACGGTGCCTTTCCAGATCAGTCGTCCTTTCACTTTTTTGATGAATGGTGTAGCCTCGGCCAGATAGCATTGATAGACCTCTTCACCAGAAGCACCATCCATTTCGTTGACTTCTCCTCTATACCGGATGAGATTAAGCATGGTGATCGGAGTATCCTTTGGGTAGGAGGTAAACAGATGTTTTAGTTGATCACCAGAGGGGTTGATTTGATCTTTTAGGTGCATGATTCTCGTGCTGTAGTGGGCAGGATTATCCTTTCTCTGTGAAAAAGTAAGTGATCCGAGTAAGCCACTTATCAGGATTTTTTTCTTCACTGGCATCAGTGATATACTCCTCGACTGTAGGAACATCCTGGAGATATCCATGATCCAGCATATAGGCGTCTACTGCTTCATGAGCTGGACCGATCAATTCGTATGGTCCCTGATAGTCGACCTGGATAGCTTGTTGAGCAGGGATGGTGTAGGATTGGGTATTGGCGATGCTTATCGCATCCTCGACAGGAACAGCTACCGCCATATCAGCTACTCCTTTGTTTTCATCCCAGCGGAAATAGAGTACACCTGGCTTGCCAACCATATCGATCTTAGACTGCTGTAGCTTTGAGAATAGAGATCCGATCTGAGTGCTATAGAACTGGAGGCGTTTCGTCACATCGACCTCCTGACGATTCATGATGTAGTTGCGTTCTGGTAGCTCGATTAGTTGGACTTGGTATCCATTATAGAGATCATCATTCGCTCGCTCTTCGGCCAGTTTCTTGATATTCTTCAGTCCCGTCTTGAAGCTACTTCTCATACCTGCCTTCATGCGGCCAAGCAGAAATCCTCCTCTCATGAGGAAGGGTACATTACTACCAGCCTCGAATGTCCATGAGAGCTTTGATTGTTGACCATCTGGGGTGATCTCAAATACAGCATGATCGGTACCGTCCCATCCATCAAAGTCTAAGGCTGTTTTCACCCGATTTGGCCGTACAGATTCGACTATTTCTTGTGATCCATTTCCCATCTTTTTGCTGATCCACTCGGTACGCGCACCAACACCAGTAGTAACCGCCGTATAAGTGACTTCCATCGCAGTGTCCTGTAGGTTCCAGTCGTTCCATTGACTCGTCGTGCGGAGATCATTGAGGATATTGTAGATGGTTAGTGGTGGAGCGGAGATGTTCTTGGTCTCCGTCATGTTAAAATTCTTTGGCCCCAAGAAACATAGGCCCACATAGAGGAGTATGATGACGGCGACGATAATGCCGATGTACTTCAGGATCTTCATAGTGCTGGATTTATGTATTCGACTTACGCCTGATGGCCTTATACCGCTTGGCAAAAAAGAACAAGGTCATTCCGAAAATAATGATTCCCAAAAAGGCCTGTCCAAAAGCTAAACTATTCCGGTAGACGGCTAACAAAATGATCGCCAAGAGCAGTAATGTAGGTACCTCATTCCAGAGTCGAAATCGAAATGAGGACATTACCATTTTACCTCCTTTGAGCCGTTTTCGGATGAGAGAATTGTAGTCCGTGTATCCACTTAGCAGGATAAGCAAGAATAACTTCAGGTGCATCCAATATTGCACTTTGAACCAATCCCAGCCCTGACAAAACAAAAGTAGCATGCCAAATGTCCAGGTGAGTAGCATCGCTGGGCTGCAAATGATCCGCATCACTCGCTCCTCCATGATCTCATACTGAGGGACCAAGACAGCTCGCTCGGCCTCTGGACGATCAAAGGCTTCAGCGTGATACACGAAAATTCGTACCAAATAAAACAGGCCTCCAAACCAAGCCACCATAGCAACCAAATGGAGTGCCTTGAGGAGCGGGTATTGGTTCAAGATAATGTCCGGCATAGTTTATCATCAATCATTAAAAAAAGCCACCATCATCGATGGCAGCTTTTTGCATAGTGAAGAGTTTCAGTCGTGATTATCTACGTCTGCGAAATATATTTTTCAAGAAACTCCCTCCAATCTTCGCGGCATCATCCACGATGCTTCCATCACCATCTTGGTCTAAGAATGAAGTGAGAAGATCCCCACCTTGAACACGCGCACGCGATGTTTGTGCAGCACCAGCCAGAAGTCCCGAGAGATCATTGAGCCCCATGTTTGTATTGCGTTTTTGTTTTCCGAGCATACCGAGTACGAGAGGTGCCATCTTCATCAACATGCTCGAGGCCTGCTGTTGGTCCAAGCCACTTGCTTTAGAAAGTTGCTCTACGGCCTGCCCTTGCTGACCACCGAGTAGGTGACCCAAGATACCTGCACCGTTAGCAGCACGGGTGTTCGTAGCCTGGGATGTACCATTAAGGAATCCGACCACGTCATCCAGGATGCTACCGTCATGATCTCGGTCTAAGGCACTATTGAGTGCGCTCGCTCCTTGTTCATTTTTGGTGTTTTTTGCCAGAGCGCCCATGAGGATAGACATCGCCCCATCCATACCCGCGGAGGTAGCCTTAGGTGAAGCTCCTCCAAGTTGGCTGGTCATAGCCCCTATTGCTTGCTCGCCGATTTGGCTTTTGAGCAGATCCATTAAATCCATCGTAGTAAAGTCTTTTGTCAATTGATTAATACCCACAACGTGGTACAGTCTTTGTCCTGCTCTAAGTCACAATCCTGCCAATATGAGACAGATAGATTCGAAGACGATACTCACTGGGTTGCTTTTGCTATGGGTGTGTTCAGCTGCCTTCGCAAGCGATGTAACCCGTCGCTACATCGACCAATATAAGGTAATCGCTATAACTGAAATGCAGGAATATGGCATTCCCGCCAGCATCAAAATGGCTCAGGCAATCTTAGAATCAAACAGTGGTCGAAGTTCTCTGGCTATGGAATCCAACAACCATTTTGGTATCAAATGCGGCAAAGATTGGATCGGAAAGAAAGCGTACAGAGAGGATGACGATTATGAAAATGGCCTCCTGGTCAAAAGCTGTTTTCGGGCCTATGATGACCCGGCGCTTTCCTTTCGGGCGCATTCCCAGTTTTTGACGAATCCAAAGTCGCAGCGGTACAAGTTTTTGTTTGAATTAGACCCCTATGACTACAAAGGATGGGCAAAGGGCCTTCGCAAGGCCGGATATGCTACCGATCCAAATTATCCCAGCAAACTCATTGGCATCATCGAACGATATGAGTTGTACTTACTTGATCTCGGAATCATGGATGATAGCCAGGAGCCAGTCATCGCCTACCAAGAGAGTTCTCCAGCACCCCAAGCGACAACTGATGAATACATTGTTCCTATTTCGTCAACGGCCTCCCATACCGATCAAACAGCTCACTTCACAGATAGCGGTAGAGAAAGTTCGACTCAAGGAACCTATGTCATGATGGCTGGCGATCAAATGACAGATATCGCTGAACGATATAACATTGACCTTCGGAAGCTGTATATCCAAAATCGTATGCCATTCGGGACTCAACCTAAAGCCGGGGAGGAACTCAAACTGGATGGTTACATTCATTTTGGCACGCTTCCCGAAACAACAGATATAGCGGCTGTGGAGGATCAGGTGCTATGGACACGCACGATATCAGTAGGAGGTAAGTAGGGCTTTACAATTCTTCTAAGTGGGTTAAGTATTTATCTGCCTGGATGAGTAATTCTTCCTGCTTTGAGTCGTCCATCTTATCCCAGACTCGATACATCATACCCATCCTTGGGTTGTTGCTCAATCGATCTCTGTGGCGATCTAAGAAGTTCCAGTAGAGCGAGTTAAAAGGGCACGCTTTATCGCCTGTCTTTACGCTGTGTTTATAATAACACTTCTTACAGTGGTCCCCCATCTTATTGATGTAGCTCGCGCTGGAGATGTAAGGTTTGGTGCCGACGATGCCGCCATCAGCGAATTGACTCATGCCACGAGTATTCGTGATTTCAACCCACTGGAAGGCATCGACATAAATGCCCAAGTACCATTGGTCGACCTCATCCGGATGTATGCCTGCAAGAAGTGCGAAGTTACCGGTGACCATGAGCCGCTGGATATGATGAGCATACCCGTATTCGAGGGATTGTCCGATGGCCTTTGATAAGCAGTTCATCTTCGTATCCCCTGTCCAGTACCATTGAGGCAAGGAGGTTTCATGATCGAAGTAGTTCATGCCTTCATAATCCGGCATATATGCCCAGTATATGCCCCTCATGTACTCACGCCAGCCGAGGATCTGTCGGATGAACCCTTCTACAGTGGCGATATTGATCTCATCCTGATGTTCTGACCAATAGGATTCGACCGTTCTGACAACCTCCTCTGGACTTAGGATTTTCAGATTGATAGAGAACGAGAGTCGACAGTGGTACACACTCCAATAGTCGTTGGTCAAGGCATCCTGGTAAGCGCCAAAGTTGGGTAGCAGCTCCTGGACGAAGTAGTCCAGCATGTCGAGGGCCTCATCCCGGTTTTTTGGCCAGATGAATGACTTGTCGTCTATTGACCCTATGGTATTTACACCAGCATTGTCGAGTTGAGCGACTATTCTGGAAACATCGCGGCCAAATAGTTTGGGCTCAGGGGGTTGATGCCCTTTGGGCAACTTCTTTCGATTCTCATGATCATAGTTCCATTTACCAGTTGTGGGCTGGCCATCCTCCATGAGAACATCATGCTTACGTCTCATCTGCCGGTAGAAGGTCTCCATGAGGTATTGCTTTTTCCCTTCGAACATGTCCTTCAGCTCGCTTCTCGTGGTGTAGAAGTGCTCGCTACCTACCATTTCGATCGTAGGACCAATCTCCGCTAATTCCTCTGCCAATAGTTGATCGAGCCGGTATTCATCGGGTTCTTGATATTGGATTATGTCGTAGCTGTGTTCTTGGTGGAGTAGGGTGATGTTTTTGGCGAATGACTGCTCATTCGACTCACTATCTATCTCAAAGTAGTGGACGTTATGGCCTTGATCTCGTAGCTCATCCGCGAATGTGCGCATGGCTTGAAACATGGCAACGACACTTCGCCTTATTCTCGGTGACCAGCTTAACCGTCATCATTCCTGGTATGATGATATTGACAAGGACATCCATTACACGATTATGGAGGTCACCCCAGAAAGTGAGTATGTCACTCACCACATCCAGAAGGTCGTCGGTATGTTTCAAGCCATGCGCACATTCG
>JBCBIX010000093.1:0-11371 GCA_038523965.1 Bacteroidota bacterium
TATCCAGAATTATAGGCAGCATGAGTTATTTGTTTTCCATCTTTTAATTCCTTGTAGGCACTGTTGATACGGTGCATCCTCTGAAAGGAGTGAAATGTAATTCCATAGGTCTTTTTAAACCACCTTCGGGCGATATCTGGACTTATGTTGTGATTTCTAAGTACTGAATCTGAGATTTTTTTCTTTGGGTGGTCTATTACTAATCGTATCGCCTCTTTGATTTGATCGGGTGTCTGATTTGAATTTTCTGTAGGCCTACAAATCTTACAGGCCCGAAACCCATTCTTAATTGCTTCGCCGTAGGTGCGATAGAAGATGGTATTCTTTTTTAGTGGTTTTCTTGCACGACAAGTGGATATACAAAATACCAATGTGGTTTTAACTCCCACGTAGAAAACTCCAACATATTTACTATCTCGATTTAGCAGCGCCTCGTAGTATTCGTCGATTTTTGCTTGATTGACTATACTCATTGGTCAAATATGCTTGTAAATGATTGGTCATCCTTGATCTTACTGAGTAGACATTTCAGTGACTCATTCAATGTCCCGTACACGCTTGTGCCCATGGATATTCTCTTGACTCCGAGCTCATTTAGTTTTTCAAAACTTGGAAGTTTTGGCATGGCCATCACATTTAGATGGAGCTTGATGCGTTGAACTACGGTCTCGATGTGATTTTCCTCCTCGATGCAGGGAACAAATAGGCCACTTGCACCTGCTTCGGCGTATTGCTGTCCACGTCTAATCGTTGCCTCCAGTGGGTCTGGAAGCTCCAAGAGAAATGCATCCGTCCTTACATTGACATAGAGGTCGATCTCATCTTCCAATAGTTGAGCTGTGATTTCAGATAGAAATCGAGAAAACTCATTTGCTGGAAGTAACGACCGACCATTCTTGACGATGCTATCTTCGATATTGATTCCCTTCACACCGAGTTGTGCAAGTTTCCGAGTATACTCGACTACTGTATCAGGTTCTCTACTGTACCCAGATTCTAAATCTACAGTTAGAGGGAGATCGACCGATGTGGTGATCCTACGAACTATGTATTCTAATTCTTCGAATGAAATCTCCTCTCCATCTTTGTATCCCAGCATGGTTGCAATGGCACCGCTGGATGTACCGATTACATTGTAGCCTAATTGTTTTGCAATCTGTGCGCTCTGTACATCCCACACGTTACAAATGACAATAGGATTATTGGAGAAGTGTAGTTGTTTGAAGTTCATGTCCTCATAATTCTGTCATGAAGGTCTTGACGAGCGCTGTCACTGACAACCGATTTTTTAGCAAGTATTTTTTAGCTACCGGGTGTCACACTTCTGGAGATGCCTTTCTACTGCTGATCATTAGACGAAGCGGACTTCCCGTACGCCTCAGGATGTAGGTAAGAACCAATCTCCTCTGGTTCTTTGTCTACCTCGACTTCTACTCGATGGAATTGAGCATATGGATCCTGTCTTATCCCAGTAACCTGCCAAGAGACCTTTACTTCCGGCTCAGACGTTTCGATCACGAATGAATTGTCAGATACCTCCTCCGAGACAATAGCTTGTGCAAAGGTTCCGATCACAGTAAGCTGATATCTGAAGTCCATGTTTAGACTCTCGAAGTAGTCAGGTAGTGTGACAACGGCCTTGCCCGATTCATCTGTGATGACATTGCCATTATAGATATTCATCATATCAGGACTCTCGACGAAGGAATGGTACAGGTACTTCTGGGTAGGATAGAGTGGATGATCGATTTTGAACGTGCCCGACCCTTTAGAGAGTGAACCCGTTACACTGAGGTTCCCATTTTCTAAGAGGGTGAGTACATCTGCATTGGAGCTGCTGCGGACGATAAACTTGCTTGCCTCATTGTCATCGAGATCTAATTTGATCACCACAGATTTTTGTGCGGAGATCCGACCAGTCTCGCCGAGGAGGATATCTTGTTGTTCATTATCTCCATGTGCGATGAACACACACGCATTTGTGGAATTCTGATCATTGGTGAAGAAGCCAGCCCGTGCCCCTGCGCCAGAAGATTGGACTCCGTCATCTGCAGCATTAGAACTGGAGATACCATTGCCCATAGCATTCTCAGATCGAAAACCATCCCGCGTACTATTTATCGAAAAGTAGCCATGCAGTGTCGCACTTGAACTCCAATACCCATTCCCACCAGCATTCTCGCTGTGAAATCCGTTTAACGCTGCGTTCTGTGATCGAAATCCATACTCCTTGTCATTCAGACTGTAAAAGCCCGTCCGGGTGGCGCTCTGTGATCTGAATCCATAACTTCCCGCATTCAGACTATGAAAACCATCCTGCTCCGCTCCACTGCTATGAAATCCATCTTCGTTGGCATTAAAACTTTGGAATCCATTCAGACCGGCATTCGTTGTTACAAATCCATGTTCACCCGCGCTCAGACTACTGTACCCATGTCGGACAGACCCAGCTTCAAAAAATCCATCTCGCTGAGATAGATTACTGTAGAAACCAGCTCGTGCCGCCTCATCGGAATAGAATCCATGTGTATCCATACTATCTGCATAGAAACCGCTTCCCTCTCCGTCGGCCAAGTACCCAATGCCAAAACTATCCCCATCTACGGCTTCGACATACATCTGGACATTTTGGGCGTTTATCATCCACGGGATAACAGCGAGGAGAGCGACAATCCGCGCACATCGAAAGGTGCTAATAGTAATCATAGTGGGTGCATTTATGGTATTATCGAATCTATAACCTAAATCTTACCCTGGCATCATCTTTTATCCGACTACCATCCTCTAATCAGCTCCTCTATCTTTCGGAATCTTATAGACGATAAGCATATGGCAACCCCAACCAATTTCCCTACTCCAGAGCATGCACGTATCCAAGATGGTAGCGAGAAAGCTTGGAAAAAGTGGGGTCCTTACCTCGCTGAGCGGCAGTGGGGTACTGTGCGTGAAGACTATGGTCCCAATGGCGAAGCCTGGGATTACGTGACGCATGATATGGCGCGTAGCAATGCATACCGCTGGGGAGAGGAAGGCATAGGAGGGTGGTGTGATGCTCGGCAGATCCTCTGTCTGGCTCCTGCCTTTTGGAATGAAAATGATCCCATCCTCAAAGAACGCCTATACGGGCTTACGAATAGTCAAGGGAATCATGGAGAGGATGTAAAGGAGCTCTACTTTCACATTGACTCTTCTCCTACACATAGCTATGCACGATATCTGTACAAGTATCGTCATGCTACCTTCCCGTATGAACAAATTGAAAAGGCAAATCGAACAGGACGAGACCAATTAGAATTTGAAATATTGGACACTGGAGTGTTCAGTGATGGGCACTATTTTGATATCTATATCGAATATGCCAAACGAGATATCGACGATATCTGTATCAAGATCTCTGTACACAATCGATCTGTTCGTGATCATCCCATCCATGTTCTACCACATGTCTGGTTTCGCAACTTTTGGAAACACAATCCGCGATATGATCGTCCTGAGATAAGTGTAGTCGATGAGGGGCTGCTGATGACCAAGTCTATCAGAAATGGTCGCTATTATATCTATCACGATGGGGGAACTCCGCTATTCTGTGAGAATGAGACGAACAATGAGCGCATTTATAATTTCCCTAATGACACAGCATATGTCAAGGATGGTATTAATGATCATGTGTTGCATCAGGCATCAACGATAAATCCAGAGAAAATAGGCTCTAAGGCGGCGATCTGGTATCGCGATATCATCCCAGGTGGTGGACATCGCAAGTACAGGCTTCGACTGACGAAGCGAAAGAAAAAAGACCCGTGGGTACGCTTTGAATCTCATATCTCACGTCGAGCCAAAGAGGCGACACACTACTACCAGACGCAGTTTTCTGCAGTTAGACGTCCTGACCACCAGCACTTGCTTCGGTCCGCGATGGGTGGGCTCATGTGGACCAAACAATTCTATTATCTCGATGTCTACAAGTGGCTCTTTGGTGGACCTGGTGAGATGCCTCCGCAGCGCAATCTGCGTCGCAACTTTGATTGGCAGCATCTGACGAACCGGAATATTATCTCCATGCCAGATAAGTGGGAGTACCCCTGGTATGCTGCCTGGGATCTGGCATTTCACACGACGACATTCGCGGAGGTCGATACAGACTTTGCCAAAGGCCAACTGCAACTGATGTTGACGGAATATTACATGCACCCAAATGGCCAAATACCTGCCTACGAATGGAATTTTAGCGATGTGAATCCACCCGTTCATTCGTGGGCTGTATGGCAAGTATTCTGCAGAGATCGTGAGTTGAGTGGTGAGCCTGATTATCAGTTTTTAGAAGTCACTTTCCAAAAGCTCCTGATCAATTTCACATGGTGGGTGAATCAAAAAGATAGAGACGGGAATGCCCTCTTTGATGGAGGATTTTTAGGATTAGATAATATCGGAGTATTCGATAGGAACCACCTGCCGCCCGGGATCAGGAGTATGCAGCAAGCGGATGCGACGAGTTGGATGGCCATGTTCGCACTGAACATGCTCCGAATGTCGATCGAGTTAGCTACTCAAAATCCAGCCTACGAAGAGTCGGCATCCAAGTTTTTCAGACACTTCTTGAACATCGGATGGGCTATGCATAACATCGGAGAGGGACATATCTCACTATGGGATGATGAGGATGCCTTCTACTATGATGTGCTTCAGATGGACAATGGATATACCAGCCGACTGAAGGTCAGATCATTGGTTGGCATCATTCCGTTGTTTGCAGTGGATGTCATCCACAGTGATTTATTCGATAGTCTGACAGAGTTTAAAGAGCGCGCCCAGCGCATTATCCGGACACGTCCCGATCTGGCATCTCTTATCTCTCGGATTGAGGAGAAAAATGAGGATGGATACTACCTCTTCTCCATCATGCGCGGATATCGGTTAGAACAAGTCATGAAGCGACTTCTCGACGAAGATGAGTTCTTGTCTCCCTTTGGTATCAGATCGCTGTCTAAGTATCATGATGAGCATCCTTTCGTCTTTCATCATCATGGAGAACATTCTGTTCGTTATTCTCCAGCAGAGAGTGAAACTGCGATGTTTGGAGGGAACTCTAATTGGAGGGGCCCGATCTGGTTTCCGTTGAACTATTTGATCATCCAGTCTCTGCGTAAGTTTTACAATTATTTCGGGCCAACTTATACGTATGAATTTCCAACGGGCTCGGGTAACAAATTGAATTTGAAACAAATTGCTCGTGAGCTTTCCCTTCGTCTCCTAAGTATGTTTGAAAAAGATGAAAATGGAAAATACATCTATCATAATGCCGATCCTGGACAGACATTCACAGATGATCCTCACAGCAAAGACTTGCATCTATTCTATGAGTTCTTCCATGGTGAGACTGGTCGAGGACTTGGGGCAAGCCACCAGACAGGATGGACCGCTCTGGTAGCTAACCTCATCTTGGAGTTGGACCAATAGTCACTCTATCTATAAGATTGCTTGCGCTTCTTGCGATTAGCGAAGAATTCTTGTTTTCGTCGTTGCTTCTCCTTGTTCCATTCTTTCTTTTCGGCGTCCGTCATGGGTTTGTCCGTTTGAGGATGTGGATTGTCTTCGATGACGTCGATCTTTTTTCCGATAAGCTTTTGTATCGATCGGATGTACGCATTCTCTTCTGGCTCACAGATTGATATGGCAACACCATCTTCGCCTGCTCGACCTGATCTACCGATACGGTGGACATATGTTTCTGGTACATTGGGGATGTCGTAGTTGATGACATATCTCAACTTCGAGATATCGATACCTCGCGCGGCAATATCTGTAGCCACTAAGACACGCAGTTTACCTGACTTGAAGTCTGCCAGCGCACGCTGCCGTTGGTTCTGGCTCTTATCGCCATGTATAGCGGCTGCGTTGACATTTTTCTTTTTGAGATTTCGTGCGATTCGATCTGCTCCATGCTTGGTTCGTCCGAAGACCAACACCTGTTCGATGTCTTGGCTGCGTAAGATGTGTAGGAGTAGCGCCCCTTTGGAGGTACGATTCGTATAGTAGAGATACTGTTGGATTGTCTCAGCTGTTGATGATACTGGGGCTACTTCTACTTTAACTGGATCCTTGAGTATGGTGTTGGACAGCTGGACAATGTTATCAGGCATAGTCGCACTAAAAAATAGTGACTGCCTCTGTTTTGGTAGAAGCTTCAGTAATCGCTTGATGTCGTGGATGAATCCCATGTCCAGCATTCGATCAGCCTCGTCAAGCACAAAGAGTTTAACGGTATCAAGACTTATATATCCTTGTTGGATCAGGTCAAGTAATCTCCCCGGAGTAGCGACCAAGATGTGGATACCACGCTGTAAGGTACTGACCTGAGCACCTTGCTTCACTCCACCGAATATGACAGCATGCTTGACAGCTGTGTGTCTGCTATAATCTCTGATGTTTTCATCGATCTGGATAGCCAGCTCACGGGTTGGTGTCACTATAAGAGATCTAAGCACAGGTTTCCTTGACTGATCGCGTTCTTTTTGATTGATCAATTGGATGATCGGAATAGCGAAAGCTGCTGTCTTGCCAGTACCCGTTTGGGCACAACCGAGGACGTCTTTTCGATGGAGAACGTATGGGATAGCCTTGGCTTGGATCGGGGTTGGAGTATGATACTTTTTTTCATCAAGTGCACGAAGTAAAGGCTCATGCAGGCCTAATTCATTAAATGTCATAAAGTGTATTTGATTCCTGCTTAGTGAATTTTGTGCAGTGTCAGTGAGTCAGCAGGAAGGATAGGAGAACCCTACCACTACAAAGATATGACATCTGCATCTTCGAAGAGTGTTATGTATTACAGTCCTTAGTTCTGAGTCGGCATACACCCTTCTAACAAGGCGGAGAAAGTCGCTTCAGGACCTATCTGAAACCCGGTAGTTAACTCGATAGATGTACCCGCGCTGTATATGGTAGCCTCATGCACATGCGCATTCGAGGAGATGGTCTGCCGAGCCACTTCCAGAGGGGCACCGCTGACCTCAAGCTTCTTGTGTTTTGGACAACTACCATCTATACATGGATTGGAAGTGAGCATACTTCTGAGGTAGCTCCCTGGTTCTTGACCAAATCCAAGTTCGAGATTGATTCCACCGTTCAGATGGCAGTAGCTCATGATCGTTCCACGACTACCTATACTACCACCGCAGCTACCCTCAGAGGAGTAGCAGTCGTCATAGGGCTGATTCTGCTGAGGGCCCCATGTGCAGGAGTGCGTATGCGGAGATCCGATCACATGTCCGATCTCGTGTGCCATGACGTAAGTATTCCAGAAGTGTTGGTCTGCTGGATCCAGGTCCAACATGGCGCCAGCGATCACGCTGTAGGGACCCGAGTGGTCGACAGGATCATATGGTCGACACAACTTGTTAATATGAGCGAGCCCACCTCCGACAACTTCGGAGGTGATTAGTTGCGCTACATCACCAGAAAACTCATTTTTTATTCTCGATCCGAAGACTTCTAATCGCGTACTCAAATTGCCATTATATGGATCGGGTTGGTCCCAAATTAGAATTTCTGACAGCTGAATTTGGATAAGGTGAGGAGCAAAGACGGCTTCGAGTCGTGACTGTTGCAGTCCGATCCAATATAGGATCGTATTAACATTACCTCCGAATGCGATGTAAATATCATGTTCGACTTCTAAATACAGGCGAACACGAGCAGTATCGAGTGACGATTTACGATAGACAGAGAATGTCTTTGTAGAAGGAATGTGATCGGGTGTTTCACAGGCGAGAAGTTTGTCACGTAGACGGTTGAAGTAACTTTTGGGTTGGCTAAGCTGGGCGGATGGGTCTGGTTGTGGAACGGAGTATATCGTATCGACTGTCGATGTCGTACGCCAGATAACACCGTGGGCATAGGTGTTCGTGACTTCTTTCGGAATGTTGGACTGTGCATGAGTCTGATTGGACGTAGTCAGTGCGATAGTCCATACCAATCCCAGAAGGACAGACCTTAAGTCGCTGAAGATGATGTAATTACCCAGATCAAATTAATATAATATAAAGGTACACATATAAAAATATGATATATGTAATGTCCTGATTTATTCGGTCTTTGTGTCTACCGTATCTTGGGGCCGTTCATAGCAGGAAGGATGCGAGCATTAGTCATCTCAGGTGGTGGTAGCAAAGGAGCTTGGGGCGGAGGGGTAGCTGACTACCTACTTACCGTCAAGGGTCGAGAGTATGATATTTTGGTAGGTACATCCACAGGAAGCCTGTTGGTGCCTCACCTCGCCATTTCTAATGTTGCGGGGATCAAGCATGCATATACGAATGTGCGGCAGTCCGATATCTACAACATCAGCCCATTTAACATCGTAAGGACAGAGCAAGGGACGTATACAAAGATCAATCATCGTAACATCCTTCAGATGTTCCTAAGAGGAAAGAAAACGTTTGGCGAGCATAAGAATCTCTTAAAAACGATCAGAAAAGAACTTACTCCGGGGCTCTATCAACGCTTATTAGAATCCAAGAAAAAGGTCATCGTTTCTGTTTCAAACTTATCACTAAACACCGTGGAATATAAGTATGCATCTGACTACAATTATGACGATTTTACGGAGTGGATGTGGACATCCACCAGCTTTGTTCCATTCATGGGAGTAGTTGAAAAAAATGGATACGAATATGCTGACGGTGGCTTTGGAAGCTTGACGCCCATCGAGGAAGCTATCAATGCTGGTGCCACTGATATTGATGTAATTGTACTAAATCCTCGATATAACGTTCCGGTAAAATCAACGACAAACAATGCATTTGACGTTCTGCTAAAGGCCATGGAATTCATGCATCATCGCATATCGCGAAATGATCTTTATATCGGACATCTGCAAAGTGTATATGACCCAAAAGTCACTGTGAATTTCATCTTTACTCCACGGGTGCTGACTGAACATGCATTCTATTTTGATCCCGAGCAGATGATGGTGTGGTGGCAGGAAGGCTATGATTACGCCCGCACGCTTGATCAAGATGGCAAATTGTAATGTCATATTGCCATTTGTGTATTTCAATGCTGTCGACATGAGTCTCCGACTGGCCTTCTTCATTGTGGTGGTGTTTCTGACGACAATCTATCCATGTTACTGCCAGCGAGCTCCAGTCATCGAATACCAGTATGGCGACGTCACGATGGATGGATCATTGAAGGAATGGAAAGGCGTTACCCCATTTACATTTTATGTAATGCGGTCAGATTCTACAATCATTAATCAAGCTCGGGTGTCGCTCACATGGGATGAGGATTATTTGTACGTAGGGTTTGCTTCTGATGATAATAATTTAATTAAAGAAGAGGTAGGTATTCAGAATACATACATCTGGCGTAATGATGGGATGGAGATCTATGTCGATCCTAAGCATGACTCTGACTCCAGTATGAATCTCAACGATTATAACCTTATCATCGATCTGGAAGGTGACTATACCATCTATACTGTGACAGATGAACGGATGAAAGATCCTCTAATCACCGTACCAAAGGAGAATTATGGTGCCGAATACTATTTAGAATCTTCCACCCGGGTTCGTGGCACGGTCAATGATACGATGGATGTAGATGATGGTTATGTCATCGAAATGAAAATACCATGGGCCCCGATGGGGATTCGTCCAGAAATTGGTGATTCCATTCAAGTGGATATCTGTAGTAACAATCTGAACCAATTCTCTAAGCCATCAGAATGGCGTACGTATGTAATTTCACCTGACCGGTTCTATGCAACAAGCTGGAATGGCTCCTTTGATTTTGGAAACCCAAAGGAATGGAGTACACTCATCTTAGGGGATTCAACCCCCATCTGGAAGCAATGGTTAGTCCACCGAGGCGGATGGATTGTTCTGACCGTGGGACTGGCACTGGGGATGCTTGTCTATCTGCTTTGGGTTCTGCACCTGAGGGCTATGCGATTCCAAGATTTGGTGCAAAAATCAAGTATTCAGAATGAGCAACTACTCGAACGATTATCAAGAATAACTCAATCAAAATCCACTGTTCCGCGATTTAATGATACCGAGCATTCAGACACGGTGAGACATCTTCACGAGACATTATCATCGCTGCTGACGGAGATTACTAAGCCAAGTGATTTAGCCCAGGCTATGAATATATCGCTAAGGCAGCTTCAGCGAATTTGCAAAGATGAATTGGGGACCACTCCGGGATCATACATTACCATGTATAAATTAGAGCGAGCTGGCCAAGCCCTTCGTAGTAGTGACGCCTCCATCAAACAGATCGCCTTCGAGCTGGGATATCGCGATCCTAACTACTTCTCAAAAGTGTTCAAAAAATACTTCGAACAGTCCCCGAAAGAGTATCGTGGTTAGAACTCCCCCGATTGGGTGAGGAACAATGCGACAATCTACTGGACTATCGCGCCATCCCCAGCGAATCCCCATTCTGGGTGAGCTGATCCCTACAGCTGACGAATAGATTCGCTCTCATTGAACACTTCATTTACACGATTATGAGAACGAAGTTTTGGTATGTGCTGCTATGCTTATCCGTCATTAACATCACATACGGGCAACAACAACCGCTAACTCAAATTGAAGGATATCTCGAGGTGGCGCGAGTTGGAGATTCAACCTCTATGTACATCGGCCAGAATACAGCCCGAAATATTGTCGGAATAGGTTTCCGCTCGAATTTATTCATGGGTAATCAGGTCGGTCGTGGCCAGGTAGGTGGTGCAAGCGTTGTTATAGGTCATGAGGCAGCATCCCTCAATGTGCCATTTGGAAGTACGATCGTGGGCTATCGATCTGGCGCCAATGCCAATGTCAACACTCCTGGCCGCAATAGTTTCTTTGGATTCGAATCTGGCCAGCTGCTACGGAGTGGTTTCAACAATTCGTTTTACGGTTACCGGTCCGGCAATCAAGTTACATTAGGTCATAACAATTCCTACTTTGGAATCTCCTCTGGGGAGTCTAATAATGGCAGCTTCAACAGCTTTTTTGGTTCGTGGGTTGGAAAGGACAACTCGATAGGTTCATACAATTCATATTTCGGTGCATTGGCCGGAAGCGAAAACAGTAGTGGATCATACAATAGTTTTTTTGGATACCAAAGTGGTTACAACAGTGAGGCCAGTCAAAATTCATTTTTTGGAGTGGAGGCTGGTTATTCTACTACGACAGGAGGCGATAATTCTTTTTTTGGTGCTTATGCAGGTAGAGCAAATATTCAGGGGCGTTCCAATGCTTTTTTTGGAGCCTATGCCGGTCATTCCAACATAAGTGGTGATGGTAATAGCTTCTTTGGATTCCAATCTGGTCGTGAGAATAATGGAGGATCACGTAATGCGTTCTTTGGATACTTT
>JBCBIX010000094.1:0-11364 GCA_038523965.1 Bacteroidota bacterium
TATTTTTCTAATTGGTTGTCAATATTCCACTTCAGTCTCTTTAAGAAATTTTTTAGAAAAACCTTTTTATAATTAGAATTAGTGTGAATTTATTCCTTATAAAGCAGCTTTCATAAACTATGGAAATAATCATGCTGATCATCAGTGTTGTAATCATCATTATACTCACAGCGCGATATGACATCCATCCTTTCTTAGCTCTACTGGTTGCTGCTATCACCTACGGACTATGCACTGGGATGCAGCTCGAACAGCTTGTCTCTGGAATTAATGAAGGTTTCGGTGATACTCTTGGGAAGGTTGGTCTGGTCATTTTGCTTGGGGTAATCATCGGTTCGTTTCTCGAATGGTCAGGTGGAGCTTATAAAATGGCCTCCTTCATCCTTCGATTGATAGGGACCCATCGTGTACATGATGCCATGGGTATCATAGGATATTTAGTATCAATTCCCGTGTTCGCAGACAGTGGTTTTATCATCCTAAGTCCGCTGAACAAGAGTCTATCAAAAAAGGCTAAAGTTTCCCTCGCAGGGACAGGTATCGCCCTTATTCTGGGGCTCATGGTCACTCATACTATGGTGCCCCCGACACCTGGACCTATCGCCGCCGCTGGCATCGTGAATGCTGATATTGGATACGTTATGCTGTTCGGGTTGACTGCGAGTGTTGTGGCATTGCTGATTGGGATCCTGTTTGCCAAATCAGTCGCCTCGAAGGTCTACATCGATCCCAATCCTGAACTCACAGAGATCGAAATCGAAGCAAAATTGCGTGATGCACCGAGTACACTTCGTTCTTTCCTGCCCATCGTAGTTCCCATTGCATTAATTGTTGGCAGGTCGTTGGCCATCTTTTCTGTGGAAGACGAATCGACATCATTTCTATTGTCCATCATCTACTTTTTGGGATCTCCAGTAATAGCCTTACTGATTGGTGTACTCCTGGCTTTTTCCCTTCCACGGGACTGGGATCGAAGTATGCTTAGCACTTCGGGGCTTGTGGGCAAGTCACTTCAGAGCGCATCTAACATCCTTCTAATCACCGGCGCAGGTGGAATCTTTGGGACGATTCTACAACGGTCAGGTATTGCGGATCAGCTGGCATCATCGATGAGCGAACTACATCTGGGGATTTGGTTGCCTTTCGTGATAGCCGCTTCGATCAAAACAGCTCAAGGTTCAAGCACAGTTGCTCTGATCACTACAGCATCCATTATTGCTCCATTGGCTACTTCATTAGGTTTCGAGTCAGAGATGGACAAAGCATTGCTCGTGGTCGCCATGGGTGCTGGCTCTCTTGTTGTCGCCCATGCCAATGATAGTAGCTTTTGGGTAGTCACCCAGATGTGCAATATGGATACCAAGACAGGTTATAAGTTGTACTCTGCCGGAACCCTGATTTGTGGACTTACTGCGGCCCTTGTGATTCAAGTAATCGCAATACTTATAGGTTAGATATGATTCCGCATTCTCTTGAGAAGCTAAACTTATAAATGCACCTTATGGGTCGAATTAGAATACGCCAGATCAGATTATCGACACAAGGTTAGACAATGCGCATTCAACTACAGAACTTATTTGTAGTGCGTATTTATACCAGCAGCTTTTTTAACATCTACCCAAAGGTTAAATAACGAATACAACATATTCCCCGCAGTATTTTCATTTTAAAAATTATAGAAATGGACATTGCAACTTCTCTCCAAAACCTCCTCGACAAGGCTATCAGCTTCGCACCGCAGCTCGCACTTGCCATAGTTACACTGATGATTGGCTTCTGGATCATCGGTAAAATCACCACTATGGTCAGACGTGTGATGGAGCGGAGTAATATGGACATCACGCTTAGAAGCTTTTTGACATCATTGCTATCGATCGCACTTAAGGTGATGCTTCTATTTTCTGTGGCTGGCATGGTCGGTGTGGATACGACAGCGTTCTTGGCAATCATCGCCGCGCTTATGGTTGGTATTGGTATGGCGTTTAATGGGACCATAGGTCATTTTGCCAGTGGGGTGATGTTGATGATATTCAGACCCTTTCAGGTCGGTCATTTGGTAGAAATCGGTGGTGGACACCGTGGGGTAGTTGAGGCCATTAATGCGTTTAACACAACGCTCAAAACGCTGGATAACCAACGAATCATCGTAGCCAATAGCAACGTCACCGGCAATACAATCACCAATATCTCGGGACAAGGTACCGTAGGTGTGGAACTCACTTTTGGAATCGGATATGGGGATGACATCGATCAGGCGAAACAGACCATCCTGGATGTAGCAAAGTCGTGCCCTACAATCTTAGATGATCCTGCAACAGGAGTTGTGGTTTCTGAGCATGGTGATAGTGCTGTGATGTTGTCTACACGCCCTTTTTGCAACAGTGAAGACTTCTTCACGACTAAATTCTACATGCTTGAACAAGTCAAGAAAGCCTTTGATGCCAAGGGAATCGGCATACCATACCCACAGATGGACGTGCACATGATCTCCGCTAACTAAGTGTGTAGAGCCAGTTAGGCCAGTAATCGACGGTCAGAGGCAATGGTTATATTCGCGGGAATTTTAATATGCCATGCCAAGAGATACCTCGATAAAAACTGTTCTGATCATCGGAAGCGGCCCGATTATCATCGGCCAAGCTTGCGAATTTGACTACTCTGGATCACAAGCGTCCAGGTCACTTCGAGAAGAAGGCATTGAGGTTAGCCTGATCAATGATAATCCGGCTACGATCATGACAGATGAGGTGACTGCTGACCACATTTATCTTCTCCCATTGACAGTAGAAAGTCTGGAGTCCATCCTCAAGGAAAGACAGATCGACGCTGTGCTGGCTACGATGGGAGGGCAGACAGCGCTGAATCTGGCAATCGAGGCTGGTAAGCAAGGTTTATGGGACAAGTATGATGTCAAGCTCATTGGTGTCGACCTGGATGCCATTGAATTAGCCGAAAACCGTGAAGCATTCAAAAAGCACGTCGTTAGCATCGGCCAATATGTGGCACCTTCTTATATCGCTAATAGCTATCTGGAAGGAAAAGAAGCTGGCCAAAAGATTGGTTTCCCGCTCGTCATCCGTCCGTCCTATACACTGGGAGGCACAGGCGGTGGCTTCGTCATGCATCCAGAGGATTTCGATGAGGCTCTTCGTCGGGGCCTAAATGCTTCACCAACACATGAGGTCCTGGTCGAGCAGGCTGTTTTGGGATGGAAAGAATATGAGTTAGAGCTGCTGCGAGATGCGAATGACAATGTCGTCATCATCTGTACTGTAGAGAATGTCGATCCTATGGGCATCCATACTGGAGACAGCATCACTGTGGCACCAGCGATGACGCTGAGTGACACAGCCTATCAGCGCATGCGAAACGATGCCATCTCGCTCATGAGATCCATGGGTAACTTTGCAGGAGGGTGTAATATCCAATTTGCGCTCGATCCTGAGACCGAGAAGCTCATCTGTATCGAAATCAATCCTCGAGTATCTCGATCTTCTGCATTAGCGAGCAAGGCGACAGGTTATCCAATCGCTAAGATTGCGGCAAAACTGGCTATCGGATATACCTTAGACGAGCTCAAAAATCAAATCACAAAGACGACTTCAGCCTACTTCGAACCGACATTAGACTATGTCATCGTCAAGATGCCACGTTGGAACTTTGACAAGTTCAAAGGCTCCGATAATACACTCGGACTACAGATGAAATCAGTCGGAGAGGTTATGGGCATCGGTCGATCCTTTCAGGAAGCTCTCCAGAAGGCGTGCCAATCGCTCGAACAAAGTCGCCACGGCCTCGGAGCTGATAAAAAAGAGTGGATTCGCACCGAGGATATTCTAACACGCCTGGAACAAGTCAGTGATGATCGCATCTTCCGACTTAAGGATGCATTGCGACTCGGCGTTCCTACTAAAACGATCCATAAACTAAGCAAGATCGATGTCTGGTTTATACGACAGATTAAGGGGCTGGTCACGATGGAGAAGGAGCTTCAGAAATACAATGTGCCAGAAGATATCCCAATCCGATTCTTTCGAAAACTAAAGGAGGCAGGCTACTCAGATGCTCAGATCGCTTGGCTACTTCGGGTTGATACAGACAAGGTGACCAAGTATCGGTACGAAGTTGGTATTCGCAGGACCTACAAAACTGTGGATACGTGCGCAGCCGAATTTGAAGCGCAGACGCCATATTTCTATTCGACTTTTGACGCTGAAAATGAGTCTCTACCAAGTCCGAATCCCAAAAAGGTGATCGTCTTAGGATCAGGTCCGAATCGCATAGGCCAGGGAATCGAGTTTGACTATTGCTGTGTACACGGATTGTTAGCCCTCAAAGAAGAAGGCTATGAATCCATCATGATCAATTGTAACCCAGAAACGGTCTCCACCGACTTTGATGTAGCAGATAAACTCTACTTCGAGCCTGTCTACTGGGAACACATTCAGGAGATCATTGATCTCGAGAAGCCTCAGGGAGTCATTGTACAGTTGGGAGGGCAGACCGCTCTGAAGCTCGCAGAGACATTTCATAAGAATGATATCAAGATCGTTGGTACGGCTTTCGAAGACATGGACTTAGCCGAAGATCGTGGCGCATTCTCCAACCTGCTCAAAGAACTTGGCATCCCCTACCCCGACTATGGTGTAGCCGACGATGCTGACGAGGCAATTGCGATCGCTAACAAGGTCTCTTACCCTGTCCTGGTTCGTCCTTCATACGTACTCGGTGGTCAACGGATGAAGATCGTTATCAATGATGATGAACTCGAAAAACAAGTCCTTAGCATCTTCAAGCATATGCCCGAGAACAAGGTCCTCATCGACCAATTCTTAGAGCGTACTCAGGAGGCGGAGATCGATGCCATCTGCGACGGGACTGATGTACACATCATGGGGATCATGGAGCATGTCGAACCTGCAGGAATCCACTCAGGAGATAGCTCTGCCGTCCTTCCGCCATACAGCCTATCTGATTCTGCAATTGAGACCATGAAAGAGCACACGTTCAAATTAGCTAAGGCGCTAAAGATCAAGGGTTTAATCAATATCCAGTTTGCAATCCGACCAGCTCGCAACGGCATGGAGGAAAAAGTCTTCGTCATCGAGGCGAACCCGAGAGCATCTCGTACGACACCATTCATCGCTAAGGCATATAAGGTCCCGTATCTGAATATTGCAACTAAGGTGATGCTTGGCACTCACAAACTCAAAGACTTTGACATGGTCAATGACATGGACGGCTATGCGATTAAAGTGCCAGTATTTTCATTTAATAAGTTTCCAAATGTGGACAAGAAATTAGGTCCTGAAATGAAGTCTACCGGTGAGGCCATTCGCTTCATAAAAGATACTACAGATCCTTTTTTCAGAGAGTTGGATCGCAACCGGAGTCGCTACCTCTACAATTAAAATGAAAAAAGGTGGCCACATTACTGGACCTCCTTTTAGTCAATACCTTGTCAGTTAAGAAGCGTCTACTTCTTGGCATTCTGAGGTCTTAAACCACGAACGGTTTTGCCCGCCTGCCACATCTCACTATTTCTCAATTCGTCTAATTCCTTTTCCAACCCCTGACGATAGTCTGCTTTGCTGTTACTATCGATGGAGAGTTGCGCCTCATTCCCCGTAGCAACGCTATCGTATAGTTCTTCAAAAACAGGCTTGGTCGCATCCCTAAATTTCTTCCACCAGTCTAAGGCACCTCGCTGAGCAGTCGTCGAACAATTAGCATACATCCAATCCATTCCATTTTCTGCAATAAGCGGATACAGCGACTCTGTTGCCTCCTCGACTGTCTCATTAAAGGCCTCTGATGGTGAATGGCCCTTGCTTCGAAGTAGGTCATATTGCGCAGCAAACAATCCTTGTATGGCTCCCATTAGTGTACCACGCTCTCCAGTCAGATCACTATATACTTCACGCTTAAAAGTCGTCTCAAAGAGGTATCCAGACCCTACACCGATCCCAAGGGCAATAGTCCGGTCATAGGCTCGACCAGTAGCGTCTTGGAAGATGGCATAGCTCGAATTCAGACCTTTCCCTTCTACGAATAGTCGGCGAAGCGATGTGCCACTACCCTTTGGTGCTACTAAGAAGACATCGATATCATCCGGTGGAATGATGTTCGTACGTTCTTTATAGGTAATCCCAAATCCATGTGAGAAATACAGTCCCTTGCCCGCTGTCAGATGTGGCTTTATCGTAGGCCATACGGCGATCTGTGCAGCGTCAGAAAGGAGGTACATGATGATGGTGGCCTTCTCGGCCGCCTCTTCGATCGAAAGCAGTGTTTCACCAGGCACAAAACCATCTTTAATAGCCTTATCCCATGATGGAGATGGCTGGCGCTGGCCTATGATGACATCAAATCCATTATCTCTGAGATTGAGTGCCTGACCAGGTCCTTGCACTCCATAACCGATGATGGCTATCGTCTCATCCTTGAGTGATTCTTGTGCCTTAGCAAGAGGGTATTCCTCTCGCATGATTACATTTTCTTCTGTTCCGCCGAAGTTTAGCTTAGCCATGATGATAGAATTGTAATTGTCCAGCGCTTAGAATTATTATAACCTTAGGGACTGAACAGTGTGTTGATTTATAATTTCTGTTATTAAATATCCTGTGTCGTTTCTTCTAATTGCTTAAGGTATGCATTAAGTCGCTCCATTGGTTTTACAACAGCGATCCGTCCCGATCTAACAAATTCATAGATACCGATCTTTCTAAATTCGTCCAGGAGAGCTTCTGTCTCTTTCTCATGTCCAGTCTTTTCGACGACCACGTACTCGGGTTCGATCGTCAGAATTCGTGCATTGTGCTTTCTAATGAGACGTTCTACCTTATTACTGTTGTACATCGCCTCTGAAGGCACTTTGTACAGGGCGATTTCTTGGAAAACGACCTCCTTATCTCGATAGTAGAATGCTTTGAGGACGTCCACCTGCTTGTCAATCTGAGCGACAACTTTTTTAACGACGTCTTCTGTAAGCTCGATCCGAATTGTAAATCGATGGATACCTTCCATCGAGGATTTAGATACTGTTAGGGTTTCGATATTGATCTTACGACGAGTAATCAGTCCGACCACTCTACTGAGCAGCCCACTTCTGTTTTCTGTAAATACCGTAAGTGTAAATGACTCTATTGGTTGCTCTTTCATGATCGTATTTCCATTTTTGTTGCGATGACGATCCCCGTGGACCATTCTAACTTCGTCACGTTTAGATCACTTCTTTGTTCTAAACAATTGATTAGATGTTCAGCTTTAGCCTCATGTCCATCAGGCCAGGTATCTGCCGGCCTCATATCATCCACGATATAGATTCCGTTAGGCTTAAGCATCTGGAGCGTCTCTTCCAAAAGGAGATACTTTCCGGCCCAGGTATCGGCAAAAATGATGTCAAATCGAGCCTCCTGGTTAGAGGTGATCCAGCCTTCAGCATCCTCACATATGATGTCTACTCGCGGATCACCAGCGAAGTAACTACGAGCAACTGCTATGAGCGCAGGATCATGATCGATCGAGGTAATAGATCCGTCAGCGGCTAATCCTTCTACCATCCAAGATAGAGCCAATCCAACTCCAGTACCCAGTTCTAACACACTTGGCGATGCCTTAGCTGACACCAAGGTCTTCAGTAGTGAGCCTAACTGTAGATCACTATTCATCTGGAAATCCAGCCCCTCAGAGTCCTCCACCATTTGAAACCAGCATCGTGGAATATCTACTGTAGTCCGTAAGTCGATCACGACAAGACGATTTCATCTACTGCCTTCCCACTGGCTATCATAGGGAATACATTTTCTTCTTTTTGGACCATGACATGTAGCAGATACGGACCATCATGCGCAAGCATAGCAGCTATGCCAGCATTTATCTCTGATGCATCGACAACCTTATGTCCATGAACTCCAAACCCTTCACCAATCTTCACGAAGTCAGGATTCGTTAACTCTACGGCGCTGTAGCGTCGTTCGAAAAATAACTCCTGCCATTGTCTAACCATTCCCAAGTGTTGATTGTCCAATAAGACAACTTTCACTTGTATATCGTGCTGGGAGCATACACCCAACTCTTGCAGAGTCATTTGGAATCCACCATCCCCAATGAAGGCTATCACGTGCCGCTCAGGTGTGCCCATCTTAGCCCCTATCGCCGCTGGAAGTCCAAAACCCATCGTCCCTGCTCCACCGGAGGATACCCACTGATCGTGTCCGAGATACTCGTAATATCGAGCAGCAGCCATCTGATGCTGACCCACGTCTGTCACTACGATCGCCTCTCCATCAGTCTGCTCTGACACCTCACGTATGACTCTACCCATGGTAAGTGCACCAGAATTGTTTTGATACAGATCCTTAGAGATCACTTTTTGATCTTCCTTCTCGGCACATTCTTCAAACTTTGCATACCACTGAGGATAGGTCTCTTCCTTTAGCAAAGGCTTCAACGCTTCAAGTGCATCTTTGGCATCAGCATGGATACAGAGATCTACCGGAACATTTTTGTTGAACTCAGCCGCATCGATATCGATGTGGATCTTCTTGGCTTGTGGAGCATATCCACTGAGTCGACCCGTGACACGATCATCAAACCTCATCCCAATGGCGATCAGAAGATCACACTCATTGGTGAGAACATTGGGACCATAGTTCCCGTGCATACCGAGCATTCCCATATTTAGTGGGTGATCGGTTGGTATCGTCGAAAGTCCATGAATCGTACAGCCAACTGGAATACCCGAATGCTGTACAACATCTTTGAAAACCTCTTGGGCTTTGGCGATATGAATCCCATGACCTGCTAAGATGTAAGGACGCTCAGCTTGCTGAATCATGCGAGCTGCCTCCTTGATGTCATCTATTTGAATCTTCGGACGAGGCTTATAAGAACGGATCACCACCTTCTCTGCTGGCGCGTATTCGAATTGGGCCACTTGTGCATCCTTAGTGATGTCGATGAGCACAGGCCCCGGCCTTCCTGAATTGGCGATGTAGAAAGCTTTCGCAAAAACGTCGGGAATCTCCTCCGCCCTGGTAATCTGATAATTCCACTTGGTGATACTGGTCGTACACCCAATGACATCGATCTCCTGGAAGGCATCACTACCTAATAAATGACTAAACACCTGTCCTGTAACACAGACTAACGGGGTACTATCCATCAATGCATCTCCCAAACCTGTGAACAGATTAGTAGCACCTGGTCCGCTTGTAGCAATAGCAACCCCGGTCCTGCGTGTCACTCGTGCGAAGCCCTGCGCCGCATGAATGGCACCCTGCTCATGGCGAGTCAAGATATGTCTTAGTCGATCGTGATAATCATACAATGCATCATACACAGGCATGATCGCTCCTCCAGGATACCCAAACATGAGATCTACTCCTTCTCCAATGAGGCACTCCAAGACGGCTTGAGCACCAGTCATGGTACGAGTAGCGGTGGTGATGTGATCTGTCTCAGCCATAATACTGTGAGCTTAGTTATCGCGATTAAATTCGTCAGTAACACACCCTTCGGATGCGCTCGAGACGGTGTATCTATACTTTTTGAGGATTCCAGTCACTGGACGATCTGGACGGACCCATGCCGCGCGACGAAGTTCGATCGTATCCTTGCTGATATTAACCTTGATTTCATTCGTAATAGCATTAATCTCAATCTGATCTCCATCCTGGATCAATGCGATTAATCCTCCTGTAAATGCTTCCGGTGTGATGTGACCAACCACAAAACCATGTGTTCCTCCACTGAATCGACCATCTGTGATTAGTGCCACTTCTTGACCGAGTCCCGCACCCATGATGAGAGATGTTGGCTTAAGCATCTCAGGCATACCAGGACCACCCTTAGGCCCACAATAGCGGATGACGATTACATCGCCGGGACTTATTCGTCCAGCCTGAATGGCTGTATTCGCAGCCTGCTCTGTATCAAACACCTTGGCACTACCAATGAAGTGAAGACCTTCCTTACCTGTTATTTTTGCGACTGCTCCCTCTGTTGCCAGATTCCCGTACAAGATTCTTAAATGTCCTGTCTCCTTAATAGGATTAGTAATCGGGTGGATAACATTTTGATCGTTAGCGAGATCTGGTAATCCGGCTAAGTTCTCAGCTAAGGTCGCCCCAGTGACTGTCATACAATCACCATGAAGCAGTCCCTCTCTAAGCATCAACTTCATGACACCTGGTATTCCACCTACGTTATGAAGGTCTTCCATAACGTAAGACCCACTCGGCTTCAAATCTGCCAAAAATGGAGTTATTGCACTTAGTCGATTGAAATCATCAATTGTAATTGGAATTTCAAAAGCCTTGGCCATCGCTATGAGGTGCATCACCGCATTCGTAGATCCTCCAAGCACTGTAATAAGGCGAATCGCATTTTCAAATGACTCATAGGTTACGATATCCCTGGGCTTCAAGTCATTTTCTAAAAGCACACGAATGGCACTTCCAATTCGTGCACATTCATCGATCTTTTGATCACTGGTTGCAGGATTTGAAGCATTATTCGGCAGGGTCATCCCAAGTGCTTCGATGGCAGATGCCATTGTATTAGCCGTATACATACCTCCGCAGGCACCCGCACTTGGGCAAGCCTTACGGACTATCTGTTTGAAGGTATCTGGGGTGATTTCACCAGCTATCTTTTGGCCTAATGCCTCAAAGGCAGATACGATATCCAGCTTTTTACCATCATGGTATCCTGGTTTTATAGTTCCTCCATAAACTAATATAGATGGGCGATTTAGCCTTCCAAGAGCCATCATTGCTCCAGGCATATTCTTATCACATCCTACTACGGTTACCAGACCATCATACCATTGTGCAGATGCCACTGTCTCGATCGAATCGGCGATAATATCCCTCGACGGGAGCGAATAATTCATACCCGCAGTGCCCATGGAGATACCATCACTTACCCCGATGGTATGAAATACAAGGCCAATCAATTCTTCCGCATTGATACCGTCTCGAATTCGAGCAGCCAGGTCGTTGAGGTGCATGTTGCACGGATTTCCTTCCCATCCCGTGCTGACCACACCGACTTGAGCCTTCGTCAGATCATGTTCATCTAAGCCGATGGCATGTAGCATCGCTTGGGCCGCTGGTTGGGTCTCATCTTGGGTGACTGCCTTGCTGTATTTATTAATCATGATAGTTTTCAAAATCAAAAAAGGCCACTCTTTTTTTGAAGAATGGCCTTTCGTATATATCGTTATACCATCCTACTGATCAAGTGACGACAACTATAATTGTTACGATGAGCAGAAAAATGGACATGACTTCCGTTTATTAATTTGTTCAAAGATGGCATTATATGTCGAATCACCAAGAGTCATGTTCGTCCGTTCAT
>JBCBIX010000095.1:0-11253 GCA_038523965.1 Bacteroidota bacterium
TGTAAGTCTCTTATTGAGAGGAAGTTAACGAATTAATTTGGTTGTGCTTCAAAGATAGATTTCGGCTGTCGGACATGGATCCCAATTTTTGGGGATTTTCCTTCAGCGTCATAAAGATAGCGTCCAGGAAGCCCCTATTCTTAGGGATAACCCACAAATGACAATACCTTCACATAGACAAAGATGTTGCCAAAGTAGGTGGTCCTATTCCTTGCCTTAATGACCATTGCAGATGGCTATACACCTATGTTACTTCTTTGATTTTTTATCACGTTTGTCACATGGGCGATATACAGATCCACGATAAAAGCTTCGAACCATACTTGACTGCCGAGAGCATTCAGCAACGGGTAGCTGCATTAGGTAAGACGTTGTCCCATGACTACGAGGGTCGTTCGCCCATCGTCCTGTGTATCCTGAATGGCTCTTTCATCTTCACCGCAGACCTGGTTCGAGCAATGCATCTGCCGGTGCGCATAGAGTTCGTGCGCTATTCGAGTTACTCAGGCACCTCATCGACGGGTCAGATTACCCAAATCATGGGTCTCAAGTCAGACCTCAAAGATGAACATGTCATTATCGTGGAGGACATCATCGACACTGGATTCACGATCGCCTCAGCGCTGCGTGATCTGCAGAAAAGTAATCCCGCCTCAGTAAAAGTGGTCAGTCTGTTGCTCAAACCCGATGCCCTACGTCATGAGGTCCCTACAGATTACATTGGCTTTGAGATCCCCAATGATTTTGTCGTTGGATACGGATTAGATTATGATGAGTTGGGCCGTGATTTGCCTGCCATCTATCGACTCAAGGGGTAGTCTTACTCCATCAGGTTTGCGGACTGTTTACTTTCGATCCTTTTCGAATTAGGCTATGATGCCGCCAGATAAGGCGTTATTCGCTATGGCAGGTAACTAATGACTGAGTAAATCCGAAGCATCGTAATAACCCTACCTTGCTTTGTACAAATCAAAGATTATGAAGGGACCGTTGATAATGATGCTGATGCTAACGTTATGGGCCTGTAAGCTATCAGCGCAGGATCTCGCACCTGTGACTTCGGCCATCCTATTGAAGGGTGGTGTTGTGACACCTTCTCCAACTCAGACGAAACAGGTACAGTCGATCCTCATCCGTGACGGAGTGATCACTGCAACAAATGTGGCTGATGCCCCCTATGATGCTCGCGTGATCGAGCTGGATTCGATGTACGTCTACCCTGGATTCATCGCTGCTGCCTCACACGCTGGTATCACCAAGCCCAAAGAGGGTGACCGGCCTGAAGTAGCAAGCCCTGGATCACCACCAAATGATGTTGCGGGCATCACCCCTGAGAAGCCACTATCGGAGTCCTACAGTATCTCGGAGGGTTCGATCGAAGCAATGCGAAAGCAAGGTTTTACGATCTCTCATAGTATCCCTTATGGTCGCATGCTTCCAGGTCAGACAGCTATTATCAGTCTGAGTGGCGAGGATTATCCAGAGGTCGTCCTCAAAGACAATCATGCGACGTGGTTACAGATGAAGGGTTCTCGAGGTATGTTTCCGTCTACCGAAATAGGTGTGATGGCGCGTTGGCGAGACCTCGTTAATAACGCTAAGATCCAGTCTTCGTACGAACAGACTTATGCTGCTCGTCCTCAGAATCGCAAGCGCCCAAAACCAACTCCAGCTGTCGACGCACTCAAGCTCGCCAGTGCTGGAAAGGCACCTGTATATCAGTTAGCAGAGAAGCATACACATGTCTCCCGTGCCATACATCTAAGCCAAGAGTTAGGCTATCATCTTGTCATTGCTGAGGCAAGGAGACCAGACATGAGCATCGACCAAATCAAATCCTCGGGGACAACTGTCTTGGCCACGTTGGATCTGCCTGAAGAGTTCAGCATCGAGCAGGATAGTACAGCTGAGGAGGACAAAACCTGGAAGGATATCGAGCGTGAAGAAATGATGCAAAAGAAAAAGGTCTCTGTAGATAACCATGTTGCCGCTGCAAGTGCATTAGCGTTGGCTGGGATACCAGTATCGTTCAGTTATCTCGAAGCTAAGCCTAAGGACATTCACCCGGCTGTCCGCAGGATGATCGCAGGAGGATTATCTGAAGAAGATGCCCTCGCTGCTCTTACCACAGTACCCGCAAAAACATTGGGAATAGAGGGTGTCGCAGGAACTATTGCCAATGGGAAAATGGCCAATATCGTTGTGATGACAGGACCCATTTTTGACGAAAAGTCCAAGGTCAAAATGGTCATCATCGATGGACAGATCTTCGAATATGAGACCAAAGAGAAAAAGAAAACCAATGGTGAGGCACCCGCAGTAGCAATAGAAGGAGACTACACATTTGTGATCGAAGTGCCTGGTCTCGAGCCCTCTGGCACTGTCAACATAACAAAGAATGATGATAACACCTACAACCTCACCCTAACGAATAGCGCTGTACCGGGCAAGGAGATTCTTGTTGAAGGTGTAGAGTTAGATGGAGATAACATGACTTATTCATATCAAGTCAATGTCCAGGGTATGAATGCCACGATTGATACCGATGTCAATTATGACGAAAGCTCCTTCGAAGGAACTGTAGATGTCGGAAGTTTTGGAACCTACACGATCAAGGGTGAACGTGTATCAACACCTCAGCAATGAAGAAGTATACCATGATAACCACATCGGCCAAGATTGGCTTGATGACCCTCTTCTGTATCGCATTTGCTTCCATGGATGCCCAGACAGTGGGAGATGTCCTGATCAAGAACGGTACTGTTCTAACCATAACCGATGGTGTCAAGGAGGAAACTGACGTTCTCATCCGCAATGGAAAGATATCTCGAATCGGGAAAGGCCTTTCTGCGGATGACGTCGTACAGATCGATGCGACAGGTAAGTACGTTATGCCAGGCATCATTGATGCTCACTCGCATATCGGTATTGATGTGGTCAACGAGGCAACGGATCCGAATACGGCTAATGTCGCGGTAGGAGATGTGATCAATCCATTTGCGATATCGATCTATCGTGCCTTAGCAGGTGGAGTGACGACCTCGCATGCGATGCATGGTTCTGCCAACGCTGTAGGTGGGCAGTGCGAGACGATCAAGCATCGTTGGGGAGAGCAGGATCCAGAATCGTTTAAGATGGAAGGGGCACCACGGACCATCAAGTTCGCCCTTGGTGAGAATCCCATGCGTGTCCATGGCGAGGGAAATAACATCATTCCTCGGACTCGGATGGGTGTGGAGTACATTTTTCGCAAGTCCTTTGCAAGTGCCCGAGACTACATGGCTGATTGGGATGCCTATAATGCCAACCCAAGCGCAGCAACCGAGGCTCCTACCTATGACCTCAAGATGGAAACCATGGCCGATATCCTCAGAGGCGAGATTATCGTACACTGCCACAGCTATCGTGCTGATGAGATTCTTATGCTCGTCAACGTGCTCAGAGATTTTGGAGTGGACAAGATCTGTTTCCAACATGTCAATGAAGGCTTCAAGGTGGCACCAGAGTTGGCCGCGTATGGTGCGATGGCCTCCGTATTTGCTGACTGGTGGGCTTACAAGTTCGAAGTGTACTACAGCACAGCATACAATGCGACGATCCTGACCCGAAATGGTGTGGTCACTTCGATCAATTCAGATAGTGGAGAACTCATCCGTCACCTCTACCATGAGGCTGCTAAGACGCAACGATATGGTGATCTAACCGACAATGAGGCCCTGCGACTCATCACCCTGAATCCTGCCATACAGCTCGGAATCGGAGATCGAGTAGGATCTATCGAAGTAGGAAAGGAGGGTGATGTGGTCATCTTTGATCAGCACCCACTATCCATCTATGCTATACCTCAGCAGACTATAGTAGATGGCGTTGTCAGATTTGATATCAATCAGGATGCCGACGACATGCGCATGGAAATCGATCCCGAAGAAAGCATTTCGAACTACATCGACTATACACTAACCGAAGAACAAGAGGCATGCCTACAAGGAGTGTCTCTTAAGTATATACACCGTCATTAGAATCAGCTGACCATGAAGCACGTAGCTACTCTTTTCATTGTTATTCTGTCGATGCTGTACGCCAGAGGCCAGCAAGTTCAGAAATCGACCTACGAAAATGTACTACTCACTAAGGCGACTGTACATACGATCACCGAGGGTACACTGACTGACACCGATGTCCATATCGTTGATGGTCGCATCGCCGCGGTAGGAGTGGATATCACTGCCCCAGCTGGTACAACGATTATCGACTGCAGTGATCATCACATCTATCCTGGATTCATTGATTCTGGAACTCGTCTTGGCCTTATCGAAGTCGGAGCAGTATCACTGACCAATGACTACAATGAGATTGGCGATATCATCCCACAGATGCAGGCGCTGACAGCTGTCAATCCAAATTCGGTATCCATACCTGTAACAAGAGTGAATGGGGTAACGACAGCATTGGCAGTACCGTCTGGCGGCATATTCCCAGGCACTGCTGGACTGATACATCTACAGGGTTACACGCCTGAACAGATGTCGGCTGGCTTCGAAGGAGTTGTCATGAACTTCCCATCATCGGGTAAACGTGGGCGATGGGACAGACGCTCTGAGGATGATATTAAGAAGGCGAAAGAAAAAGCGCTAAAGAAGATAACTGAGGTCTGGGATGAACTCGCAGTCTATCACAAGATCGATAGTGCGGCAGCGGCGACCAATCAGTCTTTTGATCGCTATCAACCAGAGATGTCAGCTCTGTTACCTGTCTATCGAGGCGAGCAAAAACTCCTGATCAATGTCAACAAAGACGATGACATCATCGCTGCGATAGAGTGGATCTCTGAGACAGGTGTTGATGCCATCTTGGTTGGAGTGGCAGAGGGATATCGAGTCGCTGAAGAGATTGCGGAGGCGGGCGTACCCGTCATTACAGGACCAGTCCTAAGTATCCCTGGGCGCTCAAGTGCTCGATACGACGTGAACTATAAAAATGCTGGTGTTATGCAGCAAGCTGGCGTGAAAGTGGCTATCCAAACTACAGATGCAGAAAACGTCCGTAACCTACCATTCAATGCTGGCTTCGCGGCGACTTACGGTATGGGAATAGAGGAGGCGCTCAAAGCCATTACAATCGCTCCTGCTGAAATTTTTGGTATCGACGATGAGGTGGGGAGTATCGAGACGGGCAAACTTGCCAATCTATTCGTCTCAGATGGAGACCCGTTTGAGATGAAAACTCGGATCAAGTATCTATTCATCAAGGGGTGGAACATCCCTATGGAGAGCAGACATACCTTGCTATATGAGGAGTTTATAGACAGAAGTCCTGGACTGGAGGGTGGCGAGTAGTGATCCTTGTTCGTTGAGCATTAGGGAATTGATGGATCAGAGGGACATGAATACAACATGAGAGTTATCGTCAATCCTGTCAACAGACTTCTTGTGAAATGACACACGATTAACATTCGCGCTATACCTTCATCAGCGTATAATCCCCTTTGTTGAATTGTTAGCCCCGATAGTGGCTCGCGTTACGCGTGGTCAGTGGGGTTCGTATGGCGCGTCTATGAGTTTTTTACTCAGAAATGCTCCCCAGGTATTATTATCTGCAGAGGAGATTATCAAGGAGTTTCGGGATCTGGTGAATCGTTCGTTTCAGCGGGAGGAGCTTGATATTAGTTATGACCAGTGGATAGTCATCAGTGTCATCTCCAAAAAACAAGGCATCACACAGATTCAAATTGCCGAACGCACTCGTAAGGAACCCGCATCCATCTCTCGCATTCTTAAGCTTCTCGAGAAAAAAGAAATCATCGAGAAAGTCTCCGCCAAGGGGAACAAACGAGCCAAGCGTATCTACCTAACACCTAAAGGAGATGACACTCTTCGACGTGCCACACGGCTTTTTAATATGATTGCGAAGGACGGATTTAAAGGTGTCTATGACCAAGAAGTCAATCTATTCGTCCGTATCTTAGATAAGGTTCAGCAGAATTTTAAAAACGACTAAACAATACAACTCATGATGACCGTCACTGAAGTCGCCAACCGTCTTGTCACCCTCTGCCGTGAAGGCAAGTACGAAGAAGTTTATCAAGAACTGTACAGCCCCGACTGTGTAAGCATAGAGCCTCAGGGAGCCTTTATCGAAAGGGCAGAGGGAATGGTAGAAATGCAAAAGAAGGGCGAGGCCTGGAATAACATGCTACAAGAAATGCATGGCAGCTCTGTCGGAGATCCTATTATAGGCGAGGATCATTTTGCTTGTACCATGTTTTTGGATTGCACCTTTAAGAATGGACATCGGTCTGCTGAGACAGAACTCTGCGTGTACAAGGTGGCAGACGGCAAGGTCGTAGAGGAGCGATTCTTCTACACGCCAAATCCGATGGAGTCCTAATCAAAACTGACAACTTGGGCCGTCAGTTTTAAGCCATCGTTCGGCTTCGTCATAATTAGGTAAAATCCCAGCCACGATGGACCAGTACTGAGCAGAATGATTAAGCTCAATCAGGTGAGCCAGCTCGTGCACGCAGATATAGTCTTGTACCCATAGCGGAGTTAACAAGGTTCTGGCTGCGATATTGATATTGCCTGTGGATGAGCAGCTGCCCCAGTTGGAGCTATTATCCTTTATCCGTACAGCCTTTATTTCACGACGGATATAGCGGTCATTAATTTGATGGAGTCGATCTCTAATCCGAGGTAGTTGATGTTTTCCAATCACCTTAGGGAGTAGCTTCTGTATCGTAAGAGATCTTTCTTTCGGTCTGCTGTCTTTAGGAAGTCGGAACTGTAAAGTATCTCCTATGACTTTTCCCGAGCCATTAGCTCTGGATTCGCTATTGATCCTAAGCTGGTAGGTGTGTGCTGGTGTGATGATTTGCTGGCCGTTGTGATATTCACGAAGTCTGAATGGTTCGATGAGTGATGGCCTTATCCGTACTTGTTCTTCTACCCATTCCTGTGCCCAACTTAGGTCAACTGCTGACGCCTTTCTCCACCGCGTTTTCGGTAGTCGAATGTGGATGCCAGTTTTGGTGATGGATACCCTTCGGTTAGATCGGCGTTCTTCATGGAGATGTACTGGAATGTCGACCTGATCGATCGTCCATGTTACATCAAGGATCTTAGCCATGCTTGGCTTCGAAGTCACTCATCACATCAACCAAGGTTTGTACTCCAGCGAGCGGCATAGCGTTGTAGATAGATGCGCGGAAACCACCGACAGACCGATGTCCTTTCACGCCACTGCAGCCAGCTTCTGTTGCTGCCGTTAAGAATGCTTCATTGAGACTTTCATCCTTGAGCAAGAACACAGCATTCATATCTGAGCGATCTTCTACTGGTACTGGACAAGTGAACATGTCACTTTCGTCTATGGCATTGTAGATGAGAGAGACCTTCTCTTTATTCTTCGTCTGGATGGCCTGAACTCCTCCCTGATTTTTCACCCAGCGCAGCGTCAACATACTTACATAGACTGCAAAGGTTGGAGGAGTATTGAACATTGAGCTTTTCGCTATGTGTGTGTTGTAATTGAGCATGGTTGGTACATCCCTGACAGGCTTGCCAACGAATTCTTTGTCTACGATGACAAGTGTAGTACCAGCAGGACCCATATTTTTTTGGGCCCCAGCATAGATGACTCCGTATCGACTGATATCTACAGGCTTGCTGAACATCTCAGAAGACATATCGGCAATGAATGGGATGTCTGTATCGGGTAATTCTTTGAATTGGGTTCCGAAAATGGTGTTGTTGCTGGTGATGTGGACATACTTCAGATCGGAGGGGACGTCATAACCTTTGGGGATATAGGTGTAGTTACTCTCCTTACTACTGGCCAATACAGAGACCTTTCCATAGAGCTTTGCTTCTTTGATTGCTTTAGCCGACCAGCTACCTGTATCGACATAACCTGCAGTCTCTTCACCACTCAACAGATTGATAGGAGCGGTGAGAAACTGAGTACTTGCCCCTCCTTGTAAGAACAATACCTCATATCCATCAGGGACACCAATTAGTTCTCGGACTAAGGATTGGGCTTCTTCCATGACCGCACTAAACTCTGCAGACCGATGAGAGATCTCCAGGATCGAAAGACCTTGATCAGTGAAGCTAAGGACAGCTTGAGCTGCCTCTTCGAATACTTCTTGGGGGAGGATCGCTGGTCCAGCGCTGAAATTGTATGCCTTCATAATGACGATGTGACTTAAGACCTCCAAAAGTAATCTTGTCCACATCATTCTGGATAGAAATCAATCTGTTACCTATCCCAAATTGTGGTGAGGTTCGGATCCTAATTTTAGCAGGTAACATGTGTGGCAGAGCTTATAACTACATTTGTGGGCCGTGATTACTGAACGACTTCTCCAGCTGAAACAAGAACTAATGCCCTATCGCCAGGTCATGGCCCAGGCTGTTGATTCGATATTGGATCAGGAGGTGTCTAAGTATCCTGTATTCGTCGTTCATCAGCACGAAGTAGAGATCGGAGTTCCCCTGGTGACTGCCGAAGCAGATAACAAATGGAGCATTCACGCATCGACACTCGAGGAGTTCGTTTCCAAGCAGATTGTCGAGGAAGAAAGAATTGATTCATTCATCGATGTGTACAAGGATCCTCGTGAGCAGTTTTGCTTGTTCGTACTAAGCGAGCTTGGAGCCAATTTCATTTTTTTGCCGCACGAGAACTAAGCGGAAGCACTCCGCATAAAAAACAAAAACTGTTATGAAGGGAATCATACTTGCAGGTGGCATGGGCACACGTCTTTATCCTCTGACTCTGGCTATGAGCAAGCAGATGATGCCGGTCTATGACAAACCGATGATCTACTATCCACTCAGTACGCTGATGTTGGCAGGTATTCGCGATATCCTCATCATCAGTACCCCACACCATCTACCTCTCTTCGAACAACTTCTCGGTGATGGCGCTGCGATAGGTTGCAATATCTCCTACATCGTCCAGCATGAGGCGAATGGTCTGGCTCAGGCCTTTGTACTGGGTGAACAGTTCATCGATGGTGATGCCGCAGCGCTCGTCTTGGGCGACAATATCTTTTATGGTAATGGTCTGGCAGATATGCTCCAATCGGCACATGATCCTTCAGGAGGGGTCATCTTCGCCTACCAGGTCAAGGATCCTGAGCGCTATGGGGTTGTAGCCTTTGATGAGAACAATATCGCAACCTCTATAGAAGAAAAACCAGCTGTACCGAAGTCCAACTACGCTGTACCCGGATTATACTTCTACGATAACAGGGTCGTTGATATCGCTAAGAATATCCAACCCAGTCATCGTGGGGAATATGAGATCACTGATGTCAACAGGTACTATCTCGAACAGGGCGAACTCGAAGTGCAGGTGATGTCTCGAGGGATGGCTTGGTTAGATACTGGGACCCATGTTTCCCTGATCCAAGCGGGGCAATTCATTCAGGTAATCGAAGAGCGACAAGGCCTTAAGGTTGGATGTATTGAGGAGATCGCCCATCGCATGGGATTCATCTCGGATGATCAGTTAGAGGCTCTTGGACAGAAATACATCAAGAGTGGATACGGCCAGTATTTACTTGACCTACTGAACAATTAAGAAGTCCACTTGCTTGTTTTGACACCCATTTGACTAAAGATGACCGCATGGATCAAGACACTTCTCAGCACTTCGATATCGAGCAGGAGAAGGTACTTGATTCGATTCGTCCAGGGAGGATCATCCTGCCTACGCTGATAGGACTTGGTGTCATCATTTATCTTATCTATCGACAAGTCAATTTTGAGGAGATCCTGACGATCGACTGGCGACCCAGTTCTTATCTATGGATGATCGTGGCTATCCTGGTGTATGCAGGCAGACACATGCTCTACAGCTATCGACTGCGTGCTCTGTCCGAAGGGGAGTTTTCTTGGCCGAAGAGTGTAGAGTTAGTGACCATACTGGAGTTCGCCAGTAGTGTGTCACCGACAAACTTTGGAGGTAGTGCAGTAGCATTTTTCCTTTTGATCCAGGAGCGTATTTCGGCCGCGAGGGCGACGTCTATCGTGCTGTATACGATCATCGCTGATACACTGTTTTTTGTGATCAGTTTTCCGATAGTATTGATCCTGTTCGGGAGGATTATGTTCTACCCAATCGCTGATGGTGGTGTGTGGAGTGGCATGGGTGCTACATTGGTCGTGGTCTGGTTGGTTATGGCAGCCTATGGTCTTCTTTTGGCTTACGGACTTTTTGTTCAGCCAAGACAACTTCGTCGATTGTTGTCGTGGATGGCGGGCTGGCGCCTGCTTTCACGTTCTAAAGATCGTATTCTCAAAGCTGCCGTAGACATCGAGGCCAGTTCGCTTCGGATTAGAAAGATGCCCTTAGATTTCCATGGTAGATTGGTATTGGCGACGCTCCTGGCATGGGCGCTGCGATTTTTCACAGTTACAGCTATCCTAATCGCACTGAATCCGCAGATGTCCCAGACACTTATGGATCATGTGATACTCTTAGGGCGAGGTCAAAGCCTGTATGCCGTGACCGCCTATAGTCCGACACCAGGAGGAAGTGGGGTCGCGGAAATTATCTTCGGACAGTTCTATCAAGAATACGTGTCCAAAGGTGTGGCTGTAATCGCCGCAGTTATCTGGCGTATCATAACCTATTATCCATACCTGATTTTGGGCGTGATCATTATTCCCAACTGGATTCGAAAGTTGATCAACCGTCGACGGTTTTCGACTGAATTTGTCTGAATATGAAGAAAGTACTCTCGATAATCATTCTGATCGTAGCTGGTCTACTGGCGTACAAGTTCTTTCTTAAGCCTCCGACCTTCGATGCAGGAGAGTCAGCACCAGTAATCTCTGGCACCTTGATCGATGGAAGCGAATTTTCCTTAGAGGATCTCCGTGGGAGCTATGTACTCCTCGACTTCTGGGGATCCTGGTGTGGTCCATGTCGGAGGGAGTTTCCGATGCTCAAATCCCTCTATGCCGATTATCATGGCAAGGCGTTTAAAAACGCGGATAACTTCCATATCGTAAGCATCGCCCTCGAGAAGTCAGACGCACAGACCAAGAAGATCATCTCATCTCAACAGCTCGACTGGCCTCACCATATTATAGATGTGAACCCCATCATCATGATCTCGCGCTATGCCCAACAGTATGATGTAAAAGACCTTCCTACTAAGTTTTTGATCAATCCGGATGGTAAGTTCATGGGCACGAACCTCACGGAGCAAGAGCTACGCAGGATACTGGATACGAGGTTGAA